>JAJFUI010000189.1 GCA_021372555.1 Planctomycetaceae bacterium | reverse complement strand
TACGTCGCCGAGCGCGTGGAGCCGTGGTCGTACCTCAAGTTCCCGTACCTGAAGAAGATCGGCTGGAAGGGCTTCGTCGACGGCGAGGACTCCGGCGTTTACAAGGCCACGCCGCTGTCCCGTTGCAACGCGGCCGACGCGATGGCCACGCCGGCAGCCCAGGCCGAGTACAAGCGGATGTACGACACGTTGGGCGGCAAGCCGATCAACCACACGCTGGCCACGCACTGGGCTCGGCTAATCGAACTGCTTTACGCGGCCGAGCGCTGGGTCGAGTTGGCCACGGATCCACAAATCACCTCGAAGGAATACCGCGTGCTGCCGACGCAGACTCCGACCGACGGCGTCGGCTGCGTCGAGGCCCCGCGCGGCACGCTGACGCACCATTACACGACCGACGAGCGCGGCATCCTCACCAAGGTGAATCTGATCGTCGGCACGACGAACAACAACGCCCCGATCTGCATGTCCGTCAAAAAGGCCGCCCAGGGGCTCATCAAGAAGGGCAAGGTGAGCGAGGGCCTGCTGAACATGGTCGAGATGGCCTTCCGCGCCTACGATCCGTGCTTCGGCTGCGCCACGCACAGCCTGCCCGGCCAAATGCCGCTGGAAGTCACCATCCGCGACCCGCAAGGCGCCGTCGTCGAGCGGCTGGCACAGTACGTGTAGGCCGGCCGGATCGGTTTCCGTGCTGTCGTTGTCGAGCCGCTGTGCATCGAGCGGTTCTTGACGGGTTAGTCTGTCGGGTCATAATGGTCGTAGCTCAATTCTTGGGGAGCTATCACCATGACTGCGATAACACTTGCTCAGGTCCAAGCCACCTTGCCCGAGTTGGTCCACGGTCTTGCGCCCGGCGACCAGATCGTCATTACCGAGGGCGACGTACGGGTAGCTCGTCTAACGCCTGCTGAAAAACCATCCTCGCCGCGCAAGCTGGGAACGATGCGCGGGACGGTGACCTACATGGCGCCAGACCTCGATGCGCCGTTAAAGGATTTTCGGGTATAGAGATGGACGGAGCGACTTACCCGACGCGATGGACTGAACAAGATGTTGCTGGCCTTTCATGGCACGACTGCCACGTCCATGCCATTCGCATTCGAAATCCCGAAGAGGGGTTCGATTTTGATCTCATCTTGGACATCGACTATATCCTGGAGTGGATCGAGGCTCCCCAAGGACCTCACGGAAACGTGAATTTCGTGGTCGCGCCGGCGCTGCTAACCTTCAGCAAAGTGAAAAAGCTAGCCATTGACCTGGAGTTGGAATACAAGGAAGACCTGGAGATTGACCGGATTCAACGGGGGGAGGTTCTGGCACGAGCCGACTCCGATTCGAATGGGCATGAGTGGATAATTCATTTCCATTCGCAGGCGGGCCGCAGCAACCAGATACGTTTTCGGTCTGGTGGATTTATCTTGAAGCTGACCGGGCAACCGAGGAGGATTGATCGCCAGTGGTTTGAAGATCACGACAGATGATTCGGCCGCGGTGGCCTGGTAACGTGCCTTCCTTGCCCCGGAACTGCGTCGGACTACGGGCCGAACACATTCAGGCCGCGCATTCCTTTGCGGCCTCCATACTCTGGAACGATGACTGCGTTTGAGCGATCCTGGTGGCAGCGGGCCGAAGGCCCGCCTAGCCCAGGGCAACACCCTGAGGACGTTGGCCAGATAACCAACGATTACCCTATCGGCCCAGCGTGCAACCATTCGCCGAACGATTGGCCCGTTGGGCCGGCATGCCGGTGATGGTGTTTCTTCCCAGGGCGTTGCCCTCCTTGTTTTACACAAGCTCCCGATTGGTTCGACCCGCACGGTCGTTTGATAATAGCCCAGCGATTCATCGCTGGGTCGGGTGGGAAGAAAAACGGTCGTTCGTCCCGTAGGGACGATTGACAACGTGCTTCGCCCTGTGGCGTTCGAGCGTCCCTCCGGGACGCAAACCACCTGGACCCGTGATCCCAGCAGTGAACTGCTGGGCTACTGCCCAACGTCCCTACGGGACGGACAATGCGTGGCGATTTGTGTGTAACAGCCACGGCGTTGTCCTGGGCTGGGTGAACGCCGCCCCCTTGGGGCAAAGCCAGTCAGAAATTCTTGCCGCGTCCGTAGGAGGAAGCTTTTCGGCCGCAGTTCACTTCACCGCTTCGATCTTGATCGTGTGCTGCACCGGCGTCACCGCTGCGGCCGAGGCGTTGCGGGCTTCGCGGTCGCGCTCGACCAGGGCCGTGGCGAACCGTTCCAAGGTCTTCTCTTCCCCAGGCAGAGCGCTCTTGTAGCCGGGCAGGTCGTGGATGAGGGTCTTGATCAGGCCGACCTCCATCTCCTGTTGCCGGCGAATCTGCTCCTGCACCTTGCGGAACGGCTCGGCGAACGGATTGTCGAGGAACTCGGCGGCCAAGTTAATGCCCTTGGCAAGCTGCGCCGCGGTGAACTCCTTGGTCGCCTTGCCCCAGGTCACTTTGGCCTTGTCCGCGCCGAGATTGGTCACGACGAGTTGGAAGCGGTTCAGGTCGTCGTTAAAGGGGAAGAACTCGATCACGCCGCGGGTCGCGCTCGGCTGGGCTGGATCGCCGTAGAAGCAGAACGGATATTTTGCGCTTTCGATCTCGACTTGGCCGTCCTTACAGGAAAGCACTTTGTGCCCCTCGGTCGCCTCGGCTTTGTTGCCGGCCAGATCGACGGTAACCGTGCCAATGTTCCCGTCGCAGCCGAGGGCCTTGAGGAACGCGTAGGCCATCACCAGGTGGCCGTTGCAGTCCGGATGCACGCCGTCGGGGCCAGCCACGTGGTAGTCCTTGCCGTATTTCGCCTTCGCCTTGGTCATCACCTCCATCATCGGGTCGAAGACGTCGGCATAGACGACGCCTTCTTCGTGCGCAACACTCTTTGCCACGTCGCGAAGCTGGGCGAGCGTTTTGTTGTACATCGTGGCCTGCTTTGGATTGTGGCCCGCGAAGGTGTCGGCATCCACGCAGCTTGGCGAACCGACCACGATCAGCCGCACGCCGGCCTTCTTCAGTTGGGCGACAATCGACTTCTGTCCATCGCGGTAACGTTGCTCTTTGGCCGGATCCATCGGCGAGTAGCCGCCGTCGTTCATGCCGAAGCAGGTGGTGGCCACGGTAGCCTGAAACCGCAACATGTCGTTGGCCATCCGGCCGGCAAAGCCCGGCGCCGTCTCGCCGCCCCAGCCGAACTGCGTAACGCGCAGACCCGCCACCGGCTTGCACATCAGGAGATAGTCCTCGATGAACATCGAGTACAACCGCTGCTCGGTGATCGAATCGCCGATGACCGCCACATAATCGTCGGGCCGCAAGCCCTTTTCCGCCGCCGCTGCCTGCAAACAAGTGGTAACGGTCAAAAGGAGCAGAACTGCCGCGATGCCGAGACGTTTCATTCGAGTGACTCCTAAGTTGTCCTACTGTCCTTCCTTGACGTAATCCGCGCCAGCCAACAGTGCTCGCCATGTTAGCAGCACATTCGGCAGCCTTCAAGACGACAGAGGCCCGGCCCGACCGGAAGGACATTGCCGCCCGCGGTCGTAAGTCATCGTATTACGCGCAAAGAGGCGGCAACGTGAAATGCGCAGCGGAGCTCGAACCTGACCACTGCCAATGGCCCACTCGGAAATCTTGCTACAGAAGCAACGAACCCGGGCAGAGGTGTTCGATGGCCTGATTGCAAGCGTCAAGAGCATCAGCCCCCGGTATCACGAAGGCGAGACGCTAAAAAGATGGCTCGGATGCCAACCGGCATCGAGTCCACACAGAATGCTGCTGGACAAGCGACCACGACGCGGTCGCAAATTGCAGCTCAGTCGGCCGCCTCAAACGTCCCTCAAGGCGGTCTGGCCCCCTCAGCAACTCAGTACACCCCACAGGGCTCGAACCTGTAACCTTCGGTTCCGTAGACCGATGCTCTATCCAATTGAGCTAGGGGTGCAACGACTCCTCGCCGGTGCTACACCAGAGCTTGCGCCCTGACGCACCGTGGCGAAACGCCATACGTCTAAGATTACACCAAAACCTCGCTCGCGCGAACCCCACCCCGACAGCCAACCACCGCCGAAAGAACAGACCGGACCCAGAGGACCCTAGCAAAGAGGGGGTCGCTACGCCCGGCGACGGCCGCACCGCCAAAAAAAGCCTCCCGGGCAGCCGTTGCACCGCTTGGCTCGAATCGCGTTATTGGTCCCACTGCTTGAACCGTTCGACCGCGGCCAACACGTCGTTCCGTCGCTTCTCGAAGATGGCGAACAGCACGATGATTGCCACGCCCAACGGAATACAGGATGCGAAGAACACCCAAAGACGCCCCTGCTCGAAGGCCGCGAATGCAATCATTCGACCGATCACGACCAACAGGAACGTGAACCCGAGATAGACGAACGAACGCACGCGGAGCAGGATGCCGAGCAGCACGCCCACCACCGCCAACAAGATCGTCACCAGCGGCAAAATCGACGACTGGTCGATGTTGCGCCAGAACTCCGTTGTCGACGAGACGTAAATGATGCTGAGCGCCAGATAGCGGATCGCGGTGCGTTGGGTCTCATTTAGCCGATGGCGGTCAAGGTGTTCGGCCACCAACACGGCCAAAGCCAGCGGAATGAGCCACAGTTGCGGATGGTCGAGGAACCCTAGCCCGCAATGATGCCATAGGACCCAGATGCCCATATTGCCGGTCAACACGCCGAGGGCGGCGAGGCCGATGGACCGCTTGCGGACCGCCATAACGCCATAGAAGACGCACATCAATAGCCAGAAGGCCGGTCCGGAATCGCCAAGAAACCACGTGGCAGCGCCGGCAGGATTCTTGACAAACCAGCATCCGATCGCGGGAAACACGGGCAACCACAAGGCAGTCCGCTCCAGCGGTTCCGACAGAATCGGCATCCTGCGGCGATGGAACAAAACACTCAGTCCCGCGCCAAGGAAAGCGATTGCCATCACGACGAGCATCCAGTACTCGCGAAAGAAATGCATCTGAAAGAGACCCGGCACGGTGATGCGAACGTGCAAGAAGATCAGCGCGAGCAGCGCCTCGGCGGCATAAACGTACGCAGTGCGTCCACGGTCGCTTAGCCGAAGCGGGTCCCATCGGGGCGTCAGAGCACAAATCAGGCAGCCAGCCGCTAAACCAAGCAAGGCGGCTGCCACCACTAGGATCGCCCAGCGTGCAATCCAGGGCGAAAACATCGTGCCATGCGCCAGTGCCACGGTTGCCGTCGTAGTGGCCGGCTGGAAGAGCAATCGCTCTTGAACGAGCACGGCGAGCAAGCACAGCAGCGAAAGTCCGCCTAGCACGGGCGCCGCCCGCCGTCCCGTGGTGATCCAATCGCTTGCCTTCGGCAACATCCAACCGAGTCCCAGTCCGCCAATGAGCAACACCGGCACCGCGGCAGCCATCAAAATGATACTGCGGTGGAGCCACGGGGCATTGCCCGTCGGCGTGCCCGCCGTCACGTCGAGCCACGCCCAGCCCACGCAGCTTATCAGCAGCACGCCCGCCGCCAGCGAGCCGTGCTGCCAGAGCATCCGCCACGGCGCCCGGGCCTGGATGGCCATGACGACGGCGGTCGCCAGGAGCATTGCCGCCGAAAGTCCGCTGATCGCGCGGCCGTTGAGGCCCAGCAGTGTCACGTTCGCGATGCCGTCGAACGTGGCGTCGAGCGAGACCCACGCTGCCACGGCTGCCGCCACGACAAGAAGCACTGCCTGAGCCTGCGCAAACCACGCCAGGGGCCAACGTTCCGAGGCGTCTGGCACCCGCAAGATGCGACCTAGTGGCTTCAGATGCGGCAACCCGCGGCCAAGCATCGCTGCGACAAAGCAGAACGCCGACAGCACCGCCCCAGTCCACCACCATCCGGCCTGAGACTCCAGGTGGGCGTTGCAAAGCGCAAAGCCTGTGGCCGATAACCCAAGGAAATACCAGCAGGCCGGAACGAACTTCGCCCGAGGGTCCCAAAGGCAGACCGTCGCGGCGACCGCAGCCCCGATCTCCGCGATCCAGTCAATGCGACCGACCGTTATCCGCAAATCTGGGAGCGCGAACAATTCCGCTGCGCCCCCGCACGCTGCCAAGCCCGCGAGAAGTCCGACGGCACTCACGGCCGCCAGATGCGCGAACTGCACCGGCCGCCCATCGGACAGCAGGTGCGGCACACCGCCCGCGTTCGTGTGCTCCAACAGTGACCACGCCGTGGAAGCCGCAGCCAGACAGAGAACGTTGACCGTGACGAACGCGGCCAGCGTCGCCGGCCCCCAGGCCATCCATCCGACGATGCCCGCGGCATTCACCAACAGCCCCGAAACGAACACGTAGGACGGCAGACGAAGCCACAGAGCCAGCACTGCGGCAGACGCGCTAATCGCAACGATCGCGCCGATCGACCACCACGCCCCGGCCGTATCAGCGTGCGCGTGGATCAGCGCCAGCGTCACCACAGCGGCGCCGATCGCGGACACCCAACCCTGAACGATGACCTTCGCCGTCTCGCCCTCAGGCGGCCTCTTGCCAGAATCGCCGCCTAACCTGTGGACGACGAACGGAACGGCGAATCTTCCGAGGCCCAGCACGATAAGTGCGGCCGTTGCCCAAGCGGTCATGAGCGTGTGGTACGCATGCCAGTGGTTGGCCACCTGTGAGCCGTCGCCTTGCCCCACATGGCACGCAATCAGCACGCCCGCGCCCAAGATCAGGCAGGAAACGACATGCAACAAGTTGCCCCGCAGCGCGCGACCCGAATACCATGCGGCCGCAGCCGTTGATGCCAGCAAGGCGAGCCAGCCGGGAACGTCCGACAGCCGCGCGAGCCAATCCGGCAAGTACTCGGGAGTGCCGACGAGCCAGGCCACCGGCATGGCAAGCACGGCGATCATGCCGGCCGCCGGCAGCGCGACCTGCGTGGCCAGATAGGGTGAGTCGCCCAAACCAAACTGGCGAAGCTGATACAGCCGCTTTTGCGCCGCAAGCCACGCCAATGCCACGGCCGACGACGCGATGACGTTCGCTTCCAACAGCCGCAACCACCACTCGCCGAACGCCCGGGCGTCGCGATGGAAGTACCAGACGACGAGCGACGCGGCCAGATTGACGCCCAGCGCGGCCGAGAACGCCCACCCCTCGCGACGACGCCAAACCGCCATCGTGGCCCCCGCGCCGCTGGCAATTGCGATACCGGCGGCTGCCCACAGTCGCTCCTCGCAGCTTTGAAGCTGTGGAAACAACGCCGCCTTGAGGCCCAGCAACACGGCCAGCAAGCCACAACGGCGGACCCAGACCGCGGCCGCGCGGACCAGTGCCTGCGGCGGTCCCTCCGCGTCGGGCAGCGTGCGCAGGCTCGCCACCCACCACGTCGCCAAGACGATGAACAGGGCGTACGCCGCCCAACCGAGCATCAGCGTGCGATGGCCCCACACGACAGATTCAGGGCCGAGGCCGAACCCTGGCAATGTCATCAACAAGCGAACCGTGCAGGCAAGCAACGCGATCGCGGCCATGCCGATCAGCCCCACCGCATTGGGCGAGAGGCCACGGCCGCACTGCGCCAGCCGATAGACAATCGCCGCCACGCAGCCCGCCAGCGCGAGCCAGCCCAGCGGCATTCCCGCTGCCTCTGCTGCCTGTTGCCACCACAGCGGCCAGAAAACGAGGACGATGGTCGCCCCTACGATCAGCACGGCGTTGCCCGCGATGGCCATGCCGAGCTGGACATTCATGAGAGCGGTGCTAGTTTTTGCCTTGGCCCTCGCCTCTTGCCCCTCTCCCAGAGAGACCGCGGACACGGTCTGCGGCCCTTCACGCCAGACGTCGAGCCAACGACGCGCGATCAACCACGCGGCGGCCCACACGACGGCCGTGATCGTTGCCAGTTGTACCAGCGTGACGGACTCCGCAATCCCAAACGGCCGCGGGGCGAGCACCACACTCAGTGCGTATCCAAGCGTAACCGCCAATTCCGCGACCAACCCCGCGGAAAATGCGTATCGCGCCGACGACTCGCGGACCGCGTGGCCCACCATCGCGAATAGCACCAACGCGAGCGGCGTCAGGTAGGAAACGCTCGGCCCAAGACGACTGAAGAACGTGTTGGCGGCCGGCCCTCCAGGCTTCGTGCCGACGAACTGACACACGGCCGCCGCGACCGTCAGACCCAACAGCGGCAGCGCCATCGTGGCCAAGCTGATCGCGTGGGCAGCCAACCAACCGTCGTGATCGAGATCAACCTGCGCGTGCGCCATGCGGCAGAGCCGCAAAAGCGACTGTCGTGCCCAGACAGCCGCGGAGACGACGACGAAACTTCCGCCGAACGCCCAGCGCATCGCCGACGCGACGGATATGTCACTGACAAAATGCCCGGCAATCAGGCACGGAATCGTCGCGGCAACGAGCAGAGCACTTGCCAGTTCGGCCCGCCGCCAACTATCCCACATCGCCACGACCAGCATCATGCAAACCGCGCCGACGACCAGCCAAGCCCCGCCCCCGAGTGCCGCCTGACGCAGCAGCCCAAAGCGCGTCGACACGGTGCAAGCCCCAACCAACTCTTGGGCCATGCCGGGCAATACGTAGAGCACCACGACCAACAATTGCATCGCGACCAACGCGTGACGCATGACCCAATCGACCGTGACTGCGTCTGGTCCCAGCAGCCTCCGGGCCGTTTCGTTCTTCCGCAAGGCGATTCGCGCAACAACCCACGCCAGTGACAGCGCGGCCAACGCGACTCCATACGCCTGAAGGCTGTGAGGATGCCAAAATCCTTGCACGCCGCCAGCCATCCAAGTTTGCGACTTGAGCCACGCCGTCGTCGCCACGCCGGTCGCCGCAGCCAGCATGATTTGATGCGCGCCAAACAGAAACGCATTGCGACGCCGCCACCCAATGGCGAGCCAGATCGCCGCCAGCCAGTAGAGACACAAGGCCAACGACCAGGTGTTGGGCCACGAGACATTCGGCAACACCGGCAACGTCAGCAGCGAGGAGAGTACGGCCGAATCGCCCAGCGGCGTGCTAAAGACGCGGTGCATCTCGCCGGCGGCGGTCTCGGACGCCCAACGTCGGGCCCATTCGCCAACCGCAACCGCAGCAATCGCGGCGAGGGTCGAATGCGTTAAGATCGCCGTCAGCGCCGGTTGCCCGACCAAGCCGGGATAGTTGCATACCGCCGTGTGCACCAGGCCTGCCAAAGTCACCATCGACGCAAGCCATGTCCGCGTCGCAGAGCGATGCTGCCAAGCCAGCAAGACGTAGCAGGCGGCAATCGAAGCCGCTGCCACCACCAGAGCCGGCGAATGGCCGACTGCCGCTGTGGCCAAGTCCCGGCCCGCCGCGATCATCGCCAAAACCAGGCCTGCCGGCGTCAACAGCTCGGCAAGCCGCAGCAGGGGGCGTGCGTAAAGCGCACCGAATACTCCGCCCGCTCGGCTCGAACGATTGATCAGCCGCCCGATCAGTATCGCAGTCGCCGCCATGGCCAGCCCTTCGACGCCCACAATTGCCGACCAAATCGGCGCGATGCTGTGGTGCGCAGCGTCTTGCCAGAGCCACCACAGAGGCGCGGCGGCCAGCAGTCCGAGCCCAACATAACTGAGTTCGATCCTTTTCCAGCGGGGTGCCAGAGCCAACGCGCCGCCGCCGTAGATCGTGCAAAGGACCGCCGCTCGCAAGGCATCCGATCCGCCGTGCAGCGCATGCCCCACAGCGAGCGACAGACCCAGAACGGCCATCACGCCTGCCCCGCCGGCGAAGACCACGGCGTGGCGGCGGCGTCCCCAGCGGGCGAGCAATTCAGACGTGACGCCGTACGCCAGGAACAGGCCAACCAGCGCCGTTCCGCTCGACGCGCTGCGGAGCATCTCGAACATCGTCGCTGCGTCGCTGTTGGTCACCGGCAGGTGGCTGTAAATCAAATGGAATCCCGTCAGATAGGCCAGCGTGACACACACGATCGCGCCCGCGTGCAATGCCGGCAGCCGCCAACGGAAAGCGGCCGCCACCAGAGCCAGCCCATCGATAGCGGCGACCGCCATGATGGGCAGCGGGTGTGGCCAAGCAAAGCCCAGGGCAACCAACATCACGGTCATGCCGAGCAGCGCCACGGCAGTGCCGGAGACGTGCCAAGCAGCCAGCGATTCATTTCGGCCCACGCCGCGACGCACCGCCAGCCCAGTTGCCAGGATTGGCGCCGCTGCCAACGCGACCGGCATTGCCAGTCGGCTCAACGCCGCGGCAGCGCTCGGCGAGCGGGCGGCCATCATGCCCAGTGCGATCGCCATCGCGAACAGAGCGGTTCCCGACAGCGTGTACAGCGACGCAACACCACCAGCATCGATGCGCCGCGTCGGCACAGCCCTCAGGATGTAAGCGCCGATAGCCGCCCCGAACAACACCACCGGCAGCAGTGCCGCCGTGATGTACCACCAGTCGGGCGACTCCGCGCTAACCCACCGGGCCGCCACGAGGATCGAAGCCGAACCGCCTACCACCGCCAGCACCTGGAGCCATCGGCCTTTTGGCGCCAGCACGCCGCCCGCCATCGCGGTCAGGCAGGTGAAGATGCCGATCGATGCCAAATCACCGGCAATGGCCCCAGGGCCCCAATGTTCCTTCCAGACCGCGGCCGTCGCCAAAAAATGAAGCGGCACGAGCAGTGTCGCGATAATCAGCAGCCCAAGGCTGGTCGAACGCAGCTTCCACCGGTGATGGGCGTAAAGCCCCGCCCCAAAAACGGCCGAGCACACTGCGGCGAATGTCGTCAACTGGAGATACGGATTTGCCGTGAGCTTGTCCCAGAAGATAATCACCAGCGCAATCGCGGGCCCGACGATCAGCAGCCCTCCGATCAGTTCTCCCCAGCGGATGTTTCGCTCTTCCATGAAACCGGCGAGCATTTCGCTCCACGACCGTCGAGGCTCGACCGGAGTTGCTACGGGACGAACTGGCTCTGGCTTTGTCGCCGATCGCGCAACAGCGGCTGGCGGGGTGCAAACCGCCGGAGACGGCGACGCCGGCGCAACAGCAGGCGTCTGACTGATTGTCGGCTTCGGTGGAACAACCGCCGCCCGAGCCGCCGCTGGCGCTCTCGCGCTCTGGACGGCCGGAGTTGCCTGGGGCCTCACAACTGGTTGAGCCACGGGTGGCGCAGACGAAGCTGCCTGCGGCTTCGCCGCCGTTGTTGCCACGGGGCCGATCGCGGCCTTCTCGCCAGCTGGCATTACGACCTCGGCAGCGACCGGATGCAGCAACTCCTGCCGATAGTGTTGCACTCGGGCGAGCATGACGTTGACCGTCTTCGCCGGCAACCGCCCGGCCTTTTCCCATACGCGCAACTGCCGCTCAATGGCTTGAAGGTCACGCAGTTCGTTGGCCAACGCGGCATGCAGTTCCTTGCCGCACCACTCGCATCGCCGTCTGCCTGCCGACGTTCGGCGGCCGCAGAAGACGCAGACGGTGGCAACCTCGTCGCGAGCCTTCGGCCCGCCGCCAAAGATCATTGCCAACAGCATCCAAATTCCGTGTCCTACCACGGTAACCGCGCCCACGACAATCGCAAGCACGGCGAGAACGACGCCTACGTCAGGCACGGTTGAGCCCTCCCACATCTGCCCACTGGCTTTTTACCGACGGGCAAACCACCTGGCTTATACAGTCCGCCGATTCCGAAGGCTCCGAACCGGAGGCGATATAACGATCCTGAAAAGCTGGCAGACACCGGCGACCGAATGGCCTCCTGCCCTGCTGTGGGGGCTGATTCTAATGGAGCCAAAGGCCGATTGTCAAACGTTTGCGTCCGCGTTCGTAAAAACCGCCACGCGGCGACGTTGTTTCCGCCAGTAATTCAGCCACGCTTATGAAGACGCTCGCGCGGATAACCAAAAATAGCCATTCTCGGCTGCGTGGCGATATGATACGCTCGCGGTTAGGGAGAAAGCCGCTCAGAAACAAGCTACGGAGTATAAGATGCGCGATCGATTTAACGCCCGCGATACGTTCGAGTCTGGTTCCGGTCCGGTGGCCATTTACCGGCTCAGCAAGCTGGAAGACGCCGGATTGACGCGAGTTGCCTCGCTTCCTTATTCCATTCGCGTGCTCCTGGAATCGGTGCTACGCAGTTGCGACGGTTTCCAGGTCCTCGAAGAGGACGTCCGCAATCTGGCCGGCTGGCAGCCGGTTCGACAAACGCCGATCACGGTGCCGTTCAAGCCTGCCAGGGTCATTTTCCAGGACTTCACCGGCGTCCCGGCGGTTGTCGATTTGGCCACCATGCGCGGCGCAATGAAGCAGCTCGGCGGCGACCCTAAGAAGATCAACCCGCTCGTGCCGGTCGATCTGGTGATCGATCACTCCGTGCAGGTCGACCAGTTCGGCTCGCCCAATGCCCTGGCCGAGAACATGGCCAAGGAGTTCGAGCGGAACCGCGAGCGATACGAGTTCCTCCGTTGGGGCCAGAAGGCACTCCAGAACTTCCGCGTCGTTCCCCCTGGCACCGGCATCATCCACCAAGTCAATCTCGAATACCTGGCCAAATGCGTCTGCCTCCGCGATGAACCCCAGGGCCGTGTCGCAATGCCCGACACACTCGTCGGCGCCGATAGCCATACCACGATGATCAACGGCCTCGGCGTCGTCGGCTGGGGCGTCGGCGGCATCGAAGCGGAAGCCGTCATGCTCGGCCAGCCGCTGTACATGCTCGCCCCCGACGTGATCGGCTTTGAGTTGACCGGCCGTCTCTCGCCGGGCATCACCGCCACCGACCTCGTCCTGACCGTCACGCAGATGCTCCGCGCGGAAGGCGTGGTCGATAAGTTCGTCGAATTCTTTGGCCCCGCGCTTGCCGGCATGAGGGTCGCCGATCGCGCCCTGGTGGCTAACATGGCCCCCGATTATGGCGCCACCATGGCTTTCTTCCCCGTCGATGAACAAACGCTCGTTTATCTCCGCGAAACCGGACGCACCGACGCCGAAGTCGAACTGGTCGAGCGCTACACCAAGGAACAGGGACTCTTCCGCTCTGTCTCCGCGAAGGATGCCGTCCAGCCGAACTACACCAAGGTGCTCCATCTCGACCTGAGCAAGGTGGAAACGAACTTGGCTGGCCCCAAGCGGCCGCAAGACCGCGTCCCACTTGGCGAAATGAAGCGTTCCTTCCGCCGGGCATTGTCCGCGCCGCCCAAGGAGCGAGGGTTCGGACTGACCGACGAACAGCTCGCCAAGACCGTCGAGGCCGATGGCCTCGGCCGGCTCGCCCACGGCGCCGTCGTCATTGCCGCCATCACCAGTTGCACGAACACGAGCAACCCGGGCGTAATGCTGGCCGCCGGCCTTTTGGCCCGCAAGGCCACCGCGCGTGGATTGAAGGTGCCGGCTCACGTCAAAACGAGCTTGGCTCCGGGAAGCCGCGTCGTCATCGACTATCTGCACGAGGCCGGACTTGATCGGCCCCTGGAACAACTCGGCTTCTACAATGTTGGTTTCGGCTGCATGACCTGCATCGGCAACAGCGGCCCACTGCCGCCAGCGGTGTCGAAGGCCGTCACCGACGGTAACCTCGTCGCCGCCGCCGTGCTCAGCGGCAACCGCAATTTCGAGGGCCGCGTCCACTCGCAGGTGAAGGCGAATTACCTGGCCAGCCCGCCGCTGGTCGTAGCCTATGCATTGGCCGGCACCGTCGATATCGATCTCAGCACCGAGCCGCTAGGCAAGGGCAACGATGGGCAGCCGGTTTACCTGAAGGACATTTGGCCCACCACCGCCGAAGTCGACGCGGCCGTCTCGCAAGCCGTCCAGCCCGAGATGTTCCGCAACCGCTACGGCAATGTGTTCCAAGGGAGCGACATGTGGAACCAATTGGCGGCGGCCGACAGCGAAGTCTATCCGTGGGACGCCGACAGTACGTACATCCAGGAGCCGCCGTTCCTGGCTGGCCTGACGCCCGAGCCGGCGCCGGTTCAGCCGATCCTCGGCGCCCGTGTCTTGGCCGCGCTCGGCGATTCCGTCACCACGGACCACATCTCCCCCGCCGGCCCGATCGCCCCAAGCAGCCCTGCAGGGAAGTATCTGCAAGAGCTGGGTGTTAAGCCCGTCGATTTCAACGCGTACGGGGCCCGCCGCGGAAACGACCGCGTTTTGGCTCGCGGCACGTTCGCCAACATCCGCATCCGCAACGCGGTCGCCCCGGGAACCGAGGGCGGCGTTACCCGCCACCTGCCCGACGGCGAAACGATGACGATGTACGACGCCGCCATGAAGTACAAGGCCGAGGGCGTGCCGCTCATCGTCTTGGCCGGCGCTGAATACGGTTCCGGCAGCAGCCGCGACTGGGCCGCCAAGGGGCCTTACCTCCTGGGCATCCGCGCCGTGATCGCCGCCAGCTTCGAACGGATCCACCGCAGCAACCTCGTCGGCATGGGCATCCTGCCCCTGCAATTGCCGAAGGGCCAGTCCTGGGAATCGCTGGGACTCACCGGCGAGGAGCAGTTCGACATCCCCGGCCTCAGCGACACCCTGCCGCCCAGCAGCGAGCTAAAGGTTCGCGCCACCGCGCCAAGCGGCAAGGTCACGGAGTTCACCACCAAGGTCCGCATCGATACGCCAGTCGAGATGGAATACTATCGCAACGGCGGTATCCTCCCGGCGGTCTTGAGGAAGCTGGCCAAGAAGTAAAAGCTGCTCCTGTCCGGTCCTCTCCTGGTCGGGAGAGGACCGGGCTCAGCGGCCTGCAATGGCCCTCGAACCCAGAGCAATCGTCGCTCGCCAAGCCACCGCGGCCGGCGTTGCTACGAATGATGCGCAAGCTCCTCGCCCACAATCTCTAGCTGATCCCGATAGTAGTGGATCGCTTCGTTTGGGCTGAGGTTGAGAATCGCGCGGCCGTCGGTTTCCCAATGGTCGCGGTCGAAGCGAAAGACGGCAGTGCCAGCCTGCACACCCTCGTCGTCCAGGGAAGCCTGCCCTTGATGCTCGGCTTCCTCCGTGGCCAAAGTTATGGCCACGAAGGCCGACAACTCTCCGGTCGTGCGGCTACGCACGTATGCCACGTCGTCGGCAAAGTTGCAGTCCGTCCAACGCGGAGTGTCGGCCGCAGCTCGCGTGGCGGCGAGCCTGAGGAATTTCGCTTCGAGCCGCTCTCGCTGGGCGTGGAAACGGCGCTTCGCCTGAGCCAGTGGTGACGGCCTCGCTGCAATACTCCTCCGCGTGGGGCGCCACAACAATGCGGCCACCACCGCCGCTGCCACCAGAACGATGACTATCCACCAGGCGTCGGACATCGCGTTCTGAACCCCCTCGCCAAGGCCCGAGTGCCCCTGAGCCACAACCTATTCTACAACACGGTTGTCGCCGGGGGCAAACGCCCTTTCGCAAGCCCTAGGGCCGCTTTTGAAAGGGCAGAGCGATGCAACGCGGACACCGGCAAATCCGGACTTATCGCGCCAGTCTGACCGCGACCGTGAAGAGATCGCGGCCTAACGTCACGAAGCCGGTCGCACGCCGCGTCAACCACCGGCTCGATCAGCGAGGCCTGGCGAGCCTCAAGGGGTGTCACCGCAAAATTCGCTACGACGGAAACTCGATCCGTTCATCTTCTGCGGCCTTGCGGAGCTTGCTCAGCGCCCGAGCCTCGATCTGGCGAATTCGCTCTTTCGTGACCCCCAACTCGGCGCCCACCTGCTTCAGCGTCAGCGGCTCTTGGCCTCGGCGAAGTCCAAAGCGGCGAACGATGATCCGCTGTTCGCGCTCGTCAAGACGTTCCAGAATCCGCTCGACCTGCGCTTCGCGCTGGGTCTGCTGCGATTCCTCCTCGAAAGGATCGGGCCGATCGTCTTCCGTCGCCGTGAACAACTCGGCGTGGCTCGTGCGGAACCGGTCGCGATGGCGATGCTCGTCCGGGATCGTCCGAGCGAAGTTCTTCATCACCGCCCAGCTCGCATAGGTGCTGAACTTGTTGCCGCGCCCGTAATCGAATTTCTCGACCGCCCGCATCAACGACATGTTGCCGTCGCTGACAAGCTCGAAGAAGTTCTGAGCGGGCCCGACATGCCGCTTGGCGATCGAAACCACCAGCCGCAGGTTAGCTCGAATAATCTGGTTCTTCGTCGAGACAGCCTCGTCATACAGCCGCTCGATCTGATCCATCAAACCGCGTTTCGGCCGGTCCGCGTCCAGCTTGGTCCGCAGGCGGTTGGCCTTGTACTTCAAATAGTTCATCTTGCGGAACAGGAATGCCTCCTGTTTCCGCGTAAGCAACGGCACCTCGTACAGGCTCGCCAAGTACGGCGGCAAACCGCTCGGCAACCGCGACTTCTTCTGCGGAATCTCCGCATCAGGCAGCGGCCCAATCACCCGTTCTTCCCGTTTGTGCGATCGTACCCGGGCGAACGAGTCGTTCGGGATGTAGTCCAGCGGCAGTTCCATGATTCGCTGGGCACGCATCTCCGCAATAATGCGATAGATGCTGGTCCGCGTACGGTGGAACCGCGCCGCCATCGCGTCGACCGCCTCGCCACGCTGATATTGCTGATAAATACGGCGTTTCGCTTCCAACTGCAGCGGGCCGTAACTGTCGGGGAACACCGCCGCCTCGGGATGGTCGTGGTCAAACTGGCGAAGCGTGTAACGAATCGTCTCGGCGCTGCGGCCGGTCCTGCGGGCTAGTCTTTTCGTGACGTCCGCCGGACCGCCGCCGGCACGCGCGAGACGCCGGGCTCGTTCGATAATCAACGACCGTTCTTCCGGCGTGAGCTGGCTGAACTGCGCGCCGCGCGCCACGCGGTCCCGATTCTGCTCGACGAACCGCTGCACCGAGCTTTGCAGAAAACCGACGCGCTTGCGCCCGCCAATCACGAATCGCCGGCTGATTAGCCCATGCCGCCGCCAGCGTGAAATGGTCTTGGTGGAAACGTTGAACTGTCTTGCCAACTCCTCAACCGTAAGCACCAACTCGCCGGCAGCCTCGGCCGTGGCGCCGATCGAATCCGAAACGTCCTCGACGAACAGGCCCAGATCATGTCGAGCTTCGTGACCGGAGAGCTTCAGATCGGGGTACGACTCCGGCCGATAGTTGGTGACTCGGTAACAAATGTACTCGTAGGGATATGTCCGCGCCGGATCCAACTCCCGCAGCAATCGCTCCGCCTGGGCCGCCTGCTCAATTCTCTTCTCGCGCGGGGCAAAGCGAACTTGCTGGTCGCGCAGTTGCCGGATCGCGGGATTTAGATAGTTGGAATGCATGTGTCCTTTCTCCCTCCTGATCGCTCACGCGGCACATCTGTCAGTATAGTCGAAGGTGCGACGTCGTGGCATTTCTTGGGCCGCGTAAAGTGACGCGCGTCCTCACGCCGGACCCTCGGTTATACTCGCACTCTGCATTTATGCCATCCGTCGATTCCTGATTCCCTCATCCACAGTTTTCCCAGGCCCGAAACGATCCTCTCCCGGCGTCCCATCAATACTTCGCGGCAACCCGCGAGTCGGTTCGGGACACGCCAGCGACGCACTTCCGAAGACCAAAAACTGCAGCCACTTGCGCTTCCTGCTGCCGCCGCAACTCCCCGCCCATGCGGCCACCAGCATCGCCCGCCACGGTGTGCACGCCGGCGATTCTCTCCGCGCTGGCCGCAAACTTTAAGAAAAATCTCCATGCCGTTTCTGATAATCTTTGCCGACTCTAACGGTCGATCTAGCGATTACTGGCTTTTCCGCAGTGGAAGACCGCTCGTCATAGGTGCGATGCCTCGCCAAACGGGGACGGGGGATATGAAACTCACAATTTCGTGCTGGAGTTGCTTCCTGGTCGTTGCCTGCGTCGTCTCGACCTTCGCTGCCGAGACAAAGCCCACGGTCACGCTGCAAAGCCGTCGGGCAGAGGGACAAACCGACCGAGTCGTCGTTCTGCTCGAGGTAGGCGGCGATCTAAAAGCCCGACCGGATGGAAAACAGCTACAGCGGACCCGCATGAGCGGCGTTGACCGCCTGACCTATCAGGAGACCGTCATTCAAACCGCGGACGATCGACTCCGCGCGCTCCGCTACTACGAGAAAGCCGAGTCGTCGGTCAAGTTCAAGGACGATTCGCTTCGATCGTCCCTGCCATCGGACCGGCAACTGGTGGGCGTGGCCGTCGATTTGCCGAAGGCCACGCTCTTCGCGCTAGGCGGTCCGCTTCAACGAGAAGAATTAGAAGTCATCGATATTCTGGGCAACAGCCTGTTGTTGGATAACCTGCTCCCCGACAAGCCCGCCGCCGTGGGCGACACCTGGAAGCCTAACGACAAGCTGATGGCGGCGATCCTGGGCCTGGAGTCCGTTACTCGCGGCGACGTCCAATGCAAGCTGACGGAAGTCACCGACGAGGTTGCCCGTATCGAGCTGGCAGGACGCGTTGAGGGTCGATTCAGCGACACGTCCGCTCGCATCCAACTCCGGGGTAAGTTCCGCTTCGATCGACGCACCAATCGAATCGATTGGTTCGCCCTCCTGAGCAAAGAAAATCGGACCGCTGGCCAAGTGACCGATGGATTTGACGTCGTAGTGCGTCTGCAGATGACAATCAATCAGCAGTCACCGTGCGAGCAGCTCGCCAAGGCCACAAAAAGCCATCCGAATCTCGAGCCCACCTCGGAAGCGACCCAGCTCGGCTATCAGCCGCCCAGCAGCCGCTGGCGAGTCAGCCACGATCGCCATTGGTATCTTGGCAGCGACAGCAAGGACGTCGCCGTGCTTCGGCGGATCGACGCCGGCGCGCTCCTGGCCCAGTGCAACGCATCCGCTCTTCCGAAACGCGATCCAGACAAGCTCCTCTCCCTAGCGGAGTTCCAGGCGGACGTGCGCGAGGCCCTCGGCAAAAACTTCGGCGAGTTCGTCGAAGCCAGCGAGACCGTCAATCAGGCCAAACACCGCATCCTGCGGGTCGTAGTGCACGGCGTCTCACGCGACAAATCCGAGGAACTGCCCATCCGCTGGATCTATTACCACGTCGCCGACCAGCAAGGACGTCAAGCGGCCCTCACCTTCACCGTCCAGCAAGAGCACGTCGAGCAGTTCGCCGATGCAGACAAACCAGTAGTCGACTCGCTCGAATTCCTTGAGCCGCTAAAGAACGCAAGCGTCCCGCGGTCAGGAACGACACACTAGCGGACAGTTGGCGAGTCCAGTATTGCCAAACCGCCATGTCGCAAGCGGTCAGCCACCACGCTCCGCTGAAATAGCCGTGTTTGCGGCTGAACGCGGATCTATGGCAATATCCACCTGCGTTCTTTGGAAGGGCGACGAGACCTTCTCCGCTGAGGGCGCCTCGCATTGGAGCGCGCGTCCCGGAAGCCGCCTTCGTCCGATGCGACCTGGATTGCCTGATTGTGATTCGCAATCGCTTCTGCTCAAGAGATGATGGCGTCCGGGAATTGCCGTCATCCTGAGCGCCGCGAAGGATCTAGCCCGTCCGACACAACGGCTGGCGAATAGCGTTCCTGTCAGGCGGTCTCGGGGTTCGATTCCGGGACGGCCTCCAAGAAATAGAAACCGCCGCGTCGGTCTGGCGAACAACGCGGCGGCCTTTGGTTTCGGACTTCCCGCCGATTGCGACTGGATGCGTCGCTGCGAGACGAGCGAAGGTCAGGCGTGCTACTGCACTAGCCACAACTTCGACCTTGGCTCACGCTAAAATGTTTGGCACCTCCGTCGGAATGCTTGGCGAGAAGTTCGATTTCCTGTCACTCATGTACCAACACTATCGGCAATTTTCTTGGGTTCCATGCAAGTGAATCCAGACCGTTTTTTTTGCCGCAGCGCTGGCTGCCCGGACTCCACTGGCCCGAACGACTGTATTCTATTCCACAGCTCGCATTGCGTCCAGAAATTTTGGACGACATCCGCGCCGTTCGATCCGCTAACTCGGACCCGACCGCGCGGCCATCGCCGCCTGTGCCGACGTTGCCGCCGCAATGCGTCACACCGAGGGGCACGTCGCCCCAGACGCCATGGCCCGGACGCTTTACCCGCGCTCCGAATCTGCTATGATGCGAGCATATCGTGTGCCGTTTTTGCGCCAATCGGAGAAATCGCCCATGCGAGTTTGCACCCTCGTGATGCTGATCGTTTCCTCAATCGCCAGCGTGACGTTGTCGGCGGCATCGACGTCGCCCGAGGCCCTGCAGGTCCGCGTTGTGCAACAGCCCGCCGTCGACGCCGGCAAGGCGGGGAGCGAGTTCAACCGCGCTCCGTTGACGCCGGTCCCCCTAACACGATTTCCAGTCGGCTCGATCACGCCGCGCGGCTGGCTGCGTCAGCAACTCAAACTCCAAGCCCAGGGCATGCATGGCCGGCTTGCCGAAGTCTCCAAGTTCCTCAAGTGGGAAGGCAACGGTTGGGTCAACCCCCAGGACAAGGGCGGCTGGGAGGAAGTGCCCTACTGGATCAAGGGCTACGGCGACCTCGGCTACGTCCTCCATGACGAGACGATCATCACGGAAGCCCGCCGCTGGATCGACGCCATCTTGGCGTCACAACAGCCCGACGGTTGGTTTGGCCCTATCGCCAAACGCACAGGGCTCGACGGCAAGCCCGATCCCGACATGTGGCCGCACATGCCGGTCCTCAACGCCCTGCAATCGTACTACGAATTCTCCAACGATCCGCGGGTGTTGACGTTCATGCTCAACTACTCGCGGTGGCAGAACAAGCTGCCTCCCAAAACTTTCGGCGCCGGCTATTGGCCGCGGATGCGATTCGGCGACAACCTCGAAACCGTCTACTGGCTTTACAATCGAACCGGCGAGCCCTGGCTGCTGGAACTGGCCAAGAAGATTCACGAGAACATGGCCGACTGGACCAGCGGCATCCCCGACCCGCACTGGCACAACGTAAACTTTGCCGAATGTTTTCGTGAGCCGGCCGAGTATTGGATGCAGGCCCGCGACCAGCGGTTCTTCCACGCTCCCGAACGCAACTACCAGTTGATGATGGGGCTTTACGGCCAGTTTCCCGGCGGCGGCTTCGCCGGCGATGAAGTCTGCCGCAAAGGCTACGACGACCCGCGGCAGGGCTTCGAAACCTGCGGCATCGTCGAGTTCATCCACAGTTTTCAAATGCTAGCTCGCATTTCAGGCAACCCGCTCTGGGCCGACCGCTGCGAGCAAATCGCCTTCAACTCGCTGCCGGCCGCAATGACGCCCGACCTCAAAGCCCTCCGGTATCTGACAGCCGCGAATCAGGCCCAGTCCGATCACACAAACAAAGCCCCAGGCATCGCCAACGAGGGCGCGATGCTCCCTTATAGCCCCCACAAGTTTCGCTGCTGCCAACACAACCACGGCATGGGCTGGCCATACTACGCCGAGGAACTGTGGCTTCGCACCGCCGACGGCGGCGTCTGTGCGTCGCTTTACGCCGCTTCGGAACTTTGGGCCAAGCTCGGCTCCGGCAAGAGTGCTGGCAACGTTCGGATTGTCGAAGAAACCGACTATCCATTTGGCGACACGATTACCCTCACGCTCGACACCGCCAAGCCGCTCCGCTTCCCACTCTACCTGCGCATGCCTGGCTGGGTTCAAAAGGCGACGCTCACGCTGAACGATCAGCCGCTGGCCGTCGACGCCAAGCCGCTATCGTATGTCGTCATCGACCGCACCTGGACCGAAGGCGACCGGTTGACGCTCCAATTGCCGATGCACGTGGACGTGAAAAAGTGGGCCAAGAACAAGGATTCCGTTTCGGTCGCGTATGGTCCGCTTGAGTTCTCGCTGAAAATCGGCGAGCGTTGGTCTCGCTTCGGCGGCACCGACGCCTGGCCCGAGTGGGACGTGTATCCGACGACGCCGTGGAACTATGGACTCGTGCTAAACCAGCAAGAGCCGGCCGCATCGTTCGAGGTTGCTCGCAAGGCCGGCCCACTGGCCCCGCAGCCCTTCACGCCGGAAGACGCGCCGATCGAGTTGCGTGCCAAGGCGCGTCAAATCCCCGCCTGGAAGCTCGACCGCAACGGCCTAACCGAGGTGCTTCCCCAGAGTCCGGTGAAATCCGGCGAGCCCGAACAGTCCGTGACGCTCATTCCCATGGGCGCCGCCCGACTCCGCATCAGCGCCTTCCCCACAATCATGGCCGAACCGAAAGCCGCGTCTTCACCTCGTTAGTACACTTCTTCGTGCGTTCCAATCGTCTCGAGAAGAATTGCCTCATGGCCCTGCCAGGGTACAAAACGAAAGACGACACGAAGGTCGTAACCAGCGCTACACGCCCAAAGCCCGTCCAGACTGCCCTTGAGTTTGTGCGCCTTTAAAGAAGCGTGAAACGCATCGGCAGAAAGAAGGTTCAATGTCGAGCGGATATCCGCAGCGGCCGCGGGATTCCTCTTGACGTACTTCTTCGCGGCGCGGACGAATGGCCCGGACCGCAGCAAGATCCGCGTCACGAGAGCACCTCGCCCATGAGGTCATCGGGCGTTGCGGGTGTCGCCCCGCCGGCCTCGTACTCGCGCTCAGCTTCCTGCACCTCTTTGACGAGTTCCGCCCGGCGATGGTCGATCATGCGGCGCCGAAGGATGTCGACCAACGCCTCTTGCTCATCCAACGAAAGCCTATCGGCGGCATCCAGGAGATCAACGAATGGAGAACTGTCAGGCATGGCAAGTAAAGCCTTTCGTTTCACTACCGCAAGCATAGGCTTCGACGATGCGAGGGTCAAGCGAAGCCTTCCCCGCTGTGCCACTTTCAGGACAGCGCCGTCCTGAGAAACCGTCCGGTGTGGTTGTCTTCCAACCCGGCGATTTCCTCGGGCGTGCCCGTGGCGACGACCCGCCCGCCGGCCTCGCCGCCTTCAGGCCCGAGGTCGATGATCCAGTCGGCGGTCTTCATCACGTCGAGATTGTGCTCGATCACAATAACCGTATTGCCAAGATCGACAAGACGGTCGAGCACCGCCAGCAACTTGCGGATGTCGTCGAAATGCAGGCCGGTGGTCGGCTCGTCAAGAATGTAGAGCGTCTTGCCCGTTTCCACACGGCTTAGCTCCGTGGCCAGCTTGATGCGTTGCGACTCGCCGCCGGAAAGTGTTGTCGACGACTGGCCCAGCGCCATGTACCCCAGGCCCACTTCCAGCAGGCCGCCGATGAGCCGAGAGATGGTCAGAAAGTTCGCGAAGAATTCCACCGCCTCTTCGACGCGCATGTCCAGCACGTCCGCGATCGAGCGGTCGCGGTACCGGATTTCGAGCGTCTGGCGGTTGAACCGTTTCCCCTCGCAAACGGGGCAATCGACATAGAGGTCGGGCAGGAAGTTCATCTCGATGCGCCGCTGCCCCTGGCCCTGGCACTCCTCGCACCGCCCACCCTTCAGGTTGAAACTGAATCGCCCGGCTTTGTAGCCGCGCTGCCGAGCGTCCCGGGTGTTGGCAAACACCTTGCGGATTTCATCGAACACGCCGGCGTACGTGGCCGGATTGCTTCGCGGCGTCCGCCCGATCGGCGACTGGTCAATCTGGATCACCTTGTCAACCTGGCTCGCCCCGCGAATGCTGCGATGCGGCCCGGCCTTCGGTGCAACGCCGCCCAGTCGCCGCACCAGCGCCCTGGCTAACGTCTCGTCGACCAACGAACTCTTGCCCGAACCGCTCACGCCCGTCACACACACCAGCGTTCCCAGCGGGAACCACACGCTCACGTCCTTGAGGTTGTTGGTCGTCACGCCCTCAATCGTGATGGAGCGACTTTTTACCGCGCGCCGCCGCCGCTCGGGCACCGGAATCCGTTCCACCCCGGCCAAGTAGCGGCCGGTAAGCGATTGGCGATTCTCGGCGATCGCTTGTGGCGATCCTTCAGCCACCACACGTCCGCCGTGCCGGCCCGCCCCCGGCCCAAGATCGACCAGCCAATCCGCATGACGCATGATCGCTTCGTCGTGCTCAACAACCAGCACGGTGTTGCCCCGCGACTGCAATTGCCGCAAGACCTCGATGAGCCGGTCGTTGTCGCGAGGATGCAATCCGATCGAAGGCTCATCGAGCACGTAGCACACGCCAACCAGCCCCGAGCCTAGCCCCGCGGCAAGCCGTACCCGCTGCAATTCGCCGCCGCTCAACGTGCCCGCCGGCCGATCGAGCGTCAGATAACCGAGCCCAACGCGATCCATGAAATCAAGCCGGGCCGTAATCTCACTCAGAATCGGATGCGCGATAAGACGCTGCTCTCCCTTTGCGAAGGGGTTGTCCACCGTCCCCTCGCCCTCCGGGAGAGCGCTAGGGTGAGGGCCGTCGCGCTCAGTCCCCTCTCCCTCCGGGAGAGGGCTAGGGTGAGGGCCGCCTCCCACAACGGCATTCTCGCCAACTCGCCCCGCCCCATTCCCCGAATCGAGACCGGCAAAGAACGCCTTCGCCGCCGAAATCGGCAGCCGCGTCACCTCATGAATCGCACGACCGCCGATGAACACCGATCTTGCCTCGGGACGCAGCCGCGCCCCCTGGCACTCTGGGCAGACCACCTCGCCGCGGAAGCTTTCCAGCCGCTGCCGCTTCGTCTCGCTGCTGGTCGTCGCGTATTCCTTTTCCAGCATGTTGAGCACGCCGCAAAACCGCTTGCCAGCGCCGTTCAGCAGTTCGTCGCGGCGTTTTTCCGAAAGCGTGGCAAGCGGTGTGTTCCAGTCGATGCCGGCTTTCGCCAAAAACGGCTCCAGTTGCTGCCGATGCCTTCGCTCCGCCGCCGGCGAACCGTCGCGCCAAGGAGCGATTGCCCCCTCCGCCAGCGACAGCTCGGTGTCCGGCAGCACCAATTCCGGGTCGAAACCCACACGTGCCCCGAGTCCCTCGCATCGTGGGCACGCGCCATAAGGACTATTGAAGCTGAACGTACGCGGCTCCAACTCCTCGAAGCTCGTCCTACAATTGGGGCACGCATACAGCGTGCTGAACAGCCGGTCATGCCAGACGGAGCCTGTTGCGGTCTTTTCTTCCCGAGCGGCAATCACCAAGCCGTCGCCGTGACGGATCGCCAGTCGAACCGATTCGGCGATTCGCGCCCGGACACCTTCGCGCACCACGACGCGATCCACAACGGCTTCGATGTCGTGCGACTTTTGCAGAGCCAAGGCTGGCGGATTGTCGATGTCGACTATTTGGCCGTCTACCCTTGCCCGCAACAGCCCGGCTTTGCGGATCGTCTCAAAAACCTCCTTGTGCTCGCCCTTCCGTCCACGGACCATCGGCGCCAGAATCATAGCCCGCGTGCCTTGGCTCAGGTCCATCAGGACATCGAGAATCTGCTCCGGCGTTTGCTGGCTAATCACCGCGCCGCACTTGTGACATCGCGGCTCGCCGAGCCTGGCATACAACAACCGCAGATAGTCATAGATCTCCGTGACGGTTGCCACGGTGCTGCGGGGATTGTTGCTCCCCGCCCGCTGATCGATCGATATCGTCGGCTGAAGCCCCTCGATCAGATCGACGTCAGGGCGTTCGAGCTGGTGCAGGAATTGCCGCGCGTAGGTCGAAAGGCTCTCGATGTATTGCCGCTGCCCCTCGGCGTAAAGCGTGTCGAAACTCAGCGAACTCTTGCCCGAGCCGCTTGGCCCCGTGACAACAACGAACTGATCTCGCGGCAGATCCAGATCGATGTTCTGTAGATTGTGCGTCCTCGCCCCGCGGATGCGGATACATTCAGCGGCGTTTTGGATTTCCGAGGGCATCCAGTCGACCCGCAACAGGGCAAGGCGCAATCAGCCATTATTAAGCATCCACTCTAACACGCCGCCGAGACGGTGTAAAGCAAATGTCCAGTAGTACAGCCAGGATGCCCGCGCTACACAACACCCCGTCGCCCCCGCTTCTCAGGTTGCGCAGCGTGCGTACAATTCCGACAATGTATGAGACTTTCGAGCACACCGCCGATGTTGGCATTCGCGTTCGCGCCGATGATCTCGACGCCTTGTTCGTCGACGCCGCGAGGGCGCTTTTCTCCATCATCGTGGAGAACCCAGATGCGGTCGCGCCCAAGCAGCAACTGACGCTGAGTGTTCATGCCGACGATCGGGAGGAGTTGCTCCACAATTGGCTCGCCGAGTTGCTCTACATTTTTCATACCCAGCGACTCGTGCTGACGGAGTTCCACGTGGACGTCCATCCGCCAGTGCTGACGGCCACCGTTCGCGGCGAGCCAATCGACGTCAGTCGCCACTTGCTCGACGCCGAGGTGAAAGCCGTCAC
>JAJFUI010000175.1 GCA_021372555.1 Planctomycetaceae bacterium | reverse complement strand
CCATGCCAAAAGACGCCGGCAACCCCCAGGTGGCCGAAGCGTTTAACGTCGTCAAAACCAACGGGACGACGACCTCATCATTCCTCCCCGACGCCACGGTTCTGGCCGCGGGGCCCACGCAGTTCTTGATTACCTTCAACGAGCCGCTCTCGATTCAGAACGGCAGCAGCGGCGCCAACTCCATCTTGAACCTCGCCAATTGGCAACTCACCCGCAACGGCAAGTCGTTGCCCAATGCCGTGGCCAAGGTGCAATACGGGTTCAACGAAGCCTACGTCCTCGGTTTGAGCTCGACCCGGGACAACAAGTACGAAGCCGTAATCACCTTCGACAGCGACACCACGAGCTCGGGCAGTCAGGCGCTCCTCGCCGGCGCCTACGATCTGACGATTCTCAGCGCCGTGCAGGACCTGTTCGGCAATGGATTGGACGGCGCCTACACCGGTGCGGCCGGCAACTTCGTCCGCTCCTTCACCGTAATAGGCGACACTAGCGTCATCGACTCGCCGATCGGAAACATTACCGCCCCCGGCAATCCCACGGGGTCGACCGACCTGAACACCAACACCTATCACACCGGCCTCGATGGCGTTACCCCCGAGGTCGCCATGGATGGCGACGGCGACTACGTCGTTGTCTGGCAATCGAGCCGTTACGGCGACGGCGGCGACATCGCTTTCCAGCGATATAACCGGTTCGGCCAGTCTCAGGGTGTGGAAGGCACCGCCAATCCCCACACAAAAACAACGGACAACGCAGGCCACGCCGTCTTTGCCGGCAACGGCGTTCAAACCGAGTGCGCCGTCGCCATGGACGCCTACGGCGACTTCGTGATCGTCTGGGCCGGTGACGGCACCATTCCAGGCACCATCAACAGCACCGCGGACACGACCGGCATCTTTGCCCAGATATTCGACAAGAACGGAAAGGCCGTCGGCGAACGAATCGCGGTCAATCAGTCGCTCCCCGGAGTCCAGGAATTGCCAAGCGTGGCAATGGACGCCAGCGGCAACTTCGTCGTCACCTGGACCACGTCCGACGACGAAACCGACCGCTCGGGACTAAACGTGTATGGCCGTCGGTTCAGCATTCAGGGACTGGCTCTCAGCGACGAGTTCCGCGTCAACACGACAGCGGCCGGCGCTCAGGAAGACGCCGATATCGCCATGGACTCCGCTGGCAACTTCGTCGTCGCTTGGCAGAGTTTCGGCCAGGACGGAAGCGACTGGGGCGTCTACGCCCAACGCTACAGCAAGACAGGCGCCAAGTTGGGCGGTGAGTTCCAAGTGAACTACTACGCCACCGACAAACAACAGAGCCCCTCCGTGGCAATGAACGCCAACGGCGCGTTCGTGATCGCCTACGCAAGCTTTAACCAGGATGGAAGCGGCTATGGCGTTTACGCCCGCCGCTACGGCGCCTCCGGCGTTGCGTTGGATGCAAGCGAGTTCCCCGTGAGCACCACGACCGTCAACTGGCAGGTCGACCCCGAGGTCGGCATCGCCACGAACGGCAACTTCGTCGTCACCTGGTCCAGCTTCGGCCAGGACAACACCAAGGCAGCCAACCCGACGAACGACTACGGAATCTATGCGCGGATGTTCAACGCCAACGGCACCGAGATGACGTCGAAGGCCGGAAACACCTACGGCGAGTTCCGGATCAACGCCGCCACCGTCGGCGACCAGACGGTGCCCTGCGTCGCCATGTCTCCGGCCGGCGACACCTTCATCGTGGCGTGGGCGTCCGCCGTGACCTACGTGGGCGATCAGCCCTCCGGCGGCATGCCAATCATGAAGACCGACATGGAAGTCTTCTCCCGCTTGGTCGACCCCGTCATCGGTTCCGGACCGCAGATCGGCAGCGTCGTAGTGGCGCCGGCCGACGGTCTGATTACCTGGAACGCCGTTGACCCCGACGGTGTGACCGTCAGCAGCATAACCATCGACGGAACCGTTGTCTCAAAGATTTATGGGCCGATGGGTGCCACGTCCGGCGTCAACTTTGCCGCCGTATTCGGCAAACTGGCCACCGGCAGCCACTCGTTTACGATCACCGCGACCGACAAACTCGGCAACTCCTCGACTTACGACGGCAGCTTTATCGTGGCCGCCAACGCCGGCCCGACCATCGGCAATGTGGCCGTCGCGGCGGCCAGCGGCTTGATGACGTGGAACGCGATCGACGCCGATGGCGTCGCCAGTTCCACCGTCAAGATCGACGGCGTGACCGTGCCCAAGATCTACGGCCCGATGACGGCCGCTTCGGGCGTCAACTTCGCCGCCGTGTTCGGCACGCTTGCCACTGGAACCCACCAGTACATCATCACCGCGACCGACAAAGCGGGGAACTCCTCGACGCTGACCGCTAACTTCGACGTCGCTGCCCCCACCCCAGGCAATAGTGCGCCAACCATCAGCAGCGTCGCCGTCGCGCAAGCGAGCGGGATGATGACCTGGAACGTGGCCGATCCCGACGGCGTCGCCAGCTCGACCGTCACCGTGGACGGCCTTACCGTCTCGAAACTCTACGGACCGATGACGGCCGCCTCGGGCGTCAACTATGCCGGTGTGTTCGGCACGCTGGCCACCGGAGAGCATTCCTACACGATTACCGCCACCGACCGTCTCGGCAACGCCTCGACGTCCGCCGGCAAGTTCACCGTTGAAACTACGACCAATCCGGGGCCCGCCATCAGCAGCGTGGCCGTCTCGCAAGCCAACGGCATCATCACCTGGAACGCACTCGACGCGGACGGCATCGCCAGCTCCACTGTAACCATCGACAACAAGGCCGGGTCGAAGATCTATGGACCAATGACGGCCGCTTCGGGATCGAACTTCGCCGGCACCCTCGGCACGCTTGCCGCCGGTAATCACGCCTACGTCATTACCGCCACGGACCGCCAGGGCAACATCTCAAACCTCACCGGCAACTTCACCGTCACCACAATCGCAAACCCCGGCCCGACGATCGGCAGTGTCGCCCTGTCACTGTCCAGCGGCGTCATCACCTGGAACACAATCGATACCGACGGCGTCCGCGCCGCCAGCCTCACCATCGACGGCGCCAACGTCTCGAAGCTTTATGGTCCGATGTCGGCGTCATCTGGCGTGAACTTCGCCGGAGTGTTCGGCACTCTGACCTCTGGCAGCCACAGCTACATCATCACGGCCACCGACACCTTGGGGAACTCCTCGACCTACAATGGCCAGTTCTCCGTAGCTGGTTCATCCGGCGGCAGCGTCTACTCCGTCGCCGCGCGGGGCGCCGTGATGAGTGCCGCGGCGACAAAGATCGCAAGCTCGGCCAAAGTGGATTGGCTCTGCGATCTTCCCGCGTTGTCGCCCGCAAGCAAGGACGCGTCAAGCGACGCCGAGGATGCCGTGGACGCCGTGATGGCTTCTTATTGAGCCTTAGAAAACCGGTCCAGTCGCCGAGTGGCGTGCGCGACACGCCACGCCACTCGGCACCGGGGGTCGGCTCATCCCATCGAATAGGCGAGGGTCGCGAACCGGGGCACGCTCGTCGCAACGTGCGCCGCGCCAAAAAAAGGCCTCCGCAGGTGGGGCAGGAACCTGCAGAAGCCCATCCGTCAGGGCTTGCGCCCTGCAAGATTGTTTCTAGTATGCTGGATGCTTCGACAATTGCAAGTCTGCTTCGTTAGAG
>JAJFUI010000127.1 GCA_021372555.1 Planctomycetaceae bacterium | reverse complement strand
GTTGCGGGCCAGCAGCGTCAGATGATACGCAGCCTCTTTCGAACCACTGGCCTCCTTGCGGAGCCGACTGCCCGGAGCGATGTACGCTTCAAGCCCCAAGACGGGGTTGATCTCCAGTTCCTTGGCCGTCTGGTAGAACTTCAGCGCGCCGTGCAGATTCCCGTGGTCCGTCAGGGCCAGGGCGGTCATGCCCAACGCCTTTGCCCGCTTCAACAGCCCGCCGATCGTGCCAGCCCCGTCCAAGAGGCTGTAATGGCTGTGGCAATGCAGGTGGGCGAACGGCAGCGTGCTCATAGAAGTCCTCCGTGCGGCGAGCTGGGGCCAAGCCAGCATTTTACCGCGAGACAGGGCCGGCATACAGAACCCTGCTCGTCCGGGCGTTCGCTGCCGAAAGTCGTGATTTTCGCTCACGCCCCCGGGGCAAGCGATTTTTGCGCTGGCGAAAATCTCGCTGCAACTCGTTCGGGCGGCTGCTGTTGCGTCTTCGGTGCCTCACGGCTCTGCGGAGGGGGCTATGCACAATTGCGGCTGAGTCTTGCGGTGGAGGCGTCCCGTCTGCAGTGCATTAAAGTAGGCGGGACGCCTGGGCCACAAAGGTGGCGAAACCACCGGCTTGGCCCGCGAGATGGGCGCAGCGTGAAGCAACCGCTAAGAGCGCCGGCACGAGGAGCGGGTGAGAGCGCGCAGTGCTGGCGGTCCGGCGAGAGGAACCTCGCACAGTCGATTTTTCTAAAGAGCGAACGGCCAACGCAGGTTGGCATGCGGACCCGCCGGATCGTTGCCAGCGAGCCGGTGTCCGCGTGGCCGTGCGATGCGGGGTCGGTCGCAAGCCGATCGGGCGCAGGCACGGAGCGTGCCGACCCGTTGCCAAACCGAGCCGGACTCAACTGCAAAGAGCGGCCCGTTGCCAAACCGGCCCGCTCTCCGCGGCCACGATCATACATCTTCGGCATGTGATTTCAAGAAAAGTCCTTCGGCCAACGTTCGGCAAGGGATGCCCGACTGCCAGCGGGCGAAAACGATTGGCGGACGGTAGTCAATGTGAGCGGGCATTGACTTGCCTCCGGACGGGGGCGTAGACTAGCGGGCATCGACGATGGGGCCACAGCTGTCGGGGAAGCACGCATCGGCAGATAACGAGACGGGTCTGGCTCCCCGTTCGAGTCCCCGGCACGTTTAAAATCGGCGGGCGGCAACTCATGGCTGAGCAGAGCGACGGGGTGCTCGATCGGAAGGTGGCAGACAAGCTACACGGCGGCGGAGTCGGAACGGGGAGTTGGAGTCGACACGGGGACGCAGCTAGTTTATTGAGTGGGAGTCGAGAAAGGGGACCAGACTCGCTAATTGACCGCATCGCCAGCAAAGCGTTCGATACGGCCAGTCGGAGGGCCGGGTCTCCGACCGGTGCCTTTTAAGAGGACGCGAGACGCCGGCAACGCCCGGCACGTACGGTCCAAACGGCCAAAGGGCGCAGTACCCGAGGTCGCGATGCCCCAGATCTCGATAGACACAGACGCACCATGACCCTATACGGTAACAGATCCCAGCGAGCTGGCCGATCACGACTAACGAAACGCTTGTCGGCACGAGAAACGACGTCGCCCCGATATCTAAGGGCGTTGCGGTTGCCGCTGCTTCTGGTAGCTATAACAGCGATCGGCGTCAGTTGGCTTGCCGTTTCGATTCATTACCAGCGCAAGGAAAAAGCGGCCGCCCGCGCAATAGAGGCGATTGGGGGTAAAGTCTTGTCAGAACGGACATTTCTCGGGTGGTTGCTGCAGGACGATTCGCTAGTACGCGTCATTTCCGTTGCCGTGCCTGTAAGGTTAACTTCAGATGATCAACTCCTGTGGCTCAACGATCTCTCTCATCTTCAAATATTATCGCTTGGTGATACTGGAATCACTGATTCCGGACTACGATACCTGGAGGCACTAAGCAATCTGGAGATCCTGTGGCTCGGCAAGACCGATATTACCGACAAAGGGTTGGTCCACCTTGAGCGGCTGGGGCGACTTCACTTCCTGTCGCTCAATGACACTAACATTAGCGACGCCGGCGTAGTACAGCTGCGCAGGTTAAAACAGCTTTACTATGTGGATTTGAACGGGACGAAGGTTACAAGCCAAGGCGTCGACGAACTCCGCCGGGGCCTGCCATACTGTGCGGTTCGCCGGTGACTTGAAGTGCAAGAGTCGGATCGACGACGCAGCTGTTCCTGTAGAAACCTCGATTCGCTGAATCAAATCGAACGGTAAGAGGATCATGATGTTGCGCGTCAGGACCATGAGCAACATGACCGTAAACTAGCGGCGTCGATTCTAGCCTCCCTGTTTCGATTTCCCGGAGCAAACGTTTCAAGCGTCGCTACGCGACGCACGCATGTACGCGTCATCGCGTCCGTGGGTTGAAACCCACGGCTACCGGCATGTGGTCGCTACGAGACGGAGTGCCGGCCAAAAGTGCCACTGCGGCTAGTCAGCGGGAAGCGAGGACTGCGATTCGGTTCACCTGACGGCGGTTGTATGGCCGTTGCGTATCTGGGACAATCGACGCGTACCGTGCAATGCCCCCACGACGCCGTCACGAGGATAATCCCATGCAACGATTGGCCGTCTTGACGATCTCGCTGGTTCTTTCGGCAGTCGCATATGGAGGCGAGCCGGACACTGGTTCAACGCCGTCGTCCTCGCCTGCCTTGGCCGGGCTTGCTGGTCGTACGCAGCGCGACCCGCGAGTTCGCGAATACATCGGCCCGAAGCGAGTCGTCTGGCAATCGCCCACGGACAATGCGGCCGCGATCGAACATCCGGACGTCTTGCTTCAGGGCAACAGCGGCCAGGTGCCTCTGGGCGCAGCCAGCGCCTGCACGTTGCGGAACAAGGGCCGGTCGCCGGCGATTCTTCTCGATTTTGGAAAAGAACTGCATGGCGGCGTGCAATTATCGGTCGCTGGTTCGTTCGGCAACAAGCCGGTTCGCCTCCGGGTGCGGTTCGGCGAGTCCGTTAGCGAGGCGATGAGCGACGTCGGAGGCCCACGGGGCGCGACGAACGATCACGCCGTTCGCGATCAGACTTGCCTGGTGCCTTGGCTCGGCACGCACGAGATCGGCAACACCGGCTTTCGCTTCGTCCGCATTGATCTGGTCGATCCCAATGCTTTCGTCTCGCTGAGGGCGGTTCGCGCGATCTTTCTCTACCGCGACCTGCCGTACATCGGATCGTTCCGCTGTAATGATGAGCGGCTCAACCGGATCTGGCAGACGGGAGCTTACACCGCCCACCTTAACATGCAGGAATACCTTTGGGACGGCATCAAGCGCGACCGTCTGGTGTGGATCGGCGATATGCACCCGGAAACGATGACGATCTGTACGGTTTTCGGCAACGTTGACGTTGTTCCGGCGAGCCTCGACTTCGTGCGTGACAACACGCCGCTGCCCAATTGGATGAACGGCATTAGCTCTTATTCAATGTGGTGGGTGCTGATCCAGCATGCCTGGTATCGGCATCACGGCGACGTGGCCAATTTGCGGCGACAGAAGCCGTACATGATCGCTTTGCTCAACCAACTTGCGAAGCATATCGATTCCGACAACCGCGAGACGCTGACCGGTGAACGTTTTCTCGATTGGCCGACAGCGGGCCACACCAAAGCGGTTCACGCCGGCCTTCAGTCGCTAATGATCCTGACGTTTCGAGCGGGCGATGAGTTGTGCGGCGTTCTCGGCGCGCGGGAAACGCAGGAGACGTGCCGACATGCGGTCGCCCGGCTCGGAAGACACGTGCCCGACCATGACAACAGCAAACAGGCCGCCGCATTGATGGCCTTGGCGGACCTCGGCGATGCGACGAAGCTGAACCGCGAGGTGATGGCCGTCGATGGCGCCAAACGGCTGTCGACGTTCTACGGCTACTATGTTCTCCAGGCTCGGGCAAAGGCCGGCGATTACCAGGGCTGTCTCGACACGATCCGCCAGTTCTGGGGCGGGATGCTCGACCTCGGCGCGACGACGTTTTGGGAAGATTTCAATCTCGACTGGACCGTCAACGCGGCAGGCATCGACGAACTGGTTCCGCCGGGCAAGAAGGACATCCACGGTGACTTCGGCAACTTCTGCTACAAGAACCTTCGCCACAGCCTTTGCCACGGCTGGGCGTCCGGCCCGACGGCTTGGCTGAGCGAGCATGTACTCGGTGTTCAGGTGGTCGAGCCGGGCTGCAAAGCCGTCAAGATCGATCCGCATTTGGGTGATTTGAGATGGGCGGAAGGCACGTTCCCCACGCCGTTCGGCGTTTTGAAGGTTCGCCACGAAATGGAGGCCGACGGCAAGGTCCGTTCGACCATCGACGCCCCACCCGGCGTGCGAGTTTTTATGCCCGGGCGCTGACCTGCGTCTTCTGAGAAACGCGAAAAGGGAACACGCCCGGAAGCCCAAGGCCCGCGGCTCCGACTCCGATACTTGGGCAGGATTCTTGCCTCCAGGCGAGCGACGGGGCACACTCAACCCTGGGGTTTGACATTGCCTCATAGCGCCCTACGCTTCAATACCGGTTCCGATTCCGCAGAATTGGGGGGCAACATGTTCTTTTTTCACTGGGGGACAACGTCTCGGGCGCGCTTGCTCGGCGATCGCGCTGAGTTTTGCCCTGGATGCCTGCAGCCGACTCGGTTCACTGTTAAGCAATTGCAGAGCGCGAACCAGTTGTACGGCATTCCGTTGGGCTACAGCAATATCACGAGCTTCGGCGAGTGCTCGATATGTGGCGCCCATGTCGAGCCAATGTTCGACGACGCCCTGGTTCCGGTCGGAACGCTCTCCTTCGAAGCGTTGTTGGCGCAAACCAACCCGAGACTGACGCGGGAACGCATCGAGGTTCTTCTCGATGTCGCCGGCGATACGAAGGCTCGCGCACATCAGGCGTTTCGTTACTTCCTCTCGAAGCAGAACGCAATTCTGAGCAGGGAACGTGGGCTACTGTGCGGCGGAGCGGTATTCACCGGATTCTTGCTTGCGCTGCCGGTCCTTTGGGCATTTCACCGGGGCGGCATAACCATTGGCTTGGCCTGCACCGTCTTCGCCATGGCTCTTGTAATCTTGCTGCAAAACTGGGGCGTTCGGCGTCGCGCCGCCCGCAGTATTTTGCCAAGCCTCAGGCGATTCCTCTGCTCACAGGGCGTGTCGTTCGACGAGTTCGAAGAGCGACTCGGCGGCAAGGAATTCGCTTTTCCGAAACTCCGTCGCCACATCGCCAGCAGCGCCTATGATTCGCTGAGAATGAACCCCAGCCGCTCGATTTCGGTGCCCGACGACGTCGCCTCTCTATTTTTCCGACCGCAAAGCACAAGGGCGTGGGTCTAAAACCCAGCCGCTTGCCATCGGAAAAGCGGACCCAGCGGTTATTCGCGGAACGGGGACGTAGACGACATCCTCACGAACCACATTTGAAGCAGCCGAGCACGACTGCTTGTCAAGCGTCGAGCGGGGCAGGAGACGTTGGAGCCTCGGCCGCCCGGCGACCATCACGCCCTTCCCACCGTGCTCTCCTGATGCTGCGGGACCGGCCCAGACGAAAGGATCCGCAAGTTGCGAAAAAAGCGTCTGCCTGGCGCAGCCGAAACAGCGAGAAACGTCGATGCCCGTGTGGTTTACCCAACCGCAATGGGCCGTTAAGTTTGACGGGGCTTTGTCCGTCAGAAGGCCCTTTTCGCTTGCACGCCCATCGAGAGCGTGTATGGTTTTCACGCAGGCGACATCAATCGAGTGAATCCGCCCCCGGAAGCTTTTATTGACCTTTGCGTGGCCAATGAGCCAAGGCCGACCAACGGAAGGCTGAAAAAACAGACCGAGCAGGTTGGCTCACCGGCTCAACATCCAAGCAAACGTCAATAGTCATCAGGAAACCCGCCATGGCCAAGACCGCCGCGACAATGACCGGACTGGCCTTGGCTGCCTGCTCGATCGGCTTCAATACGATCCGCTATCCGGCCGTCTCCCAGATGGTTGGCCCAGCGATGGCCGCGGTTTCGGCCACCGAAACGGCCGTTCCCGCAACGGCGGAACAGCCCAAAAAAGACCCCTCGCCTGCACCAGCGGCCAAGACTGAATTGCCGGCGCCGCCTGACATCGCGGCCCCCCCGGGCGACTCGAAAAGCGACCACGCCACGGATCGCACCACTGCGCCCGCTCCGCGCGTCGAGGTCAAGCCGGTGCCGGACATGGCTCGCGAGATCCCGGACCCGGCCGCCGCCGCCAGCGCGGCCGCGAGAGCCGACGATGCCGCGTCGACGACCTCAACGGCGCCGGACAAACCGCTGGTGCCCGTTTCGTCGGCCGGTGACCTTAGCAGCGAGATTCGTCGTCTTCCACCGGTCGAATCGAGTGCCGCGCCAGACTGGCAGCCCGCTGGCGGCCCGCTGCCTGCCTATCCGAGCACCGGCATCCGATAGAATCGTACCCGCCACGCTCCGCGTGACGCTCTCTCGTTTGGCGAGTCTTCTCCCGGCTTACGCTGAGCGCGACGAGCCCCGGAGTTGTTCGAGCCTGGCCAGTCCGGCCGCGCCGATCCACGCAGCGTCGTCGCCCAACGCCACGTAGTCAATCACCGTGCGCTGGGCAAGCACCGGAAACGCCCGCCGGCCAATTTCCTCACGCACCGTTTCGAGGAACTGTCGGCCGGTGGCGGTTGAGTTTCCCCCGAACGTAGCGCCGCCTCGCAGCAGCACGCCGCTGGGATCAACCGTGTGCAGCACCGTGGCGATGCCGACGGCCAGGACGCGTGCGGTCTCCGCCACGATTTCCCGCGACAACGCATCGCCCCGATCCGCTTCCGCTGTCAGCTTCTCAATAGACACGTTGTTGGCGCTGAGCGACGACTGCCGTCCCGCCGTGATGGCTTCCCGGGCCCGATCAAGCACCGCCGCCTCGCTGACGTAGGCCGCCAGATGACCGCGCTGGCCGCAGCCGCAGAGTCGCGAGCCGGCGGTGCAGTCGATAAGAATGTGCCCGCATTGGCCACCGTGGTTGTTTTCGCCGTTTTCGGCCGTCTCGTCCACAAGGATGCTGCACCCGATGTCGGCGTCCAGACTCAAGAGCACCATGCTGTGGAAGCCCCGGCCCGCGCCAACCCAGAACTCGCCGCGTGCGGAGGCGTCCAGGGATTCCGCCATCGTGACCGCCGTCCCGCACCGCTCGGCCAGTCGCGGTTGTAGTTCCTTCCAAGCGTCGACGTCCGGTACAGCCAGGCCCAGTCGACCAATCGAACCTGGTTTCGCGCCCGCTTTCTCGATGGCCTCACTCGCAAGCTTGGCAACGCGGGTGTCAACGTCAGGCCCATCGGGCCCCACGTCCCAAGACGCGTCCAGCCGAGCGAGCGAACGGCCCGCCGAGTCGACCACGCCCACACGGAGCAGCGTTTTTGAGATTTCCACACCGACGAAACAGGGTGACTGCGTTTCCGTCATGGATTTGATTCTTCGATGCTCGAAGCCCCCGACCGAATCTTGGGCGGCCCTTGCTGACGACGACCGCAAAGCGACCATCGTATAGTCTGCAGACAACCGTCGCAATGTCCAGCGAACGCTTCCTGGATTGCCTCATCGCCCCATCCTTACGCGCGTCCGCTACAATTTGACAACTCCGGTAGTCGCGCGCGGGGATCGCCGTTACACTGATGCCGTTAAAGTTTCACCAAAGCATGGAGGCCCGCATGCCTACCCATCCATTCCGGTTCATCCATGCCAGCGACTTCCATCTCGAACGCCCGCTGATGGGCGTCGCGGAGGTGCCGGACCACCTGCGGGAGCTGTTTCTGGAAGCCCCCTACACCGCTGCCCGCCAAGTCTTCGACGCGGCGCTGGCCGAGGAGGTCGATTTCGTCCTGCTCGGCGGCGGCATCGCCGTCCCGTCCGACACCGGGCCGCGGGGGCCGTTGATGCTTGCCCAGCAGTTCGCCCGACTCGCGGCCGCTGGCATCGGCGTCTATTGGGCCGGCTCCCCGATCGATCCGCCTGAGGCATGGCCCGCCGTCGTCAAACTGCCCGACAACGTCCACTTCTTTCCCTGCGGTCAGGTCGAGAACCTGCTCGTTCAGCGGGACGGCGTCCCACTAGCCCGCTTAGTCGGCACCAGTTGCGATCCGCAGCGTCCCTGGCGTCCCGAAGATTTCCCGCCTAGCGCGACGGTCCCGCAAGTCGCTCCTGTGATCGACATCGGGGCGGGGCCCACTGCTGAGTCGCCGACAGCCACGGCCGGCCTGCCCAACAGTGCCGCAAATGCAAGTGGACTGTTCACCATCGCGCTGGCCCACGGCGAAGCGGAACCGGCCGCGCTGCAAAGCCGCGGCGTCAACTACTGGGCGCTGGGTGGCCGCCACGACCGAAGTACGCCGGCGGGCGGTCCGGCCGTGATTCACTACTGTGGCAGTTCGCAGGGCCGCCGTCCCGACGAAAGCGGCGTCCATGGCTGCACGCTCGTGCAGGTCGACTCGCAACACCAGGTCCGCACCAGCCTGATTCCCACCGACGCCGCCCGTTGGATTAGCCAACGAGCCACGATTGACGAGGCCACCACCCGCGAGTTGCTAGAAACCCAGCTCCGCGAGCGGCTCAACTCGCTGCTGGAAGCGATGCCCGCCACGCCGCTGTTGGTTTCGTGGACAATCTCCGGCCGCGGACCGCTATTGGCCCCGCTCCGTCGCGGCAAGCTCGCCAACGACCTGCTTCAATCGCTCCGCGCCGACTACGGTCACCGTTCACCGCCCGCCTGGAGCGTGTCGCTCGAACTGGAACTGTCCGACACGCTGCCGCCGGAATGGTATGGGCAAGAGACGATCCGCGGCGAGTTTCTCCGCGCCATTCGTCAATTGCAGATGAACCCCGGGGAGCCGTTGGACTTCGACCGATACCTGTCCGAGCCGCATCGCGCCGGCACGCTCGCCGCGGCTGTCGCCGTGCACAGCCCGCACGCCCGCGATGCCGTGCTCCGCGAAGCGGCCAGCCTGGGCGCCGACCTGCTTTCCGGCGAGGAGCCCGAAACGTAACTCGTGGGGCAGGCTGTCAGCCTGCCATGCGACAGGCAAGTCCGCCGCCTGCCGCACAGCCAAAGGAACCTTTGACATGAGGATTACGAATCTCGATGTGACCGGCTACGGCGTCTGGACGGGGCTGCGCATCGAGCGGCTCACCGAGACGTTGAACGTCTTCTACGGCCCCAACGAGGCCGGCAAGACAACGCTCCTCGAGTTCGTCCGCTCGATGCTCTACGGCTTTTCCTCCGAGCGAAGCCACTACCTGCCGCCCGTCCATGGCGGTCGGGGTGGCGGCATGCTCGACGTTGCGGGCCCACAGGGCCGTTTCCAGCTCGCCAGGCACTCCTCGGCCGAAGACGGCTCTCCAGGCGAGCAATTGCTGCTGACCGCCGCGGACGGCACCCGGCAAGGCGAGCACTATCTGAGCGTCCTGCTCTCGAACGTCGACGAGCCGGTGTTCAATAACGTCTTCGCCGTCGGGCTTCGCGAAATCCAAGAGCTGGCCACGCTGAGCGACACGGCCGCCGCCGAGATGCTCTACAGTCTCACTGCCGGCCTGGATCGCGTATCACTCGTCGAAGTGCTGCGCGAACTCGAGGCATCGCGGAACCGAATCCTCGACATAGCCGGCGGCCCATGCCAAGCGGTACAACTGCTCGGCGAGCACGAAAAGTTGCGGTCGGAAATCCAGGAACTGGCCGCAATCAGCCATCGCTACGCCCACTTGGCTGCCGAGCGCAACCAGCTCCACGCCGAAATCACCGGCCTTGAACAGGAGGCCGACCGGGCAGAACAGCTCGTCGCCACGATCGAAGCCGCCCTGGCCGTCCACGATCTCTGGCATCAGCGGGCCGCGTTGGACGAACAGCTCGCGGCGTTCGGTCCGCCAAAGACGATGCCCGAGGACGCCGTCGCGCGGCTGGACACTTTGGTGCTTCGCATGCAAAAGCATCAGGAGCATATCGACCGCCTCGCCGAAGCCCGACAGACGCTCCGTCGCGAGTTCGACGGTTTGACCGTCAACGACGCCTTGTGGCACAACACCGCCCGAATCGAGGCGATCCGCGAGCAAGAACCTTGGATCACCCAATTGCAGGCCGACATCGCTCGCCTGGAAAGCGAAATCGGCACGCTGGACGCCGAACTGGTTGTTGAGGCCCAACACCTCGGCATCGTTGCCGCCAGCGGCGGTTCCTCTCCCCAGGTCCTCAGCAGTTCCGGCATCGCCTGGCCGACCGCCAAGACGCTCGCGTCCCTTCGCTCGCCGGCCAAGCTACTGCTCGCGGGGCACCGCCGCCTGCAAGAGACGAAGCAGTCGGCCGCAACGGCCGTCACCAACGCCGAGTCTTTGGCCGCGCAAATCCAGTCAGCCCTGAGCGTCCGCGGCCAGCAAGACCTGACGGCCGCTCTCGATCAGGCCGGCGCCGTCGTCTCCCAGCTTCGCCGCCGCGAGCAATTGGAAAGTCGGCTGGACCAGTTGGGCCGGCATCAAACGGAACTCGAAGATCGGAGCCGCGGCCTGATCGACCGCCAACTGCTGCCGGTCGGCGTGCTCGGCGGCATCGGCGGCGTCTTCGTTGTTGGGGCCATGCTGATTCTGGCTGGATTGCTGATGCCCGCCGCCGTGGTCGGCGCCGTGGGCTGGACGTTGGCCATCCTCGGCTTGGTCGGTCTCGGTGGCGCAGCGTTCACCAAGGTTATGCTCGAACGCTCTAATGCCAACCAGCTTGACGCCTGCCGGAAGCAGCTCGAGATGCTCCGCTCGCAGGTCGAGCAGACAACCTCCGATCGCGACGCATTGGATGCCCAATTGCCGCGCGGTGGCGGCCCGACCGCCGTCCGGCTGCAAGCGGCGGAAGCGGAGTTGGCGGCCCTCGAAGCGCTGACGCCGCTTGGCGCCAGGCACACCGCCGCAAAGCAGGAGGCTGACGCCGCCGCCCGCCGCGCCGCCGACGCTCTCGGCGAAATGCGTGAAGCCCGGCGCCGCTGGCGTCATGCCTTGTCCGCCGCGGAACTGCCCGAAGCCATCAACCCGCAACAACTCCGGCGTCTGGCCTCGCACAGCAGCCAAATCGCGCAGTCACGGCAGCAACTCTCCGCCCGCCAAGACGAGCTCGCCCGCCGCCGCCAGGAAATGGACGCCCTCCTCGGCCGCATCGTCCAACTCGCTGCCAATGCCGGCATTCCGCAATCAACGTCCCCTCTCCCTTCGGGAAGTGGCCAGGGTGACGGCAAGCAGGACCCGCTCGCACTGCTTCACGCGTTAACCGATGCCGCCGCCGCTCAGAAGTCCGCCGTCGCGCGCCGCGAGGCGATCCGCCGCGAGTCGCGACGCGCCCGGGCCGCCCAGACTAAGCGAGAAGAGGCGATCGCACGGTTGAAGCACCACCGCAAGGCCTTGTTTATCGAGGCAGGCGTCGAAAACGAACAAGACTTCCGCCAGCGTGCGCTGGAATGCGCCAGGGCCGAAGTCCTTCGCCAGCAACGCGAGGGCGTGGTCCGCGAAATCGAGGCGGCCCTGGCTGGCAGATCTTCCGAAGACGCCATTCGCCAACAACTCGAATCGAGCAATCGTCTCGTTCTCGAAGGACGGCGACGCGAGCTCCAGCAGCGGTCGGGCACCCTTCGCGACCAGCTTCGTGCCCTGCTGGAACACCGCGGCCGCCTCAACGAGCAACTCGACACCCTCGCGACCGACAATCGCCTGGCGGCCAAACGGCTCGACTTGGCCGTGCTCGAAAAGCGAATCGAAGATGCCCTGCATCGCTGGCAAGTGCTGGCCGCCGTCTGCGCCGTCCTCGATGCCATTCGCCTGGCCTACGAGAAGGACCGTCAGCCCGAAACGCTGCAGGAAGCCTCCGGCTATCTCGATCGGCTCACACAGGGCCGATACCACCGCGTCTGGACCCCGCTGGGCGAGCACGTCCTCCGCGTTGACGACTCCGAAGGCCATTCGCTGCCCGTCGAATCGCTTAGCCGTGGCACCCGCGAACAACTCTTCCTCAGCCTGCGTCTCGCCTTGGCCAGTTTTTACGCCCGCCGCGACGCCGCGCTGCCGTTGGTGCTCGACGACGTACTGGTGAACTTCGACGCCGGTCGGGCGAAAGCCGCCGCCACCGTGCTCCGCGATTTCGCCGCCACCGGACATCAACTGCTCGTGTTCACCTGCCACGAACACATCATGAAGCTGTTCAAGTCGCTCAAAACGCCTGTCAGCCGTCTGCCCGACAATTCCGCGCCAGGTCAGACCGTCCAGATCGAGCGGCCATCCGCGGAGGAAAAACCAAAACGCGAACGTCGCCCGCGTCAACCACGTCGTGCGGCGGCAGAGCATCCGGACGCTGAATTGGTCGCGGCGGAGGAGAATGCGAAACGACCGACACCGTCTGCCACGGAAGAAGAGACGGACGACGGCTCCTTATGGGAGGTCGATGAGAACGCCGACGAAGCCCTGTTCGACGAGTCTGACGACGACGCCGAAGCAGCGTAAGGGCGGCGCTCCGTAAACTGAGCGCCTCGGCTTCGTATTACAACTGCCCGGCTGGCGTCTCGTCGCGGAGTTGGGCAATCATATCCTGCGTCGCGGCCTCGACCGCCTCTTGCCATCGTGCGGCCCCGAAACGTTCGGCGTAGCGCTTGCTCGCGTGGGCGAAGATGATTCCGCGCGAGTTGTTGACGATTGCCCCGCGGCCCTGCGAGTCGAATGCGGCCGCCACATCCTTGGCGGTGCCCCCTTGGCTGCCAAACCCCGGCACGAGGAACCACGTGTGCGGCATCGCGGCCCGCAGCTCAACAAGCTGAGCGGGATACGTGGCCCCGACCACCGCCCCCACCGCTCCATAGCCGCATGAGCCGGCCGTCTCCGCCGCGCTGGCTTCGACGTACTCCGCGACGTGCCGATACAGCGGCCGTCCGTCAGCAACGAGGTCTTGCAGCATCTTGCCGCCGGGATTCGAGGTCTTCACCAGCACAAAAATGCCCGCCGAGCGCCGCACCGCCACGTCGATGAACGGTTTCAGGCTGTCATCGCCCAAATAAGGACTGACCGTGGCGGCGTCCGCCCCCCACACGCTCTGGCCGTCCGCTCCCAGCATCCCGTCCGCGTATGCCGCGGCCGTCGAGCCAATGTCGTTCCGCTTGCCATCGAGGATCACCACGAGCCCGTTCTCGTGGGCGTATTCGATCACCTCGGCCAAAACCATCATGCCGCTGGGCCCAAGCTGCTCGAAAAACGCCGCCTGGGGCTTTACGGCAGGAACCAGCGGGGCCACGACATCGATCACGCCGCGGCAAAACCGCCCAAACGCCGCCGAAGTCTCCCCCACTGTCGGACGCTCACTGCTCGGCCGAAGCCCTTCCGGCAGGCTCTCCGCTCGGGGATCCAGCCCCACGAGCACAGGATTGTGGCAACGTCGCACGGCGGCGTCCAAGCGATCAGCGAAGCTCAACATCTCGGCGGTCCTTTCCCTCAAAGACGCCGTCGATTTGAGCCCAAAACACCGGCGACGACAAGCCCCGCTACGCGACGGCCATCTTCTCCCTGCATCGCTGGCGAAGCTCCATCGCAACCCAACCCAGGAAGACATTCGCGCCCAGCGACGCGAACAGCCCGAACAGCGTCAACGTCATCGCCAGCCACGGCTTCGCCGGTTCGACTGGCATCTTGCTCGGCGCCGCTGGCTCTGCTTTCGGCTTCTCCACCGGCGGTTTAGCAGCCTCGACCTTCGGTCTCTCGACCAACGACGTTTTCCGTGGCATCGGCGTGCTCTGCGGGAGCGATCCCGTGCCCAGCACGACCCGAAACGACCGAATCTCGCCCGCTTCCGGGCGCACGTCGCTCGCCAGCGCCTGACCGTCGCGAAGGGCCGCGAGCGATTCCGGTGGAATCTGAATGATGTATTCGGTCCCCCCCTGTGGCGCAGGCTGCCAGCCGTAATTGCTCGTGATGCCCAGGGCCGCGACGGCGATAGAAATGCTCAGGCTGTTCATGCTGCGTATTATACCCTCGACACTCCCAATTGCGACGACTTTGCCGCCGACCCGGTCGCCTTGCCGGCCTCTCCACGCATAGGTATGCTTGTGGCCACGCCGTGCAGCGGTTCGCAGTCCCTAGTGAGCGTCTGCCGGTCGAAGGAACAGCATGTCGCAACAACCCGAACCAGTGGCGTCTCGGCCGCGCGAATCATGCAGCCGATCTGCTCGCCGTCGCTGGTTGGGCATCGCCATCAAGCTGATTATCGTCGGCCTCGTGCTCTGGTTCATCCGCGCCCGCATCGTCGACTGGTGGGGCCAGCTCGGCCAGCACCGCTTCCAGCTCGACTACCGTTGGCTCGCCGTGTCCGGCGGGCTGTACTTGTTGGGCAGCCTGTTTTGCGGGCTGTTTTGGCACCGCACGCTCCGCGCCCTGGGCCAGCAAGTTGGCCTGGGGCGGTCGCTCCGGGCGTACTACATCGGCCACCTCGGCAAATACGTGCCCGGCAAGGCGATGGTCGTCATTCTCCGGGCCGGTCTCATCCGTGGCCCCGGCGTCGAGGCCCCCCTGGCCGTCGTCAGCATCTTCCTCGAAACCCTGACGATGATGGCCGTCGGCGCCTTTTTGGCCGCAGCTGTTGTCGTCGGCTGGGTCCATCGCGAGCAGGAAGTTTGGTTCATCGCGGCACTGGCCATGATGTTCGCCGCGGGACTGCCAACGCTGCCCCCGATCGCCAAGTGGCTCGCCCGCATCCTCACCGCCGGCCGCCTCAATCCCGCCACGAACGCCAAGCTGGAGAACCTCGGCGCCGGCACCGTCGCCATCGGGTGGATCCTAAACACCGTCGGGTGGGCTATACTTGGTCTGAGCCTTTGGGCGGTGCTCCGGTCGCTCGGCGCTGGCGTGGAAAACCCGCTGGCCGAACTGCACCTTTGCACCGCCGCCGTCGCCCTGGCCACGGTCGCAGGTTTCATTTCGCTGGTGCCCGGCGGCGCGGTCGTCCGTGAAGCGGTGCTGGCCGAAACCCTGGTGCTATTACTGCCACAGACGGGGGGCATAGCGCTCGTCGCGTCGGTCCTGCTTCGCCTGGTTTGGTTGCTGTCGGAGCTAGCTATATCTGGTATCCTATATGGCGTCGCCGTGATCGGCCGTCGTTCGGCGTAGCCCCGAGCCCCCGGCCCTTCCCGGTCCCGCCCAACACATACGCCTACACGGCACAAAGCGCGACTCGCTCGCGACTTCGAATGCTTTCCGTCGTCATTCCCGTCTTCAACGAGGCCGAAAGCCTAGAGACGCTCCACCAGGAGCTGTCCGAGGTGGCCGTCGCCCAGGGTTATGACGTGGACATCATCTTCGTCGACGACGGCTCCACCGACGGTTCCTGGCCCATCGTCGAGCGGTTGGCGTCCTCCGATCCTCACACGAGCGGCATCCGATTCCGCCGAAACTTCGGCAAGGCCGCCGCGCTCAGTGCCGGTCTTGACCAGGCCCGTGGCGAACTAGTGATGACGCTCGACGCCGATCTGCAGGACGACCCCCACGAAATCCCTCGCTTCCTGGCCGAGATCGAAAAAGACCTTGATGTCGTCAGCGGTTGGAAGCAGGTTCGGCACGACCCTTGGGACAAAGTGTTGCCCTCCCACGGGTTCAATTGGCTCGTGAGTTGGCTGACCGGTGTCCGGCTGCACGATCACAATTGCGGCATGAAGTGCTACCGCCGCGAGGTGTTCCGCGAAGTGCATCTATACGGCGAGCTTCACCGCTTCGTCCCCGTGCTGGCCGCGGCGCGCGGCTTCCGCGTCGGCGAAATTTCGATCCACCATCGTCCCCGCCGCTTCGGCCACTCCAAGTATGGCGTTAGCCGCATCGTCAAAGGCTTTCTCGATCTCCTGACCGTCAAGTTCCTCACCGGCTTCGGTCAGCGTCCGCAACACCTGCTCGGCTCCGTCGGACTGGCGTCGTTCTGCCTCGGGGCGCTGTGGCTCGTCTGCTTGGCGGCGCTCTGGGCGACGTCGAGATTCGGCCGCCTTCAAGTCGTTCCCTTCGACCAAACGATTTCCGGAATCTGTGCCCTGGCCCTGCTACTGCTTGGCGGCCAGTTGATGTCGATCGGCTTCCTGGCCGAATTGTTCATCGCGTACCACGCTCCGGAGAGCCGGGGCTACTCGATCAGCGAACGCACGCCGCCGCACAGCCAATGAACGAGCCCGCCCCCAATCGACAGGCAACCGTCACCGATGCGACGCGCTCGCTTCGCTGGAGCGTCTACCTGTTGCTCATCGCCATCAGCGCCGGGGCCATGCTCGGCCGCATTCTGGCCGTCGATTCCGTCAACACCATCGCCTTGGAACAGTCCCGGCTCAACAAGGTTGACGCCGAGGTGGGCCGAAAGCAGCGGGAGTTGCAGTCGCAGGGCGTCTCTGGCAGCGACCTGGAAAAAGAACTCGACCGAACCAGGCGGCAGTTGCTCGACGCCGCGCGACTCCGTCGCCCCTTCCTCAGTGCCAATGACCGAAGCCGCTGGTGCACGGTCCGCGCATTGGTGGAACCCGAGATGCGAGTCCCCGGCACGCCGTACGCCATCGATCGCGTTATCCAGCAGCCGAATTGGGACACGATCGACATGGTCAAGCACGACGGGCATCTCTACTCGAGCAAGCCGCCGCTGATGCCAACGCTGATCGCCGGCGTCTATTGGCCGATCTATCAGTTCACGGGAGCGACGCTCGGCACGCATCCCTACGAGATCGGCCGCACGTTGCTCGTCCTTTTCAATCTGTTGCCGATGCTTGCGTACTTCGTCCTGCTGGCATCGCTTATCGACCGCTTCGGCCAGACTGATTGGGGCCGCATTTTCGTCATGGCCGCAGCCTGCTTTGGCACCTTCCTGACCACTTTTGTGGTCACGGTCAACAATCACCTGCCCGCCGCCGTCTGCGTCATCGCCGCCATCTACGCCGCTGTGCGGATTTGGTTCGACGGCGAGCGTCGGATCCGCTATTTCGTCCTTGCCGGCCTGTTCGCCGCGTTGGCAGCGACCGACGAGCTGCCCGCACTCGCGTTGTTGGCGGCCATCGCGTTTTTGTTGCTGCTCAAGGCCCCGCGTCCCACGCTCCTCGGGTTCGTCCCCGCCGTCCTCGTCGTCGTCGCGGCGTTTTTCGGCACCAATTGGATCGCTCACCACACGTTGAAACCAGCCTACATGCACCGGAAGGGCACTGGCCCGGAGAACTGGTACAACTACACCTATGATTGCCGCGGCCGGACAATCGAGAGCTACTGGAACGCCCCCAAGGGCGTCGACCGCGGCGAGCCGTCAGTTCGCATCTACACGCTCAACGTTCTCGTGGGCCACCCTGGCGTCTTCAGCCTGACGCCCGTCTGGCTGCTGAGCGTCCTGGGCGTTGGCCTCTGGCTATTCCGCCGCAACGATCCGCGCCTCCGATGGAGCGCCGCCGCAATCGCCGCCATTACGGCCGCAGTCCTCGCCTTTTATTTGGCTTGGCCAAACGTTGACCACAATTACGGCGGCGTTGCCAGCGGTCTGCGCTGGCTCTTTTGGCTGGCGCCGCTCTGGCTGCTTTCGATGCTTCCGGCTGCGGACCTGCTGGCCCCGCGTCGCTGGACCCGCGTGCTAGGCTTGGTGCTGCTGGCGTTTTCCGTCCTCTCGGCCAGCTATCCCACCTGGAACCCCTGGACGCCTTCCTGGCTCACGGATTTCTCCCGATACATGGGCTGGGGCGCTTAGCGGCCGCATAGAGTATGCTTGAAGAATAACGCCGCCAGGCACTCGCCATGCATGGCGGCGACCGAAGCAGGTCATTCATCCGGATTTCCGATCGTGGCATCCATTGCAGAGATCAATTCCAACGACCCCGTCACGCGGCACATGCGCAAGGAGCTCGCCAAGCTCCGCGTCGGGCAAACCGTCCGCGAAGCCATCGCCACGTTGCGTCAGGCGCCGCCGCCACCGCGAATCGTGTACTTCTACGTAGTCGATGACGACGAGCGACTCCGCGGCGTCATTCCCTCGCGCGCGCTTCTGCTGAGCCCGCCCGATACGCCGTTGGCCGACATCATGCTGCGAAAAGTGATCGCCGTTCCGGCCGAGGCCACGGTCCTGGACGCCTGCGAGTTCTTCGTGCTGCACCGCTTCTTGGCGTTCCCCGTCGTCGATCCGCAGGGGCGGCTTCAAGGCGCAATCGACGTCGAGCTCTATACCGACGAGCTCCGCGACCTCGGCAACGGACTAAGCGACGACCTCTTCCAACTGATCGGCGTTCACTTGGCCCGGGCGAGGCAGCCCGGCCCGATCGCGGCCTTTCGTGGCCGCTTCCCTTGGCTCCTCTGCAACGTCGGCGGTGGAATCGCCGCCGCGTTTTTGGCCGGGATTTTCCGGAATCAGCTTAAAAGCGCCGTGGCACTGGCGCTTTTTATCCCCGTCGTGCTGGCGCTGGCAGAAAGCGTCAGCATTCAGTCCATCAGTCTGACGCTGCAACTGCTGCACGGCAGCCCGCCGTCTTGGGCCGCGATTTTCCGAAAATTGCGACGGGAATTGCTGACCGGCATCATGCTGGGCTGCGCGGCCGGCGCGCTGGTCGGTCTGGCGGCTCTGGGTTGGTTTTGGCAACCGCGTCTGGCCGCCTGCATCGTCGGCGGCATCGCAAGCGGCGTCTCCGCCGCCGCCGTGTTTGGGGCTGCCCTGCCGAGCCTCTTCCACCGCTTTCGGCTAAATCCTCATCTGGCCGCCGGCCCGGTCGTCCTCGCCGTCTCCGACATCATCACGCTGTTCTGCTACTTCACCCTAGCCACCTGGCTCCTGCGATGAGCGCAGCCTCTGGCCGGCAGTAGCCGATTCCGCGAACCGCCTCCATCCTCGGTCCGTCAGATCATGGACGCGCGTCACCGCTCGAATCCTCCGGCGGAACCGGCACGCCGGCCGGCCACCGGAATTGGTACCCAACGAAGCACAGCAGAAGCCCAATGCTCATCGCGATGCCGAAGATAAGCCAGGGTGGCGCAATCGGCCCGACAACGTGCGACACAGGGCGTTTCGGATCGTAGTAGACCGGTGCATGCGACGGCATCTTTCGGCCACTGTCGGCGCCGGCGTAATACGTCTTCCCACCGACGACATACGAGTACCCTGCGCCTTCCAGTTTTCCATCGGCCAAGCCTGGATGCTGCGAAATCGCCGCCCAGTTTTGCCACGCCCAAATCGCGCCAATCGCGATGCACACCATGCCGCCGATCCAAAACACCTGATTCAGAAAGCGAAACCGTACGTCCGAGGGCAGCGGCCCTTTGAGATCCTCCTCGACCGGTTCTTCGTCCGTCGCGGCGGGCTCCGTCTCGGGCAAGTCTCTCTCCCCGGATTCACACTCCTCACGCCAACGCTCCACAATCTCCCGCGCCCGGACTAAATCGCCCTTGTGGACCCAGACGCGTGGCGCAATGGTCTCACCCAACGGCAGCCCGCCACCTGCCGTCCCCAGAATATCGCCGACCACCTGAGCCTGAATGCTCGCGTCGGCCAAAACCTCGCAGATACTGTCCGCCTCGGTCACATTCCCTGCGGAGCATAACTCGACGATCTCCTCGCCCGGACCATGGATCGCTGCGTTCGACATTGCTTCACCTTTGTCAACAAACGGCTCAGGGGCTGGGGCCTGCGCGCCGAAAGTGGCGCCCGCCGCCCCACCAGGAGCCGCCCCGCAATTCCAGCACGCATCGAAGCCCCCGTCAACTCGCTCGCCGCATCTTGGGCATCGCCACATGGCTTTCCCCTCCGGTTCCTAGGAATCATAGGTGCCGCAGGAAGTGTTATTCAACGCGTGTCACGCCCGGCCGCAAAACCATGGCCCCAGGCAATCGCGACCGCGGAAGAGATACCATGCACCGAGATTGCAGTTGCGGACGCGAGGCCCTGTGGGGGGCCATCCGGGAATTGAATGCGGAAACCGCCTCCGTTGGGCCGGCAGTTGCACGCTCCGTTGGGCCAGCAGTTGCATGCTCAGTTGGGGCGGCAGTTGCACGCTAAGCTGGGTCGGCAGTTGCACTGCCGACCCTTGCTCGCCAGGCACGCAATTCATCAGCCATTGTCCTTCTGAATCGCCGCGAAGAGTCCGCGTCCCCACGACCACCGTTACCCGAGAATCGCCCGCCCAACCCAGCCAATGGACATTAGCAAAAATGCCACTCTGCCTGGTCGGCGGCGGTGCGCATGCTCAGGCGTCGATCCGCGTGTTGCCCGTTAGATGGCAGCGTGGACTCCGACGGGCAGCTACACCTTCACCGCGCGGCTCTTCCGCACCGATTCGGTCTGCTTTTGGCAAAGCACTACGGCGTCGCGTGCCAGTTCGCCGGCCAACAGCGGCGACGGCTTGTTGTTGCGAACCGAACGGACTACCTCGCCCAGTTCGGCCACAAAGGCCACGGTCGGATCGCCGCCGGGCAACTTCGGCCGCATGGCCTTGCCATCCGACGTCAACACCGTCAGCGGCGTCACGGCATCGCCAAGCTTCGGCAGCGCCATGTAGTCGAACAGCAGCGTGGCCTTTTCCAGATAGATCTCGTAAGCGTGCGTGAACGGCCGCCCCTGCTGGGCAATGACGCCGCTGGTGGCGGTGACCATCCGCGGCGGATCGTAAAGAAACTGGGTCGTGAACCGCTCAACCACTTCCCCGCGCATCGTGCCAATGCTCTGCACCGCCTTGGGCATCCCAAAGACCACCCGAATGAAATGGGCGTCGTGCACGTGCAGGTCGAGCATCGGCCCACCGACCTTCGCCGGGTTGTAGAAGTCAGGCAGCCAGAGCGGATCGGAAATGACCCGCTTGAAATGCCCGCCGAGCAGTTGGCCGTACTTGCCGCTGGTAATCGCTTGATACGCGAACTGATATTCCGGGAAGAACGGCAACACGTGTCCAATCATCAGCAACCGCTCCGCCTTGGCCGCGGTCTGGACCATCCGCGTCGCGTCGGCCGGATTCAGCGAAATCGGCTTCTCGCAAAAGACGTGTTTGCCTCCGCGGAGCGCCGCGATGGTCGCGCCCGGGTGCGCCGCCGGCGGGAGACAAATATCGATCAGGTCGAGATCCGGGTCGGCGACCATCTCGTCCAACTCCGCGTAGCGTCGGATCCCGCTCAGGTCCATCATCTGCCCCTGTGGGCCGAAGTTCCCCTTAATCGAACGCCAATCGCCAGCCAATCGCTTCGGGTCTTGCTCGCACAAGGCCGTGACCTTGACGCCGCGAATCTTCTGATAGGCCAGATAATGGGTCATGCCCATGAAACCAATGCCTGCAATGCCGACGCGAATCATGTGTTGCTCCAAAGTCGCGATAGATGTCTCTCACTACCCACTAACCACTAGCCACTAACCACCTTCAAAAACCGCCCATACGCCTCGTCCCACGCGGCCGTGTTCTTCGGCTCGTACTCTTCCACGGGGAAGCTGCGGCGGATTACCTCGCGGGCCTCCGCGATCGAGCCCACATCGCCGGCCGCAACGGCTTGCATCATCAGATTGCCAGTCGCGGTCGCTTCGACCGGCCCGGCCACGACACGACATCCGCAGGCGTCGGCCGCCGCTTGGCAAAGCTGGCGGTTCTTCGTGCCGCCACCCACGATGTGAATCGTCTCCAGCCGCCCGCCGTTCAGCTCTTCGCACATCTTGAAGACCTGTCGGAACTTCATGGCGATGCTTTCCAACGCGCACCGCACGACTGCACCTTTATCCTCCGGCGCCGGCTGGCCCGTGCGGCGGCAGAACGCGCGGATGGCGTCGGGCATGTCGCCTGGAGCGAGGAACTCCGGGGCGTCCGGATCCACCAGCGACCGCAGCGCCGGCGCCGCCGCACTGAGCTGGTTCAGAGCTTCCCAATCCAGATTGGCTCCCGCCTGATTCCACACCCGCCGGCACTCCTGCACCAGCCAGAGCCCGCCGATGTTCTTCAGCAGCCGTGTGGTGCCGCCGACGCCGCCCTCGTTGGTAAAGTTCAGCTTGAGCACCGCGTCGGTCACCAGCGGCTTCGGCAGCTCGATGCCCATCAGGGCCCACGTGCCAAGGCTGACGTAGCACCAATCCGGCTTCACGCCTGGCCGGCTGGCGGCCGGCACCGCCATCACAGCGCTGGCCGTATCGTGCGTTCCCGGCAGCACAACCTTCGTGCCGTCGAGGCCGCTTTCCGCCGCCACGCTTGGACGCAGCGATCCCAAGGTCGTGCCCGGCTGCGCGATCCTGCCGAGCAGCCCCTTCGGAAGCGCGAGCTTATCAAGCAGCTCGGTTGCCCAGGTACCGGTGATCGGGTTGTAGAACTGGCTCGTGCTGGCGTCGGTCATCTCGTTGCACTTCACACCGCTCAACAGCCAGTGGAACAGGTCAGGCATCAAGAGCAGCGACTCGGCGGCGTCCAGCAGCGGCGAATTGCCGAGCTTCATCGCCAGCAATTGATAGAGCGAGTTGAACTGCATGAATTGCAGTCCAGTGTGGCGGAAGATTTCCGCCCGGCTGGCGATGCTGAACGCGCGGTCCATCATTCCGTTCGTGCGGCTGTCGCGATAATGGTACGGATTGCCCAAGAGTTCATCGCCGCGGCCGAGCAGCCCGAAGTCGACGCCCCAGGTGTCGACGCCGACGCTCGCTATTTTCCGGCACTTTCCGCCCGCTGCCCGAAGCCCCTGGCGAATGTGCGCCCATTGGTTGAGCAGGTCCCAGTAGAGCCGACTGTCAACCTGGACCGGGCCGTTCTCGAAACGATAGACCTCTTCGAGCCTCAGCCGCTTGCCGTCGAAGTGCCCGAGGACGTGCCGTCCGCTGGACGCGCCAAGATCCACCGCCAGATACGCTTTTTCGCTCATCGAAGCCACCGTGATTGCAGGCAGGGACCGTCCCGCTTTCGTACCCGCGAAAATGGGATTGTCCCTTTGGGAAAGGCTAACAACGCCGTCGCGACTGCCGGAAAACAGCCGAGAACGCTCCCTATCGTGCCCGTTTCACCCCCGGCAGTCAAGTAGCTGCGGCATCGGTTCGCGGGGGACCGTCCCGATTTTCCCCGCGACGACAATTCGGCGTCACGGACCCACGTTTTGCCACGACAAATGAGGCCGTCCCTCCGGTACCGCGGTGAGGGGCCAAGTCCATCTTTCGGTCGGCGTTCTTCTCGCAAAACAGGATTCCTGCCGGAAAAACGCGCAGCCCCCGGTTGGCCCGCGATCGGTTACCAGTCAATTGGCTACCGCGTTGGCCGGCCCGCGAAGCCGCAAGGCTTCCTCGATCTGGGCGGCCTGTTCCGCCGTCAGCTCCCAGCCGCTGCCCCCGGCCGACTCGCGAATCTGCTCCGGCCGCTTGGCCCCGCACAGCGCGGCGGTGATGCCCGGCTGGTGGATTGTCCAATTGACGACCAACTCCGTCACGCTGTGGCCCGCCGCTTCCGCAACCGCGCGCAGCCGATCAACCAGATCGAGATTCCGCTGCAATTCCTCCCCGCGAAACGCCGGATAATGTCGTCTGCTGTCGTCCGGCCCAAACCGCCGATCCCGCGCGATCTTGCCCGCCAAAAGGCCCTTCATCAGTGGCCAATAAACGAGCACTGCCACGCCACGCTCGCGGCACCAAGGGAGCGCGTCGCCCTCGATGTCTCGCACCAGCATGTTGTAGGCCGGCTGAAACGCGGTCAGTGGGCACGCCTCCGTAAACTCTTCAAGCTGTCGCACGTCGAGATTCGATGCCCCGACGGCCAGCGTCTTCCCTTCCTCCATCAGCCGCCGCAGCTCGCTCGCCGACTCGCCGACCGGCGTCCGTCTGTCCGCCGCATGCAGATACAGCAACTCGACGCGGTCTGTGGCCAACCGCCGCAGGCTCTCTTCACACTGCCTTCGCAGCGTCTCTGGCCGAGCGTCGTGCGTTTGATGCCCCTGAGAATCCAAGTGCAACCCGCATTTGGTCGCGATCACCATTTCGTCCCGTCGCGTCCCGAGCGCCCGGGCAATAAGCCGCTCACTCTCCCCGGAGCGACCATACATGTACGCCGTGTCGAGATGATTGATCCCCAGCTCGAAACAGGCTTGCACCGTCGCGATGCTCTCAGCCTCGCTCGTGCCTGGACTCGTGATCCCAGCGATGGGCCAGCAGCCCAACGCGACTTCGGACACCTTTAGCCCCGTATTGCCCAGCGGACGGTAGTTCATGTCAGATCGGCCTTCAGCGAGCCGGCATTTGTTCTGGCCAACAGAGCAATTCTACTCAGCAGGGCCTCGCCGCAACACTCCCGCGTGGGCCAAACCGCTACACCGCACAACGTTGTTGCGACAAGGATTAGCGGCGTGGGAGCAATTGCAGAAGACGGCCAGCCGGTATATGCTCTATGCGAGTTGTCGGTTTATAGGATTCGTCACCTTCATGTCGTTGTCAGCATAACCACCATGAAAACCATCATCGAGCCCTTTAAGATCAAGTCCGTCGAGCCCATTAAGTTCGCCACTGCCGAGCAGCGCGAGCAGGTTTTGAGGCGCGGCGGCTACAACCTGTTCGCTATCCCCGCCGAGGATGTCCTGATCGATCTGCTGACCGACAGCGGCACCAATGCCATGAGCGCCGACCAGTGGGCGGGCGTCATGCGCGGCGACGAATCCTACGCCGGCGCCCGCAGCTTCTATCGCTTCCAGGACAAGGTCCGAGAACTGACCGGCTTGAAGCACATCATCCCCACGCATCAGGGGCGCGCCTCCGAACGGATCCTCTTCTCCATCCTGGGCGGCCACGGCAAGCACATCCCGAACAATGCCCACTTCGACACCACGCGCGCCAACATCGAGTTCTCTGGCGCGGAGGCCGACGACCTTCCGACGGCCGAAGGGATCGACCCCGACGTGATCGCCGACTTCAAGGGGAACATGAACACCGACGCGCTGCGAGCGTACATCGCCAAGGTCGGCGTCGCCAACATCCCGCTCTGCATGATCACCGTCACCAATAATTCGCAGGGCGGCCAGCCGGTCTCGATGGCCAACATCCGCGAGACAAGCAAGATCTGCCGCGAGCACGGCATCCCATTTTTCATCGACGCCTGCCGTTTCGCCGAAAACGCCTATTTCATCAAGCTCCGCGAGCCCGGCTACGCCGATCGGTCCGTGAAGAGCATCGTGCAGGAGATGTTCTCCTACGCTGACGGCTGCACCATGAGCGCCAAGAAGGACGCCATCGTCAACATCGGCGGCTTCATCGCCATCAACGACGACAATCTGGCACTCAAGGCTCGAAACCTGCTGGTCATCACCGAAGGTTTTCCCACCTACGGCGGTCTTGCCGGCCGCGACCTGGAAGCCATCGCCATCGGCCTCGAAGAGGTCCTCGACGAGCACTATCTGCAATACCGCATTCGTTCGACGGCCTACCTTGGCGAACGCATCTCAGCCGCTGGGGTGCCGATCATGCAGCCCCCAGGCGGACACGCGATCTACATCAACGCCAAAAAGTTCCTGCCGCACATCCCGCCCGAGCAATTCCCCGGCCAAGCCTTGGCCATCGAGTTCTTCCGCCATGCCGGCATCCGCTCCTGTGAGATCGGCAGCGTGATGTTCAGCCGCTACGACGCCTCCGGCAAGTTCATTCCCGCGCCGATGGAGCTGGTTCGGCTGGCAATTCCCCGCCGCGTCTACACCCAGAGCCACATCGACTACGTGATCGAGGCCATCATCGAGGTCTATCAAAACCGCGACAAGATCCCCGGCTACCGCATCGTCGAGGAGCCCCCCATGCTCCGCCACTTCACGGCGAAGTTCGAGCCCATCGTCAAGTAGCCTCGCATCGAGGGCACAGTCGCAGGTGTGTAATTTGTATGCAGGCGTCCCGCCTGCGAGTCCAGCCGAGCCGCGCCCTAAAAGCGCGCTCGGCGTCAAGGCCCAACACCATTTGGTCGGCGGGGAGGTTCTCCGCCGACCAAATGTTTTTTCTTGGGAAACTCGCGGTCTGAGCACTCATACACCAGGGCGGTGATGTCGCTTGTCGAGTAGCTCGCCTTTGCTCCCCGCAAGTCTCACGGCCTTCCCGTTTTCGCGCCACATCATGCCGAGACTTGGCGCGCTTAAGGCGGAGCGATTTTGCTCACAATCAAGTTGCGGATGCGTGAATAGTGGCTCCGGTCATCTTCCCCCGGCCGATAGGCGTAGCTTCCACCGGCAATCACGTTTGTTGCGAGAATGGACTGAACATGCTTCCGTAGCAGAGGAATTCGATTGGCAGGAAACACATACATCGAGTACTGTGCCCAAGTGCCATCAGGATGAACGTCGTTGGCATACGGGCGGAAAGAGAAAGCGAACTCCTTTCCGCTCCTAGCTACCACGCGCAGGCTATACTCATATGGCGCGATTTCATCAATAACATCTGCAGTCTGGGAGGGCTTCTTCGCAACGCTGTCGCGAAAAACATCCGTTAGCGTTCTCCCTGCTGACAACGGCAACCGGTACCATTTGGTTGACGTGGCCCCCAAGTTGATCCCGAAATCGACTCTCTGTATGTCCGCTGCGGCAGGGAGCGCAAAGGCCTCTGAGTGACACGACATATGACAGCCTGCCAGAATCGCACCGATGAAGGCGGCAAGCAGGCCGCCTACGCCAACCGCATGTGGAAGTATTCCAGCGGGAGCGGCACAGGGGATACCACTGATTTCCGACTGTCTTTGGGCGGCCACGGCCGCGCTGCCAAAGGTTGGCTCATCAGGAGGCACTTCGACGTCAAATAGTCTGCTTTCCACATGCATCGTGAATGCGCCCTTTTTCAGCGTCGACCGACAGTCCGGATCAGCAATCTGGAACGGCAAAAGGGGTCAAAGAATGTCCCCGGAGCGCGTGCCCGTGTGTGCCTTCCGTTCTCGACGATCATCCCGAGCGAAAGCTTTGTGGTCAAGGGTCAGAACGAATACTCCAGACCCGCGGTGGCTCCGTGATAGAACACGCCGGAGCCGCAGTTGACGCCAAGTGCTTGCACGTAGGTGTTCCGCCGGTCAGCACAGTAGCAATAAGTGTCCGAAATCTGGCCGGGCGCCAAGGCAACGCCCTGCAACCAGATGGCCTCGTAGCCCAGTTTCAGGAGTAGTCTCTGGGTGACTCGATATTTGCATTGCAGGCCGAGTTCGCCAAGACAGGCGACTTGGTTGGTTGAAGCCGACTCGGAATACATCGACCTATCAATACTGACCGCTGTGGTCTCGACTGCATTGTTGAGAAAAACCCCGGCTTTCACCAGTCCGTCCATGGAAAAGCGACCACGCTCCAGCAGCTTCCCATCGGCGCCGATTTGGAAACCGTAGAGGTTGTTTCTCACATTGGTATTCCAAAATGGGTCCCGCCGATCCGGCCAAGTGCCCGGAAGCTCCGGTAAAGTTCCCTGAAGCTCCTCCGACAGGTTGGCCCAGCGGAATCCAGTCAACAGCGCGAGGCGGTCGCGAACATTCCATCGCACGTTGAACTCGGCGTTGTACAGTCGAGAGGAATAATCCCAGGCCATCATTTGCGTGTCTTTCAAGTCCTGGGTTTGGAGAAAGTTGCCCGCGGCTCTCATGACCAGCCAGTCATCGTGAGTCGGGCCAATGCTTCGGTAGTCGTTCCAGCCATCAATCTGAAAATAGGACAACTCGAAGTCGCAGCCGTTGTCGCCACGGCGAATCAAGCCCAGCTTCGGCCCCGCGGAGAAGCCTTGTTGAAGATCGTCGCCGTTAAGCACCACGGTACCGGGAGTGCTGGCCAACTGATTAAGAGGCACACTGTGCGGAACCGTCTCGACGAGTGCATAAGGAACGCCGCCGACCCGATCTAGGGCGATGAAGTCGGCAGCGGCCGTCCACCGGGGACCGCAACACGATGTGACACAGACTGACTCCAGCGGTTTCTCAAATGCGGTGCCGAACGATGATGGCAGCAATCCTTCCTCGCAGTCTCCGGGCGCGTTGTCGGCGGTCAGACTGTCCTGTCCGAGGGCAACAGAAGTTGCCGCCATGGCCAGAAGCCCGAAGAGACAATAGGAACACACCGGTTTCGACCTGTTGAGAACGCGTGGCATGGAAGCCTCCAACAGTCTAAATCGGCGTCACAAACGTTAAAGCTTACCCTGTGGGACCAACCCAGATGCGTTGGCAGATATTTCCGCCGCTATCGCTTGAAAACGGCTTTGGAACAGCGTCAAAAGAGGCAGGGCTGGCAGGCTGCGCGGCCCGGCGTCCAATTGCGGGCGAAGCCACGTTGCCGCCTCGGCCCTTGTTCTCAACCCAGAACGGCGGTCGCTGAAGTGCTTCCCAACTTTGATCCAGGTGAAAGGTTAGCCCCGGCCCGGCAAAGCCGTCGACCGGCCGCTGCCTTGCAATGGGACGCCGGGGCCGGTTATGTTACTTGTGGCGTCTATGTCGCAGGCGGGCGATTTCTGGCTCACGGCCGGTGCGTCCTCGATGGCTCTTGATAGTTCTTCAATCGAGTTTGCGCCCTAGCGCCTTTGCGTGAGCCCTTTCTATGGTTTTCGTTCCAAGGACGAGCTTGCCATGAACGACGAACTTCCGCGTCTCCCGCCGCGGCGTGAAGATGCCCATAAGGGCGACTTTGGCCTGGCGTTGATCGTAGGCGGATCTCGCGGCATGGCCGGGGCCGCTGCCCTGGCCGGCATGGCAGCACTGCGCGGTGGCGCGGGCCTGGTTCGCGTTGCCGCCCCCGAGCCGTGTGTTGACACGGTCGCCGGCTTCGAGCCGTCCTACATGACGATCCCACTGCCGGCTGACGACGACGGCCGGATCGCGTCGGCCGCCTTCGACATGGTCGCCGAGCATGCTGAACGGGCGACCGCGTTAGCCTGTGGTCCAGGTCTTGGCCGATCGCTTGGGCTCGACTCATTGGTGGTTCGGCTTTACCAGGACATCGTCAAGCCGATGGTTTTTGACGCCGACGCCCTCAACGCCCTTGCGGCCGAGTCGGAATCCCTGGCTCGTCCCGGCGGGCCGCGAGTGGTGACGCCGCACCCGGGCGAGTTCGCGCGACTTGTTGGCCACAAGCTGGAGGGCGACGCCCGAAACGATGCAGCCGCCGATCTGGCAGTCCGTTGTGGCATCGTCGTGGTTCTCAAAGGACACCGGACGTTGGTGACCGATGGTCGGCGGCGGTCGATCAACAAGACCGGAAACCCCGGCATGGCGACCGGCGGCATGGGCGATGTGCTGACCGGCCTAATCGCGGCCCTCATGTGCCAAGGCCTCGACGCCTTCGACGCCGCCAGACTTGGTGTCTACTTGCACGGATTGGCCGGCGATCTGGCCGCCGAAGACTTCGGCCAAGTCTCGCTGATCGCCAGCGACCTGATCGATTACTTGCCGGAGGCGTTCCTCGATTACACAGCGCGAACCAACTAAGGACGCCGCAACGAGAGCGCGCCTCATGACTCGCCAACCGACCCTTCAGACAGCCCGGCTCGCACTCCGTCCGTTTCGCACCGCGGACGCCGGGCAGGTGCAGTTCCTGGCTGGCGATCGGGCCGTGGCCGACACGACACTGAACATCCCGCACCCCTACGAGGACGGGATAGCCGAAAAGTGGATTTCCAACCACCGCGATTGGTTCGAGCGTGACGAGCAGGCCGTTTTCGCCGTAACACTGAAATCCGACGGAACGCTCGTCGGCGCAGTGGGGCTCCGCATCGAGCGCGAGGACGACCGGGCGGAACTCGGCTATTGGACCGGCCGAGAATACTGGGAACGCGGCTACTGTACCGAAGCTGTCCGGGCCCTGCTTGCATTCGGATTCGGCGAGCTCCGACTGAACCGTATCTACGCCTGCCACTTCAGCCGCAATCCCGCTTCCGGCCGGGTCATGCAGAAGGTGGGCATGACGCACGAGGGTCGCCTGCGTCAGCATTCGAAAAAATGGGATGCCTTTGAGGATGTCGAAGTCTACGGCATCCTCAAAGGCGAATGACGCCAACCGTGGCCAAGATCGCGCCGACCGGCGCGAACATTGGTCACGGCTTCGTCATTACGACGGGCGTCAGGTCACTTTCACCTCGATCCGTTTGCTTGCCGCCTGTGGCGTCTTCGGCAACCGAAGGGTCAAAACGCCATTAGTGTAGCGGGCGTCCACCTTTTCGGTGTCGACCCCGTCGGGCAGCGGAATGGTACGACGGAACGAGCCGTATCGAGTCTCGCTCTGATAGACCCCCTTCGACTTCGTCTCCGTCGACTCCTTCTTTTCTCCGCTGAGGATGAGTTGGTTGCCGACGACCGAGACCTCGATGTCCTTCGGCTCGATGCCAGGCAACTCGGCGCAAACCGTGACCTCCTTGTCGTTCTCGGTTACGTCGACGGCCGGGGACCACTGGCCACCGCCCCATGATGGCCACTCCAAGCTGCCGAACGGCTCTCGGACGAAGGAATCGAAAAGGCGGTCAACCTCGTTCCGCAGCGCGACCATTGGCGAAAGCTCGCCACCTTCGCTTTCACGTTTGTTTCGCCAGGGAATCAGATTCATGTTCTTTCTCCTTATTTTCAGTGCTCGACGACGGGCCGGCGTTAACTCGCATCGACGGCAATCTTCCGAGGCTTCAATGCTTCGGCCTTGGGAAGATGCAGCGTCAGGACGCCGTCGGCGTAGTTCGCCGAAATCTTTCCGGAGTCGATTGCCTCGCTCACCTGGAAGGTGCGGTAGTAATCGCCCACGCCATACTCACGGAGGAGAAACTCCTCGCGTCCCTCATAGCGTGGGGGCACTTCGGCACGAATTTCCAAGGTGCCATCTTCGAAGTGAATGTCGATGGAATCGCTCTTGGCGCCCGGCACATCCGCGCGCACCAGCAACTCATCGCCTTGTTCGAGGATATCGACATTAGGTCGATAGCAGCATCCGCAACGCGTCCGTTCGGCCATTGCGGCCTCTTCGGCGGCCGGCTTTGTGATGGTGTTTTCGCTATCCACGTTTGCTCTCCTTGTTTCTTGAAGTGGGCAAGTCGCGTCGTCACTTTTCTTCGGTGTGAATCTGTTACGCTCCAACCACGTTGATCTTTCGCGCCTTGGCGCTTTCGGCCTTCGGCAGGGTGATCGTCAGCACCCCATCGCGAAGTTGGGCTTCGACGCGGTTCGAGTCAACTTCGACGGGCAGATGGATCACCCGGGTGAGCGGGCCGACAGGCCGTTCACGACGATGATATGCGGTCCCTTCTTCGACGGTGTCAGGCCGCTCGATGCGAACCGACAGCTCGGCGCCGGCCACCGAGAGATCAAGCTGGTCGCTTTTTACCCCCGGCACCTCCATCTCTACCATGACGACATCGTCCCGTTCCCAAACGTTGACGGCCGGTTGGTTTCGGAACGCTGGCATAATGCCCTCGGCAGCCGGTCCGAAGAAGCCGGTTAACAGCCGATCCATCTCGTCGCGAAGTTGGTGTAGCGGATGTCGCGGGCGATAACCTAGTGCCATGACAAATCCTCCTTTTCGCTCGGTCTGCAATGTGATTCGTGGTGCAAGACCGCGGCAGCGCGCCCCCCCAACATTTTGCTGGGCGGCAGCGGCCGCGTTGTCGATTCGTAGGTTGCAAAGCTCGTGCCGGTTCGGTCGCCGTCGCTGTTAGCGCTTACTCGCCAAAGATTTATGCGTGCGGGTGCCGTAGACCGCCACGCAGCGAAGTCTGCCATTTTGGCAGGTGGGCGAGAGGTGTTGTGGACCGATACCCCAATTTGTATACTAGGGGGTTTGAGTTTTTCCCTTGGTTCGAGAAGCCATGCGATTCTCGTTGGTAGACCGTATCGTCGAGTTGGAGCCCGGCAAGCGCATCACCGCGCTCAAGTCGCTGACATTGGCCGAAGAGTATTTGGCGGACCACTTTCCGCACTTTCCGGTCATGCCCGGCGTGTTGATGCTCGAAACCTTAACCCAAGCTGGCGCCTGGTTAGTCCGAGCCAGCGAGGACTTCGCCCATAGCATCGTAGTGCTTAAGCAGGTCAATAACGTCAAGTACGCCCATTTTATCGAGCCCGGGCAAACGCTGACGGTAACCGCAGAGCTCATCAGCTTGGGCGATGGCGAGGCGAAGCTGAAAGCGTCGGGGACCGTGGATGGGCGGATTGTCGTTAGCGCTCGCCTAATCCTGAGCTGCTACAATTTAGCCGACTCGAACCCACACCACGCGTCGACGGACGCCGCCACACGGGAAGACCTGCGGAGCCAGTTGGCATTGCTCGATCATCCGCAAACCGAAGCAACGCAAACCCCTACAGATTAACACGCCGGCGTCAGTCGGCTTCACTCTCCATGCGATTCGAAGGCAAGACAGCGATTGTCACTGGCGGAAGCCGCGGTATCGGCAGGGCATGCGTCATGCGGTTGGCTGCCGAGGGCGCCAAGGTGGCGTTTATCTACCAGAGCAATCAGCAGGCCGCCGAATCGTTAGTGGCCGAATTGAACTTGCCGGAGGGCCGAGCCACTGCTCTTCAGGCCGACGTCCGCGACCTGCAGCGTGCTCACGAAATCGTCGATTCGCTCTTCGATCAATGGGGGCAAATCGACGTGCTCATTAATTCGGCAGGCATCGTGCACGACGGCCTGCTGGGGGCCATGACGCAGGAACAATGGCGCGATGTGATCGACACGAACCTCGGCGGCACGTTCAACTACTGCCATGCGGTGACTCAGCCGATGATGATGAAGCGTCGCGGCAGCATCGTCAACTTGTCGAGCACCGCGGCAGAATTCGCAGCCCGCGGACAAGTCAATTACGCAGCGAGCAAAGGTGGGATCAACGGTCTTAGCCGCGCGCTGGCCAAAGAGTTGGCCCCGCGGGGCGTTCGCGTCAATGCCATCGCCCCGGGCATGATCGAGACGGATATGAGCCAAGTGGTTCGTGGAATCGCCGGGGATCAGATTCAGAAAATTATCCCGCTGCGACGGATTGGCCGGCCTGAGGAGATCGCGGCCGCGGCCGCTTTTTTGGCCAGTGACGAGGCGTCCTATCTCACGGGGCAGGTGCTCCGTGTTGACGGCGGCTTAAGTCTCGGTAGTCACTAGGAAGAAATTAGGCTTGGTGCGTGAATCGCATCAGAAAAACAAGTTAGGTGCGTGAAACGCACGGTTGTTTCGTGGTGGTGGTGCGTTTCACGCACCCTACGAAAGTCAATTGATTGAGTCCGGGAGGTCAACACACTCATGCCAACAAAGGAAGAAGTCTTCGAAAAAATTCGCACCGCCTTGGTCGAAGCCCTGGGCGTTGACGAGGAGGAGGTAACCCCGCAAGCGACGCTGGTGGGTGATCTCGGCGCCGAATCGATCGACTTCCTCGACATCGTTTTCCGTTTGGAGAAGGCGTTCGACATCAAGATCCCCCGAGGCGAGTTGTTCCCGGAGGACATCCTGACCGACGCCACGTACGTCCAGGACGGCAAGGTCACGGAAGCTGGTATTGCCGAACTGCGGAAACGCATGCCCTTTGCCAACCTTGACGCCTTTGCGAAGAATCCGGCTGTCCAGGAGTTTGGCAGCCTCCTTACCGTGGCCGACATGTGCCGCTTCGTTGAAGGCAAGGTCGAAGTCACCGATTAGAACAATCGGCCCTCAGTGATCGCGGGGCAGACGCAGCTGGACTGCGTCTGTTCATTATTGCTGAAGGCCGATGGCTGAAAGCCGAAAGCTGCTATGCGATGGTATTGGATTGATCGGTTTGTCGAGTTTCACAGCGGGCGGTACGCCAAGGCCGTCAAGAACATTTCGCTGTCCGAGGACCATCTACACGACCACTTTCCCAACTACCCGATGTTGCCAAACTCCCTCATCCTTGAAGGAATGGCGCAGACGGGCGGGCTGCTGGTCTGCGAACACAACCAGTTCCGCGAAAAGGTCGTGCTGGCCAAGGTTCCAAAGGCGACATTCCACTGCGCAGCGACCCCTGGCGACCAACTGATCTACACGGCTAAGATCGAGTACGTTCGACCAGAGGGCGCGATGGTCACCACCACGAGCCACAAGGGCGGCGTGCTGCATGCCGAAGCCGAGGTGGTCTTTGCCCACCTCAACCATCCGAAGCTCGGCAGCCTCTTCGATCCGGAGACATTCCTTCGGATGATGCGGCTCTTGGGCGCGTTTGACATCGGGGTAGCGGCCGACGGCAGCCCGCTGACGCCACCGCGGGGACTCATCGAAGCGGCGAATGGGAAGGAATGAATGCCATGAGACGACGCGTGGTAGTTACCGGCATCGGATGCGTAACGCCGCTGGGTACGGACGTCGAGACGATGTGGCGGCGGCTTTTGGCGGCCGAGTCGGGCGTCGGCTATATCAGCCTTTTTGACGCCAGCCAGTTCCCGACCAAAATCGCCGCCGAAGTCCGTGGCTGGGACGTTTCCCGCGTCGGCGAGAATCCAGAGGATTGGAAGTTTCAGGGGCGACACACGCATTTCGCTGTTGGCGCTGCCAAACAGGCGATGCAAGACGCGGGACTCGATTTCCGATCCGGCACGGCGCCCTACACCTCCACCCGATTCGGTGTCTACACCGGCGCTGGCGAAGGGCAACAGGATTTCCATCGATTCACCGGCATGATGATGGCCGGTCTCAACGGTGGTGATAAGCTCGACTCCGCCAAATTCGTTCGTCGCGGAATTGAGACGCTCCACCCGATTACGGAGTTGGAGCAGGAGCCGAACATGCCGGCCGGGCATCTGGCCAGTCTCTTCGGAGCGGAGGGGCCAAACCTCAATTGCCTGACGGCTTGCGCGGCCAGCAGCCAGGCGATCGGCGAGGCCGTGGAGATCATCCGTCGCGGCGAGGCCGACGTGATGCTCTCGGGCGGCGCGCATTCGATGATCCATCCGTTCGGCGTCACCGGCTTCAACCTACTGACCGCTCTAAGCACCCGCAACGATGAGCCGACGAGGGCGTCGCGGCCGTTCGATCGCGACCGCGATGGATTTGTCCTCGGTGAGGGCTCCGCAATGCTCGTTTTCGAGAATCTGGAAGGCGCTCAAGCCCGCGGGGCAAAAATCTACGGCGAGGTGGTCGGCTACGGCTCCACGGCCGATGCATTCCGCATCACCGATACGCATCCCGAGGGTCGTGGCGCCATCAGTTGCATAAAGATGGCATTGGCCGACGCCGGAGTGGGCATCGAAGACGTCGATTATATCAACGCCCACGGCACCAGCACCGCGGTGAACGATCGCGTCGAAAGCCTAGCCATCAAGCAAGTGTTCGGCGACCGAGCGTACAAGATTCCCGTCTCCAGCACGAAGAGCATGCTGGGCCACCTGATCGCTGCCGCTGGCGCTACGGAACTCATCATCTGCCTGCTTGCGATCCGCGACAACGTCGTTCCGCCGACGACCAACTACGAGAACGTCGATCCCGACTGCGACCTGGACTACGTTCCAAATGTCGCCCGGCAACATCGGTGCCGCATCGCGTTAAACAACAGCTTCGGTTTTGGCGGGCAAAACATCTCGTTGGCGGTTCGTCAGTTCGAAGGTTAAGGCCGGCTGATTCCCTCGTTGCGTGGGCAGACGTTCGGTCAAGCCTTTGGCTTTTGTCGCAGCCGTTTGCGGCGTCTATGCTTGGCACGCATCGAGAAGGCGGTTTGCAGATGCTCGATGGTCTCGCTGCCCGAACAAACGTCGGCGTTTGCTATGCCCTACTCGCAACTGACGATCGACAGCCGATCTGCCCTGAAACGCTTCAGTCACCGAAGACGATTCCTAAAGACTGTCCAGCTGCTTGCGCTGGCCGATGGTCAGACGGTTCTTGACTATGGCTGCGGTGATGGCCATCTGCTATCGCTCGTTGCCCGACGATGGCCGCACTGCAGATTGGTTGGCTACGATCCAATACCATCGCAGCTCCAGGAGTTGGAAGGTGTGGCCCGTGACGTTCCGATCGAGGCGATTGCCAGCACCAGCGGCTTGGCACAGGCCAGTTTCGACCGCATCGCATGCTGCGAGGTCCTCGAACACCTGATTGCTGGAGAACAGCGACGCGTATTAGCGGACATCCACCGTCTTCTAAAGCCCGATGGCCGATTGGTGATCACCGTGCCCTTGGAAGTTGGCCCAGCGTCAGTCGCAAAAAACCTCGCGAGATGGGCCATCGGCCAGGGAAACGATGGGCTTTGCATTAGGAACGCTTGGCGAGCGTTTTGGGGCCTCCGCTCCTCCCGTGGCGAACAGGGGGCCTACATCTCCAGTCACGTGGGCTTTCGTCATTGGGAGCTGCACGACTTGTTTCGCGAAGGCGGCTTCGAGGTGCTGCGCCGAGCTTGGTCGCCACTGCCTTGGACCGGACCCCTTCTGAACTCGCAGGTGCTGTATGTCTTGCGCATCGCAAAGTAGCTGGCGATTCCGTCTTCGCTGCACAGGAAATCCCTGATGCCAAAGTAGGGGCAGCATCCATAGCGCCGCCAGCACGTCCCCGATTTGCGCCGGTTCTTGCACGTGTAAACTAACTGAAGAGTGGGCGGTCTCTTGAGCAAGCATCCAGGAGTGGGGAAAGCCCGTGAAGACGATCCTATTTGTTGACGACGACCGAAGTTTCCGCGAACTGTTTCGCCGCGTTTTCCAGGACGAAGGTTACCGCGTGCTTTTGGCGGAGGATGGCGCGGGGGCAATTAGCGCCGCCGGAGTTGAGCAGGTCGATGTGGCGGTGCTTGACGTTCGGATGCCGGGGATGAGCGGTTTTGAGGTCGCCGAGCAACTGAGCGCACTTGCCCCGGAGTTGCCGCTGATCCTCTATACTGCCAACGACGATATGTGCACGGTAGACGCCCGTGCGCGGTATGCGATGGCCTGCGTTGACAAAAACACCGGGTTCACTGAGTTGGCGATGGCGGTGAGCCGCGTCCTTTCACCCAGCGGGCGTCGCGACGCTTTTCGTATCGGCTTGCCTCCGCGGCCAGCGACGGTCGCCTTGTGAGTTCCGTCAAGTCAGTGCCCTGTCAATTCGTCGGAGGCAGCGGTCGCGGCCCAGAATGGCCAGTGTGTCGAACAGTCCCATGCCGACGGATTGGCCCGTAACAGCGACGCGGACAGGATGAATGATCTGTCCGATCTTGATTGTCTCGGCCGCCACGAAGTCGTGCATTGTCTCTTCAAGCGTCGTGACGTCGAAGGATTCAGCCGTGGCCAAGCGGCAGCGGAACTTCGCTAGCAGTTGCGAGGCGCCCTCGGCTTGCAGATATTTCTTGGCCGCCTTGTCGTCGAATTCCAAGCTTTCGTCGGGCTGAAAGAAGTAGGCGAACATCAGAATGTCGCCCGCCATCTTGATGCGGTCACCCGCAGCAGCAATGACTTTCTCCGCAAGCAAACTCTCCTCATCCGATGGCGGCGATGCAACGAGTCCGGCCTTTTCCAGAAAAGGCATCGCCAACTCCCGCTTTCGCGTCGGCGGCAATTGCTGGAAATGCCAATCCTCGAACGCCATGAGCTTTTGCGGATCGAAGCTGGCGGGGGCCTTGTTCACTCGCGCCAACGAAAACTTCTCGATTAGCTCCTGGCGGCTGAAATGCTCGCTCTTGTCATCGAGTGACCAGCCGAGCAACGCCATGTAGTTGATAATTGCGTCTGGCAGGTAGCCGACCGTCTGATAGAAATCCACGATCACCGGGTTAAAGGCGTCGGCATCAACAGGGTGGCCTATTTTTTGCGCGATCATCCTTGCGTGCTCAACGAGCGCGGCAAAGTCGCGGTTCTTCAGATACTTGTCCAGCTTTCGCTTACTCAGCTTGTTGCGGCTGCCGGGTTCCGCGACGAACGGCAGGTGCGCGTATGCCGGCCTGGGGTAGCCGAGCGCTTCGAGCATGAATACCTGCCGCGGCGTATTCGACAGGTGCTCCTCAGCCCGAACGACGTGCGTTATCTGAAAATCGTAGTCGTCCACCACGTTGGCCAAGTGATAGAGGCACGTGCCGTCCGCACGCTGAATGACGTGGTCCTGCTCACTCAGCCAGGCGAACTCGACCCGCCCTCGCACCAAATCGTCCAACGCGAGCGTTCCCTCGGTTGGCATCTTCAGCCGCACCACAGCCTGCCGACCCTGCGACTCAAACGCCGTCCGCTCGGCCGCCGTCGTGGCCATGAAACGGCGGCTATACCGGAAGGGGCGTTTCTCCCGCTCCGCCGCTTCACGCTCTGCTTTCAGTTCCTCCGGCGTGGAGTAGTCGTAGTATGCGTGGCCGCCGGCCAGGAGCCGCTCAACGGCTGCTTTGTAGCGATCCGACCGCTGCGATTGGTAGTATGGTCCAAACGGCCCGCCAACGTCGGGGCCCTCGTCCCAGTCGATGCCGAGCCAGCGGAGCCCGTCGAGGATTGGCTGGAGCGCCTCGTGCACGTTTCGCTGCTGGTCAGTGTCGTCAATTCGCAGGATGAACTGTCCGCCCTGTTGCCGGGCCAGCAACCAGTTGAACAGCGCAGTCCGTACGCCGCCAATATGCAGATAGCCGGTGGGACTCGGAGCGAAACGGGTGCGAAACATGGGGATGTGGCCAATGGTTTGGGGACAGTGCGTAATGGCAGACGGGGAAGCGGCAGACTGTTCGGCTGGCGCAAACTTTTATCGTGCCACATCACTGACGGGCGAACAAGCGGGGGCGCGCGCTCTGGGCGTCCTGGTACAGCTTACCAATCCCGCTCGCGGCCTGTCCGTTCTCGGAGCAGCCGCTCCTTCATCGCCTTCCGCTCGGCCTTGTTCAACTTGCGGCTTAACGGCGCCGGTGGCTCGGCCGTGCGGGACGGCTCCGCCGATGCTACGGAACTGGCAGACGTGGTAGCTGGCCGCTGATCCGCCGACCGCGAGGCAGTGTGCGGCGGGTCGATCTTCGTCCATCGCCCAGTCTCAGTGGACGGAGCGGTGTCCTTCCTGTCATTCGCAACCACCGCCTCCTTGACGGGTTCCGCGGGCGCCGCCTTCTCTTTCGGTTGCACTTTGACAGGCAGCAAGCCTTCGGCGTCGAGCAACACGCACCGGGCATGAATCGCCATTGCCGACAGCAGCAGCAACTGGGCAGCCATTTCAATGCCGGCCTGGCACATTACGGCCTGAGCGCCTTCGCCCAGGAAAACCCAGCCCATTCGGCCGACCATCGCCAATAGGAACGCCGCGATAGCTGCTAGCATGGCTGCAAGGGAAAGCCGGCTAGGCCACATGTCGATCAGCAGTCGGGAGCCAACCGCCACGAAGATCAAAACGTAACCGGCGACCCACCACAGTGTGCCATCGCCGAGAAGCGGAGTCCCCGTTATCGCGATCATCGTGGCTTGAAAGGCCTCGCGAAGGCTGGCAGCCTGATCCGTCGCCAGCAACAGCCAGTAGCCGGCGGCCCAGAGCCACACTCGGTAGCGGCCTTGGTAGTCGTCCGTTCGATGACGGCGAACGGAGTAGATCAGTATCGCGACAAATGCCGCGGCGAGCAGCATCAGCGAGGACAGCCAGCAGGCGAGGCTCCCCTTGGCGTCGATTTCCAAGGCGGCAAAACGACTTCCGCCGGCCGCGGCGTGCTCGCACATCCAGGAGTACGCCGCGACAAGCCCCCCGATGGCTGCACCCATTAGCGTCAGCAGCGGTCCAAGCACAAGCAGCCGCCGAGGAACCAGATCAAGCAGACGCCACTGCTGGCCAAGAAATTCCGCGTCCCCGTAGTGCTCCGATTTCGGCCGTTGCAGTTCCCTTTCCGGCCAATCCGGCTGCGCGGCTGGCTCGTCCGAGTTGCACAACTCGTCGGTTAGCAACCGGCGGCGGCGATCGTCACGCTGGCCGTGCCGCTGGAACGAACTGGAGCTTGCAAGGGACACGGGTTGATGCGGCTGTCTTCGTAAGCGTATGCGGGGACTATCTCTGTCAGTGGTTCGGCACGTTTTCGCCGGTGGCTGCACTTCGTCAACGCGCCCCCGCCGGGCTTGCCGCAGTCTGCGCAAGTTACTGGCTGGTTTCCCCTCCGACGGATCGGTTCGGTAGCCATCCATGGCGCGGTCGTCGTCGCTGCAGTACATCGGCAATCCGCCTTGATAGCCGCCCGGCGGGCGGGTATACTGCCGTGTTTTGGGAGTTCCACAGGGCTCGCGAGCGGTTGCTCGGGAAGGATCGTCTGCCATGAAACGCGAACGACGGCACGAACTGCAGCATAACGCGCTGGCCGACTGGCTGGCCAAAGCGGTCGAAGACATCAAGCCGTACAAAAACGGCCTGATTGCGGCGTTGCTCGTGGTCGTTTGTGCTCTGGCGGCATACGGCATCATCAGCCAATTGTCGGCGGCGAAGAACGCCATGGCGTGGGATGGGCTCAACCAGAGCCTCGACAGTGGCAATCCGAGCAGTTTTACGCGTGTGATGGACGAGTATCCCAACACCAGCGTCGCCAACATGGCTGCCGTGGTCGCGGCCGATATGCGGCTCGGCGAGGGCTGCAACCGGCTGTTCCAAGACAAGGCAGTCGCCATTCAACAGTTGCGACAAGCGGCCGAGCTGTACGCCAGGGTTCTGGACCAGAGCAGCGATCCTTCGTTGCTGGAGCGGGCCACGTTCGGGCTGGCTCGGGCGTGGGAGGCTCAGGGAGCGGAGACCGACCTTGAAGCGGCCACACGCCGTTACAACGAGGTCGTCAAGAACTGGCCCGACGGCGCGTTTGCTTCGGCCGCGCGGGACCGGTTGAACGATCTGAAGCGTCCGACGATCAAGCGGCTGTATGACGACCTGACGCGGTACAGCCCGAAGCCGGTTGCCCCGCGGGAGTCGGAAGCTCCAGGCGAGATGCCCCGATTCGCACCGGAAGGACTGCCGAGCAATCCGCCCGCCGGCGGCAACGACATCAACTTCGAAGAAATTGGCGGCAAGGGTTCGACGAAAGCTCAGGAAAAGGCGAAGTCATCCGAGCCAGCGAAGGGCAAGGTGAGCCAGCCGTCCAAGACTAAGGATGCCGGGAAGAAAAAGTGAGCAGGAAGCCCGAAGCCCGGGTTCCGAGCAGCTTCTTTTATCGTTCGTCATTCGAGCTTCTTCATTCCTGCAATGTCTCTTTCCTCCGAGCCGGTGGAACTGACGGTCGACCAGACCGAGGTGGGCCATAGGCTCGACGCGGTGCTGGCAACCCATTTTCCCGAATACAGCCGCGTTCATTTGCGGCGGGTCATCTCGGCCGGCGGCGTCAAAGTCGATGGTCGCGGCGGAAAGCCGGCGTACCGGTTGAAGCTTGGACAGCACATCTCGGTAGTGCTCCCGGAAATCCCTCGTGAGGCGCCGCGGCCGGAGGACATCCCGCTCGATGTGCTCTACGAGGACGATCAATTGGTCGTCGTCAATAAACCGCCCGGCATGGTCGTCCATCCCGCTCGCGGACACTGGTCGGGGACGCTGGCCAGCGCCCTGCAATTCCACTTTGGCGCCAGCCTGAGCGCGGTCGGCGGATTGAGCCGGCCGGGCATCGTGCATCGGCTTGACCGCGATACCAGCGGAGTGATTCTCGTCGCCAGGAGCGATCAGGCCCACGCGATGTTGGCGAAACAGTTTGCGTCACGGTCGATCGAGAAAGAGTATTTCGCCCTTGTGGCGGGGCGTCCGCCGCTGGATCGCGATCTGATCGACTGTCCGATCGGGTTCCATCCGCACATCCGCGAGATGATGGCGATCCGCCGACACAATCCGCAGAGTCGGCCGGCGCAGACGTTTTACGAGGTACTGGAGCGATTCGACGGTTTTGCGGCCGTTCGCCTGCTGCCGAAGACGGGGCGAACGCACCAGATTCGCGTCCATCTGGACCACATTGGATGTCCTGTGCTTTGCGATCGGCAGTACGGTGGACGCAGCCGAATCACGCGGGGCGAGATCCGCCGCGATCCGAATGACGAGTTGGTGCTGCTCGCCCGGCAGGCGCTGCACGCTCGACGGCTCCGCTTCCATCATCCGGCTACCGGCGAGCTGATGGAGGTGGAGGCCCCGGTGCCGCCCGACATTGCTGTCGTGGTGGACGAGCTCCGCCATTATCGTGCAGCATGACGACCACGTCGTCGCCGACGGCGGCGGAGGGGCATAGCGAGTCTCTTTTCGTTGCCAGCGACCAGGCAGCGCCTGCACGCCAACGAAACCGTTGGTCGTCCGCTCGTTGACAAGTCGCTAGGTGCCCAGCGCCCCGGCGATCAGCATCATCTGCGGTCGGCTGTCATGCTCCTCGTTCACTTTATGCTCCGCGTCGCACGTCTTCCGATCCGCGCGGCGCAAGCGCCGATCTTCCTTTTCGGGCACGCGCACAGATCGAGCCAAGACCGCTCGCGTCTCGCTGCTTCAAGGACTTGCATCAACGCCACGGTTAGCGAGCAGTGCGCTGCCCCGAGGGCGTGCGCGCAATTGCTGCAGGGCAACGGGTCCCGGCATCAGCCGACGCCGTACTTGGCAAACACGCCATCGGCGACGGACGGCCAACGCACGCTTAGCGGCAAAGCCCCGCTCATCAGCCCATCGCCAACATCGCTATAGCCGAGCACATGGCCCATCTCATGCATCACTGTCGTCAGAAGATCCGCCCGACCGTCCGCGGCGCTTTTGGACTGAGCAACCAGTTGCCCGGTCGCCAGGGCGTTGAACTCGGCGTCATCCTGAGGGGTCGAGTCGACGAACCAGCCGTAGCCTGCCGCGTCGCGGTCAACGAGAACCGTGCGGCCGATCGTCTCGGCCAACATGCCGTCCGGCAAGTCGGCAATCTTCACCGAGACGTTCGCCAAGTCCTGGCCTCCACTCGCCGCGGACCATCGCCGTATCGCCTCGGCCACGATTGGCGCGAGTTGGCTGTTGCTGTTTAGCACCTGATCGACCGAGAGCGGGGCCAACGCCGCCGAGGCGGCATCCACGTTGAGGGCGGCGGCAACCATGATTGGCCGGGTCAGGTGCGAGACGGTAGCTCGCCCGCCAGCATAGAGATAGCCGGCAAGGTAGTAGGTGCCAGGCGTCACGCCCGTGGTATTCCAGCTGAGCGAGTCGCTGCCGTTGATGGCCGCCTTGTCGACGGCGATCCACGTCTCGTTGCCATTCCAGACGGTGTCAGGATCATAGCAAACGCTGACCGTGCTGCCCGCCGGCACATTGCTAGCAGTCCAAATCGGCGAGACCGTCTGCCCGACAGTGTAGACTCCCGCGGTGGGACCGTTCATCGCAAACGTCGCTGCCGGGGCGGGCTGCACGGTAACGGATTGCGTCAAATGAGACAGTGTCGGCGTCCCATTGGAGTACAAATAGCCGGCGACGTAATACTGCCCAGCAGGAACGCCGGACGTATTCCAGTCGTAACTGCCGTAGCCATTGTTGGCCGTTTGGCTCACAGTGATCCACGTTTCGGTCCCCGAACCCCAAACGGGATCCGTGTCGTAGCACAATGCGATGGTGGCACCCACTGGCACATTGCCAGCGTTCCAGGTTATTTGCTCGGTTTGCCCCGCAACAAACGTCCCGGATGTCGGACTCAACAACGTGAACGTTGGCGTGCTTGGCGCCGTCTGAATTGCGATCGGTTCCAGACCATGCGAGAACGTCGCCGTTCCGTTCGAATACAGATAACCGGCCAGGTAGTATGCGCCGGGCGTCACGCCTGTGGTGTCCCAGTTATAGCTGCCGGCGCCGTTGGTGGCCGGCTGCGTGAGGGTGAGCCAGTGGTCGGTGCCCTGGCCCCAAGTGTTGGCGGTCGAATAGCATAACGCGATCGTGCTCCCGGCCGGCACGTTAGCCGCATTCCATTGGATCGCGACCGTCTGCCCCGCTGAAAACGTCCCGGACGCAGGCGATGTTACTGTGAACGACGGTGTGCTCTGCTGAACGGTGATGGGGGTGGTCAGGTGACTGCAAATCGCCGAACCGTTGGCGTACAGATAACCCGCGACATAGTACGTGCCCGATGCGACGCCCGTCGTGTTCCAAGTGTAGGCCCCCGCACCGCTGTACGCCGTTTGGCTGACCGTGAGCCACGTCTCGTTACCGTTTCCCCAAACGGCATCCGTGTCGTAGCAGAGCGCAATCGTGCTGCTCGCGGGCACTTGGCTGGCGTTCCACTGGATCGGAATCGCTTGCCCGGCCGTATAGCTGCCCGACGTAGGGCTCGTGATGTTGAACGTGGGAGTGGCCATCGCCGCAACGACGTTGCTCCCAGCCGACGCCGAAAGCAGCTGCCGGTGCTCCAAGGCCTCAAACCGCAAGGACCGGCCTGAAGAGCAGCCAAGTGCCCCCGACGCCACGGCTGGCAAACCGCGTCTCCCAACGTTGTTCAATATGCAGCGGGCACACGAAGATAGTCGCGACCTGATTGACACGAGGTACTCCTCGATAGACGGACCGGCCTCGCAGACTACCGCAAGGAATCGCCATGGAGGTCCCGTGCTGCGCAGGCCGACAGCAGTACTGATGTATTTTCGACCGTATGCAAGGGTCGTGTCAAGAAAAAGGACTTTGATCGGCCTCGGAGCCGTCCCGTCTATCCCGCAAAGTGCGGTTGTAGGGGAATGAACGATCGGGCAAGAACGGCCCGACGCATAAGATAGGCAATATCCATCGGACTAAGTGCCCGCTACCTGGATCGCTGCAGTTTGGTCCGCCGGTGCCGTATCAGACCACGCTGGCGGCACCCACTGAGGCTGTTCCAACGACTTGTGGTCCTGGTCGGGGTATTGCTCGGCAATGCGACGAATCTCCGAGTGGTGCAGGAAGAAGTGCGCCAGGAGCAGCGGGTCAAACTGGGTGCCGGCTCCCTCTCGCAAGATCGTCAACGCTTCTTCTTCCGACATCGCCGGACGATAGACACGGTCATGCGTCAGCGCGTCGTAGACGTCGACGATGGCCACAATCCTAGCACTCTCCGGAACGTCCTGCGCTGCCACGCCATGCGGGTAGCCTTTGCCGTCCCATCGCTCGTGATGATTCAGTGCAATTTCGCGAGCCATTTGGAGCAGCGGAACGTTCGAGCCGCCCAGCATGTCCGCACCGATACTCGTATGCGTTTTCATCACCCGAAACTCGTCGGGCATCAGTTTACCAGGCTTTCGCAAAATGGCGTCCGGGATACCGATCTTGCCCACGTCGTGCATCGGCGCGGCCTGACGAATGCAGTCGCACTGGGCCGCCGACCAGCCCGCTGCCTTGGCCAACAACTCACTCCAAAGGCCCACACGCCGAACGTGCGATCCGGTTTCCTCGTCTCGCCACTGCGATGCCGACAGGAGCCGATGGATGATTTCCTCCTGGGCACGGCGGATGTGGCCCGTCTGGGCACGGACCTTTTGCTCCAATTCCCCGGCATAACGGTGCTTTTCGGCAAGCGACTGCTCAACAAAGACCCGACGGTCGATGCTGGCGGAGACATAGGCCGCCAGTAGCGTGCTTAGCACCAGCCCGGTTCCCAGTACTCCCCAAGGCCACCAGGTTTGCCTTGCCGCAATGAAATCGGGCGTGGGTAGGCAAACGATCGTCCAGGGGTGGCCCAAGACATCGAGTGCTGCCCGCGAATACATGCCCTCCGGATTTCTAACTCGCGATTCGTCGTCAACCTGCATGGGGCCCTGCCGCATCCTCGAACGATGGAAAGTGAACGGGCAGCCGTCCGCAGGGGCGGACGCGTCATACATGTAGACGTCGATTCCCTCGGGCTGCAGGGTGGACATCGCAGCCTTGAACATCCTGTCAGGTTGGAAGACGCCAAGCACAAGCCCCCAAAGGTTCGTACGGCGCGTGGCTACGCTATTGACAGGTTTACCGTGACAGTAGGCAGGTAGAACAACCAGGAAGCCCTCCACCTTTGTCTTGTTCTGGACAAGTGCGATGCGTGCGCTGGCTACCGTCCTTCCAGTGTCGCATGCCAGCTCGATCGCCTCGCGCCGGACCTGCTCCGAGCCGACATCGTAGCCCTCGACCAATTTGTCGCCTGGTCCAGGACCGCTGTAGTACACGGGAAAGTACTCGGGGCGTGCTGCGGCGCGGACAAGCTGCCCGTCCTTGCCTACTTCCGTGATTTGGAAGTTTGAAAAGCCGTCGCCCTTGGCCGTAGCCTCAAACTCGACCCGTCGATCACCTGAAACGCGAGGCACCCACTCTACTGCCAAAATGCTTTTCGTGCGGCAGCGAAACGGCGCAAGAATTTCCTGGAACTCTTGTCGCTCGACCTTTCCATCCGTCATGAGAGCGGTACGGATCAGTTCAAGCATCGCCAGTTCGGTCTCGAACGTTCCCTTGATGGTCCAGGACCGGTCTTCTGCGGCAATGCGAAAAGCCTTTTCAATGTTGCGGTTCTCCCACCAACGAACCACCGAGAACACGCCCAGTGTGAACGCTACGCCGATTGCCAAAGCAAGCGCAACCGGCAATCGCCTTTTCCAAGCGGTTAACGCGCGTCCGACCTTGTCGATTGGATGTTTGCTCATAGCCCCAGACGATACTTTGTTGGCCAACGGAGCGTCGCCGCCTACCACGTTGCTGGATCGACGCGACAAACCGTTCTATCGGGACAACGTTGCACGAATTCCGCAGCCGAGCGGTTTTTCCCCACGTGGCAAGCGAAGAAACGTACACCCCACTGTGGGCCACTGGCCGCTACGGAAATATAGGCCCTGCTTTGGGGCCCAGTCCGGTGCACGAGACGGTTTTTCTCTGGCAACTACAAGCCATTGAATGCTCAGAGGTTACGACTACACGTGCGACGATAAGCAACTAGCGCGCAGCGGTGCATCGGCGAGCCTTTGCGCGCACGTTGCGCCGACTGTAACATTCTCGCCCAATGACTGCGCCTGTCGCTCACGCGAAGCAACCCATGGCGGACCTCGCGACTGCTGGGCCGGCTGAAATCAGGAGGACAGCCCACCCAAGGCAGCGCGGAGGGGTCGCATCCTCGCTGCGAAACGCGTGGTGAGGAAGACCTAGGACCGCTCGTTAGCTTTCGACCCGCCGCGCTAACGGCCTAGCCGTGCTTTCCATCACCCGCCAAGAGTTCTGGCGATTGCAGGGCGCGGGCGGAGGTCTCGATCGGCGAAATCTCGGCGATTGAGGCGCCACCGACGGCGCCGAGTTCCTTGAACCGCCGCGCGCTGACCAGCACCCGCGACTCTAACGAACCGATGGCGCCGTTGTACGCCTCAACGGCCGTACTCAAGCCGCGGCCAACCTTCTGCATGTGCTCGCCTAGCGCGGCGAGCCGCTTGTAAAGCTCCTGCCCCAGGTCACTGATGATTTTGGCGTTCTCGGCCAACGCTTCCTGACGCCACCCGTACGCAACCGCTCGCAACAGAGCAATCAACGTTGTGGGGGTGGCAACGATAACGTTCTGGCTTACTCCCAGTTCGATGAGACTTGGATCGTGCTCCAAGGCCGCACTGAAAAACACCTCGCCAGGCAGAAAGAGCACGACGAACTCGGGCGTAAAGTCGAACTGCTCGAAGTAGGACTTTCGGCCCAGCGCCGCGATGTGATTGCGCACCTGCCGGGCGTGGTCTTTGAACTTCAACACACGAGTTTCGTCGTCGGGAGCCTCGATCGCTTCGAGGTACGCTTCAAGCGGCGCCTTCGAATCGACCACGATGTTCTTGCGGCCCGGCAATTGCACGACCAGGTCGGGCCGAAGCCGGCCATCGTCGCCATCGGTCGATTGCTGCTGGAAGAAGTCGCAATGCTCCAACATCCCGGCCATCTCAACGACGCGGCGCAATTGTATTTCGCCCCATCGGCCGCGTGCCTGGGGTCGCCGCAGCGCGCGCACAAGATTTGCCGTCTCACCGCGAAGTTCCTTCTGCGTCTCCGATAGCGAGCGCACTTGTTCCGTAAGCCCGCTGTACGCCTCAATGCGGCTCTTTTCGATCTCCTGCAGTTTGAGGTCCACCTTGCCCAACGATTCCTTGACCGGTTTGACTAGTTCGTCGATAGCTGTCTGACGCTTGCCGAGGTCGTCCCTCGCCGATTCCTGAAACTTCTCCAACTGCGTCTTTGCCAGTTCCAGGAACGATGTGTTGCTGCTTTTCAGGGCCTCGGCGGCTAGCGCCTTGAAGGCATCGGCCAGCTGCCGCTTGGCATCGTCCAGCAGTGCCAGCTTATCTCGGGCCTGTTTTTGCTCGGCGGCCAGCGCCTGCTTCAGTTCGGCGGCCTGGCTGGCGAGCGACGTCACCTGTCGCTGAAGGTCCGCGTGCGCGACGTCCGCCTGCTGCAACCGGCCGCGAAGTTCCTCGATGGTTTCTTCGCGGGCGATCACCTTTTGTGATAGCGCGGCGGTCTCGATCGCCGCTTCCGCTTTTCCACAGCCGTAAGCCGCCGCGGCTTTCGTCTTCATCAGCAACCACGCGACGGCGACGCCCAACCCCGCGCCAACCAACAACATCGAGACTGGAATAATGGCGTTCATGGCAGTCATCGTATGACGGAGCGGAAATCGCGACAAGCCACGCTCCACGTCGAAAACAATCGGCGGGCATTCTCCCAACAAACTACGGCTGTGGCAATTCAGCGAGCGGTCCGATCGTCACCGTCGTGGCATGAGTGAGCGGATACTTGGCTAAAACCGCCGACAGCTCCGGCACGGTGACTCCGGAAACGGTGTCCAGATCCAGTTCTACCGGCCGATACTCCCGGCGGTAGAGCCAATCGCTTCCGACGGCAAACAGCCGCCCTCGCGGACGTTCGCTCGAAAGCACAATCCGCGAGCGGACCTTGCTTTTGGCCTGTTCCAGTTCTTCCGCAGTGACCCCTTCGGCCTCTGCTTGCCGGTAGACATCGATGATGCGCCGCAGATTGCTCGCGGCGTACTCAGGGTCGCAAGTCATGTAGGTCATCATCATGCCTGCCCCTTCATGCTCGCTGTGACCGAGGCTGCAGTGTTCGGCCAAGCCGGGATCAACCAATTCCCAGTAGAGCCGGCTGCCGGAATCGTCGCCCAGGACGGTGGACAGCAGCTTGGCAGCGTACCGGTCGGCATCTTCGGCCGCCGGGCCGGCTGAGAGCTGTAGCAGATACTGCTGCGACGCCGTCTCCTTGCGAAGAACCTCGAAGCCGTCGCAGCGAGCGGCCGGCTCGACGTTCCGGCTAGCCGCAATCCGCTCCCAGTCACCGCAGAGCCGGTCAGCCATGGCCACCAAAGAGTCGAAATCAACCCGGCCGGCCGCGGCAAGAACGATGTTCTCGGGGCTGTAACGCCGCCGGAAGTACTCCCGCATGGCGTCGACCGGCAGTTGGCCGATGCTTTGTGGCGTTCCCAGGACGCTTCGGCCCAACGGATGGGAGCCATAGTGCATCGCCCGGCATTTGTCGTCCGCTCCGAACGGCGGCTGATCCTCGTACATTTGAATCTCTTCGAGGATCACCTGCTTTTCCGTATTGAAGTCATCTTCACGCAAAGAGGGGCGCAGAATGTCGGCCAATAGTTCCGCCGCTCGGTCCTGGTGTTCCGGAAGCACGGCGGCGTAGTAGACTGTGTTCTCCTCGTTCGTAAAGGCGTTGTAATGCGCACCCATCTCGTCGAATTCACGGTTCACGTCGTCCGCCGAACGGGTGGGCGTGCCCTTAAACACCATGTGCTCGAGGAAATGACTGACCCCGGCCACCGCATCGTCCTCGTCACGAGCGCCGGTGCGCACGAAAAAGCCGAGGGCCGTCGAATAAGCCGCCGGACTGCTCTCCGCTACGATGTCCAGCCCATTTGCCAACGTATGTCTTAGAAATTCCATTCCGGCAGTATACCGCTTTCCGTCAGGGGGCGAAACGACGCCGAGTTGTCCGGGCGAATCAGGCGAGTGATCGGTAAGCCACTTTGCACGCGTCGTGTAGCAAAGAAACCGTCCAAAGGCGTGGCAACGCAGGTCCTGCGAACCAGCGCCATTATCGCTATATTCGGTAAACACGACGCAATTTGCTTATATTTCGGTTGTGGTTGAGCCGAAACATTGGGGGTATGTCTGCCGGCTTGCGCCGGCGCGGTCGACCAACCTCTCCAGGGAAGGAAAGGATCAACGCAATGCGGTTTCATCCCCCCACAATGGCCTTGCTTAGCGCATTTTGTTTGAGTTTGTTGCCGGATTGGGCATTGGCCGCCGCGCCCACGGCAGAGCAGGCCCTGCGGCTCGTGCCCGTTCAACAGGGCGTCGAATACGATCGTCCCTCCGCGGAAGCTGCTGCCAAGTGCAAGATGGTCGCCAAGAAGATCGATGGCCACATCGGCTGGATCGTCGAGAGTCCGGAAGGTGTGATGCTCCGGAAGTTCATCGACACCAACGACGATGGCGTTGTCGATCAGTGGAGCTACTACAAGGACGGCTTAGAGGTGTACCGCGATATCGACTCCAACTTCAACGGCAAGGTCGACCAGTGCCGTTGGTTCCACACCGGTGGAAGTCGCTGGGGAATTGATCGCAACGAGGACGGCGTCATCGACTATTGGAAGCAGATCTCTGCCGAAGAGGTCACGTCCGAGGCAGTGGCCGCGATTACGGCACGAGACGCGGATCGTTTCGCGCGACTCCTCCTCACTCCGACTGATTTGCGATCGCTGGGCCTCGGCAAAACCCGTTCACAGGCCGTAACCGAAAAGGTTAACCAAGCAATCAAAGGCTTTACGGCAACCGTAGCTCGGCAAAATAGCGCAGCACCGAACGCCGTTTGGCTCCAATTCGGCGCCAGCCGCCCAGGCGTTGTGCCAGCCGGAACCGATCAGTCTACCAAGGACATGCGAGTGTATGAAAACGTGACGGCCATCGTCGACAGCAACGGCAAGCACGAACAGGTGCAGATCGGCACTCTGGTGCAAGTCGGAGACGCCTGGAGGTTGATACCTCTGTCCGACAGCGGCCTCTTCTTCCAAGCCTCTCTGCCGGTGCGGAATGAGCCGAACACGTCAAACGCGCCGAGCGAAACGTCGCAAAAGCTTTTGGCGGACCTCGAGAAGCTCGACCGCGATCCGGCCCGAAGCGGCTCGCAGGCCGAGCAAGCGAAATACACCGCCAAAAGGGCCGACCTGATTGATCAAATCGCCGAGGCGGCGAAGACTGCGGAAGATCGCAGCATGTGGGTACGCCAACTCGCCGACATGCTCAGCGCGGCCGTCCAATCGGGCGTTTATCCCGATGGCGCCGAGCGTCTCGAAAAGCTCTTCGACAAGCTGGAAAAGAATAACACCGACAAGAACTTGGCAGCTTACGTCAAGTTCCGCCAACTCACGGCGGCGTACTTCCGCTCGATGCAGGCGCCAAAGGCCAATTTCGCGAAGCTCCAGGAAGAGTGGCTGAAGACGTTAGAAGGCTTCGTCTCCCAGTATCCGACAGCACCCGACGCTGCCGAGGCCATGCTTCAGTTGGCCATTAGTCAGGAGTTCACGGGTCAGGAAGATGAGGCGAAGCGGTGGTACTTGCGCATTAGCCAGGAGTTCCCCAATGCGTCGGCCGGGAAGAAAGCCGCCGGCGCGCAGATTCGGCTCGACTCGGTCGGCAAGACCATCGAGCTTCGCGGGCAAAGCCCCCAAGGCGGTCAGATTGATCTGGCCAGCTACCGCGGCAAAGTGGTGCTAATCCAGTATTGGGCGACCTGGTGTGCCCCCGCCAAGGCAGATATGGCGACGCTCAAGGAGTTATGGAACAAGTATGGTCGCTCACTGGCGATTGTCGGCGTAAGTCTCGACAACAACGCGAAAGACCTGAACGCCTATTTGGCCGACAACCCGCTGCCCTGGCCTCAAATTTACGAGGAGGGCGGACTGGACAGTCGTCCGGCCAACGCCCTGGGGATTCTTACCGTGCCAACGATGATTCTTATCGACCAGCAGGGCAAGGTCGTCAACCGCGCGGTTAAGGTCGTTGATCTGGAATCGGAGCTAAAAAAGCTGATCCGATAAGAACCGTCGAGGAATTCGCCGAAACCTACGGCGATCGATGGTGTTGAATTTCGTGTAGACGAATTACGCCCCAGTGGCTGCCAGTCGCCGGGGCGTCTATTGATGAGCGGCCGTTGTGTTGTTCGGCATGGACAAGCGACTGCCCATCAAGTTGCCCCCATTTTCGAGCAAAGGAAGAGTGTCATGAGAGTTGTGAGTGCTGCATTTGCGTTGGCAGTGTCGCTGGTGTTGGTCGGCAGCTTGTTCGCGGCTGAAGAGAAGAAGGAAACGAAGCCGCCACGAGAGGACAAGGCCCGAGCGGAATTCGTCCCTGGCATGGAGATTCTCCGCGGTGTCGAGCTCACCGACGCGCAGAAGACCAAGGTGGCCGAGATCAAGAAGGAATACGTTCCCAAGTTCAAGGCCCTCAGGGAGAAGCGGATGGCCATTCCGACAGCGGATCAGAAGACGGCTCGCAAAGAAGCCGCCGCTGCCGCAAAGGAGGCGGGAAAGAGTCACGATGAAATCGAAGCGGCCGGTCGCGAGGCGATGAAGCTCACCAACGAGCAGAAGGTGAAGTTCGATGAAGTCGCCAAGCAGTTCGCCCAACTTACGAAGGAAGTTCGCGAGAAAGTCGAGTCCGTCCTCACCCCGGATCAAAAGCAAGTGATCAAGACGCGACGCGCGCACCGTCGCGGCCATCGGCTGGAAGGCACCTAGCCGTCGAAAAAACGTCGGAGTCGCCGGGCCGGTCCCCCAGGGGGCCGGCCTTTTTCGTTGGCCGTCGGCCCCCTGGCACCGTCCATTCATTTGCGCCATATTGATGGTTACAATTCCGTTTGAAAGGTCTTTGCGGAGCGTGAAAGCATGAAAAGCCACTCGACAACGATTCTGACTGTCCGCCATCGGGGGGTGGTGGCCATGGGTGGTGACGGCCAAGTGACGGTGGCGAACACCATCATGAAGGCCGACGTCAGTAAGGTCCGGCGACTGATGGACGGCAAGGTGATGACCGGTTTTGCAGGGGCAACGGCCGATGCCTTTGCGCTGGTTGAGCGGTTTGAGGCCAAGCTCAAGGATTATCCGTCGAACGTGCCGCGTGCCGCCACGGAGTTGGCGAAGGAGTGGCGCACCGATCGAGCGCTGCGGCGACTGGAGGCGATGATGGCGGTGGCCGACGCGCGGCACACGCTGCTCATTACCGGCAACGGCGACGTCGTGCAGCCGACCGACGGTGTCTTGGGGATCGGGTCGGGCGGCAACTTTGCGGTGGCCGCCGCGCGAGCGCTGCTGGCCCACGCCAATCTCAGCGCCGTCGAGATCGTCCGCACCGCGTTGACGATCGCCGCGGGCATTGACGTGTACACGAATACGAACATTATCGTGGAGGAGATGGCGTGCGAGACTTGACCCCTCGGCAAATTGTTGAAGAGCTGGACCGGCATATCGTCGGGCAAGACGCGGCGAAGCGGGCGGTGGCCATCGCGGTGCGCAACCGTTGGCGACGGCAACAGCTTCAAGGGGACATGCGGCACGAGGTCGCCCCGAAGAACATCATGATGATCGGGCCCACCGGTGTCGGCAAAACGGAGATCGCCCGGCGGCTGGCCAAGCTCACCGGCGCGCCGTTCTTCAAGGTCGAGGCGACCCGGTACACGGAGGTCGGCTACTATGGCCGCGACGTGGAAAGCATGATCCGCGAGTTGGTCGAGAACGCCATCGGACTGGTGCGGGCAGCCGAGCGGGAAAACGTTCAGGCGGAGGCAAAGAAGCGAGTGGCCGATCGGCTTTTGGACCTTCTGGTCCCACAACCGCCGGCGTTTGACGCCATGCACGAAAGCCCCGACTCGCCGGAACGCTACGAGCGAACGCGTGAGAAAATGCGGGCGATGCTTGCCTCCGGCGAAATGGAGCAGCGACGCGTCGAAGTGACCATCGAGCAGCGAGCCACGCCGATGATGCTGACCGGGGTGGGCATGGAGCAGATGGACCTCGACCTGCACGGGATGTTCGATAAGATCCTGCCGAAGCACACCAGCCGCCGCGAAATGACCGTGGCTGAGGCTCGCGGCGTGCTGTTCGAGCAGGAGTGCGACGCCCTGATCAATCAGGAGAAGGTCAACGCCGCCGCCATCGAGTTGGCCGAGAATGTAGGCATCATCTTCGTGGACGAGTTGGACAAGATCGTCGCGGGCGAGCAGACGCACGGGGCCGATGTGTCGCGGCAGGGCGTGCAGCGCGACCTGCTGCCGATTATCGAGGGGACGACAGTCCAGACTCGCTACGGCTACGTGCGGACCGATCACGTCCTGTTCATCGCCGCCGGCGCCTTCCATCGGGCGAAGCCGAGCGATCTCATGCCGGAACTGCAGGGCCGCTTCCCGATCCGCGTCGAATTGCAGGCGCTGGGCAAGGATGATTTCGTGCGAATTCTCAAGGAGCCCAAGGGAGCGCTCACGAAACAGTACGAAGCGCTCCTGGCCACCGAAGGCGTCGAACTGACGTTCCAGGAGGACGCCATCGAGACCTTGGCCGAGTTCGCGTACCAGGTGAACCAGACGACACAGAACATCGGTGCTCGCCGGCTCTACACGATCATGGAGCGGCTGCTCGATGAACTGAGCTTTGAGGCGCCCGACATGAAGCAAGGCCGCGTTGCCGTTAACGCCGCCTACGTCAGAGAGCGGTTGGCCGAGCTGACCGAGGACGAGGACCTGAGCAAGTTCATTCTGTAGCATGAGCGGCCTTGCCGTTTGATGCCCGCGGAAGATACGGCTATGGAACGGCACACCTCGGAAAGCGAAGACTGGGACGACGAGCCCGAGGGCGAGGACGCGACAGTTCCCTGCCCGTACTGCGGCGCGGAGATCTACGAGGACTCGGTGCGGTGCCCGCATTGCGGCGAGTACATCTCGGAGGAAGACGCGGGGCAGGGCCGCAAACCGTGGTGGATTCTTGTCGGCGTGCTGCTTTGTCTGGGCGCGATTTGGGTTTGGATCGTCAGCCGATGACGGCCTCGCGGATAATTGTGCAACCGACCCCCGGGCGGTGCGTTTCTTGGGGATTGCGAGCGCACAAATCGTAAGGGGTTGGCGGGGCAGCGGTTGGAGCGGCGATTTTTGGCGGCTGGTCGCGGGGCTCATTGGTGGTATCCGTTGCACAATTCCGCAGGGTTGGAGCTTCCTCGCGGACCGGCTGGAGGGCAAAATCGAGACGGCCTTCGGGTTTGTCGCCTCCCCGCGGGCCGGCAACTGGTTGCTGGGCAACCTGGCACAGCCACCCGCGTAAAGCGGCCTGCCGGACAAGCCGGCAGACAACCCGCGGGCCGGCACTTTTTTGCTCGCTGTGTTGCGGCTGGCAACCAGGTCGCAAGTTGGCTTCTGACGCCCGCATCTTCTGGGAGGGTTTTTCGCGCGCCGCACAGCCAGTTTAGGGCTGACCTTGGCCGCAAGGCCCGTGCGCGCACGAAGACGGGTCCACTGTAGCCGTCGGGCGGCGGCTGAGCAACGAAAGTCTTTGAGCCAACTTGGCGCGTCGGGCGGGTGTGAGGGAACCTTCGATCAGCGCGGAGGACGGTCGGCAAAGTCGAGAGTCGCTGCCACGTTGCATCGGCATTGGCGGGTGCGTGGCGGCGGTTGTGGAATCGCGTCGTGGTCGGGAACGCGTTCTACCCGGTCTTTGCCCGACTGGCTACAATGACGTCGTGTCAGGAATCGCGACTGTTCCCCCGTTCTCCCGCGTGGACGACCAAGGCGACATTACATACGTATCCCCTTTGTTCTTTTTATCCCCTTTTCCTCTTCCGAGATAGGCGTTCAGAGAAAGATGACAGTCGCGTTTGCCGCGTTCTGCGATGCTCGCAGACTTTATAGAGTAACTGGCTTGGTGCAAATAAGATGAAACCTGACGTTAAGGACGCATTGCGACGCGATGCAGTGACTCTACTTATTGCTGTGTGCCTCGATATTCTCTTCTTGGCCTTTGAACCTCCCAGAAGCCCATTGTGGTTTTCCCTTTTTCTGACTTTGGCGATTTCTGTCAGGATAACGTGGCAGTTGCGGCGGGATCCCACCGAACGACGTGACCGGGGAAAAGAAACGGGGGACACGGAGAGGCAATTCTGATTCAATGAAAGAGCGACCCTCTTGGTGCTGTACGCGGTGTGGTAGTCGTTTTTACTCACCCATTGATCAATTCCGGGGACACCTTCACCCTCCCCGGAATCACCCTCCGTATTTACAGAATGGATGTTACACTAGCCACGGGATGGCGTAAACGATGTCGGGTATTGATGCAGCACATAGAAGGATTGGCAAGTTCTTTGGTCGATTGCGAGGTAGGCACAATAGGGTTCCTAAAGGGTACGGCGCGTATCGGGGCTGGCAGACGCGGATGGCGATTTGCATTGGCGTCCCCGCAGTTGCGCTTGTGACAGTGTGTGTCATCGGACCTGCCGATAACTGGTCGCGTGCGAAGGAAGATGCCATTATGCGGATTAAGTCTAGCGACCTGCTTAGCCGTGTTGTTGTGACAGGCGAACTAGGGGAGCCACTTGGAACTCTTGTTACCGTCGCTGGCGACTGGCAACTAACGGCTCAGAACGGAAAAGACGCTTCCCTTTGCTTTGTCGTCACACATGTCAAGGGGTCAAACGGGGGCAGCCAGTCATCTTTTGTAGGGAGGCGATCACGCATTGTGACTTCTTCCTTGCAAAGGAGCTACAGTTCGAGAAAGGCGATCACTGGGAGTTGCGAGCATTTGAGAGAGGTGCATTTGCGGGCTGTCCAGAAGATGCATTCCGCGAGATTGCGAGGAAGAAAATGGGCAGTTCATACAATGACTTGGATGTCCCATATCCATCCGGAATGAGCAGATTTCAGTATCACCAGGAATTGCAGTACATTTCGGGCGTCAGGTCTCAAAAGAATGTCACGCGAACACGGGGGAGCCCGTGAGACTGTCCTGCAAGAATCGCTGTGCGACTTTGTGCTCGAAGGAAGCCGCCATTCAATCGAAGGCCCGTTCGAGAAGTTCAGAAAGCACCAAATTCAACTTGAAGAGAAGCGAAAAGCGGCAGAGAACTGCTGGAAGCGGTTTGAACGGTGCTGCAAGAAGTAACTCAAGGCGTGAGGTGATTTGGAAATGGAACGCGGCAGAGCAAAAAGTATTGGCGGTAGACTGTTCGATCCT
>JAJFUI010000118.1 GCA_021372555.1 Planctomycetaceae bacterium | reverse complement strand
CGGGTGCCGTCGTCAAGCAAGGCAAAACTAACGCGAAGCAAAGGTATTTTCGACGCAGAGGGCAAAGTTGCTGTGCTGGACCGACTCCGCCGCGTTCTCCATCGCCGCCGCCCAAAAGCAACTGAACGGCGAAGAGGCAATCGTCGGTCGGACGAATAGGGAACGTGAATATGTCGTTAGAGGAGTCGCGCGGATATCGCCCCATTTCTCGGCTTGCGTGGTGCGCGGTGATTTTCCTTGTGGCGCATTCGGTTATCAGTGCGTCAGGGGTTCTATTGAGTACTTACGAGCTCGCGATGGTAGACGTTTTCCGACTCGGGGGAACGGTTCCTCGCGATTTGGCAGAAGCGCAAGATACCCGGGAGTGCGTGTTCGCAACGCTACAACTTGGTCTTGGGCTTGCTGCAGCGTCCTTATTTCTTGCGTGGCTCTACCGCATCAGCTGGAACTCACAGTTCTTGCGAACTGAGCGATTGCGCTATACGCCTGGGTGGAGTGTCGGCTGGTTCTTCGTACCCATCGCAGGCCTATTCATGCCGTACTATGTCGTTAAGGAGTTGTGGAAGGCCAACATTTCGGCCGGTCGGCGATGGCATCGGGTGGCGGTACCTCGTGTTCTGGCGATTTGGTGGACGGCATGCATCGCCAACTCGGTGATCCAGTACTCCCCTGTGAGCGCCATACTTGGAGAAAGAAGGATGACGGAATTGATCAGTGGCTCGTGCAGTGACAGGATGCACTTTCATTATCTCGCGGAGTTCCTGGGCGGCCGGATACTCTCGGACATTGCCGGCGTGACGGCAAGTCTGCTGACAGTGGTTGTGGTTCTTCGCCTCACCGGCTTGCAGACTCATCGGAGGGAACAAAAGGAATAAGTCTCTCCGTTGGGGTGGCAGTTGCACTGCCGACCCTGGCCCACACCCACCACTTCAGCTCGGCGTTGCCCTGCCGGCCGAGTGTTTTGCAATTCCCCCGCGGCATGTGCAAGTGCCCCGGCGTCCTTAGCCTCGCGGGTACTGTCGGCAGTACTCGTACAGCGCCATCGCGGTCGCCGTGGCTGCGTTGTGCGCGTGCGGACGCCCGTAGACCGGAATCTCGATCGCGTGGTCCAACAGCCGCAGTACGTCGTCCGCCACGCCGGACCGCTCGTTGCCCACAACCAGCACCGAACGCCGTGGGAACGGAAACTCGAAGATCGACACTGCGGACGTCGTCTGCTCCAGCCCAACAATCGCGAACCCCTCGCCCCGCAACCGTTCCAGCACTGGCGGCAGCGTCCGATGAATCTCAATCTCCAGCGTCTCGTCCGAATCCCGGGCGATTTTGCCCACCAGCTTCGCGTTGCCCGTGCAGATCATCCGCTGCACGCCGCAACACCCCGCCGCCCGCGCAATCCGCGACAGGTTCACGTTGCTGTGCATCGGTGGGCAAGCCACGATCAACTCGCGCGGCCGATCCAGCGGCCACGCCGGCTTATGACGCTCTTGAACGAAATCCAACATGCGTTTGGGCGGAAGAAGCGGCCGACGGTTCCCCGAATAACCGGGGCCAGGCGGCCGCCGCGCGGTTGGGCAACCGAGCAGCGCTGTTCCTGGCCCCGCGTAGCGATAATACGCTACGGTACCTTGACGCGGACTGCCGCGTCACCTGCATTCTACGAGCTTTCTTCCACCCTGAGAAGCGCGGCCCAAGATCGCGACGCAACGGCTTGCCTGCGAAGGAACTATGCCGATGTCACCGCTTCCGCCAATCGACGTTCGACATCCCCGCCAGCGCAAGCTCCAGGGCCTGCGTCCCCATCCGGCTGCCCCCGTGGGCCATCAGCGACACGTACAACTGGTTCGCCAGCGCCAGACCGGGCAGACAGAGATTCATGCGCCGCGCCTCGCCCAGAGCGATGCCCAGGTCTTTGACGAAATGCTCGACGAAGAACCCCGGGGCAAAATTGTTGGCGATGATCCGCGTCCCAAGATTCGACAGCGACCAACTGCCCGCCGCCCCCGTCTGCACCGACCGCATGACGGCGTCGAGATCCAGTCCCGCCTTGAAGGCATACAGCAGGGCCTCGCAAACCCCGACCATGTTCCCCGCGATCAGGATCTGGTTGACCAGTTTGGCGTGTTGCCCGGCGCCTGGCCCGCCCTGCCTGAGGAACGTCTTGCCCATCGCCTCCCAGCACGGCGTCAGCGAGTCGATCGCCTCCGCATCGCCGCCCAGCATGATCGAAAGCTTCGCCTCGCGCGCCCCCACGTCCCCGCCCGAAACCGGCGCGTCAATCGCCGCCACACCGACCGCCGCCGCCCGCTCGGCAATCTCCACCGCCAAACTCGGCTCGCTGGTCGTCATGTCGACGATGATCTTGCCCGCAGTGCAGCCCGCCACAACCCCCTGCGGCCCCAGAATCACCTCCCGGACATCCGCGGGAAAGCCCACGATCGTAAAGATCACGTCTGAGGCCTCGGCCACGGCCCCTGGGCTGTCGGCCCATTTCGCGCCTGCCGCCAGCAGCGTCTCAGCCTTGCCACGCGTGCGGTTGAACACCGTTGCGGCGAACCCGGCCCGCATCAGGTGCCCGCACATGCTGCCGCCCATTACCCCCGTGCCGATCCAGCCGATACGCGTTTTGCCAGGTCCAATCGAGTAGCGAGCCACAGATCAACGCCTTTCCTGCAAGCCGAACACCGCGCCATTGGCGGGACGAAAAAAAACCGAACTCAGACGACAAATCCGCCACCCCTCTCCCATTGTGGGAGAGGGCCGCGCCGCCTGGGATGTCCCACTACCATGGACCGCGAATGTAGTAGTCGCCGAATTGGTCCGTGCTCGACGGCCATCGCGGGGTCGGCCGGAAAGAATTGCGACCGCCGCGACCCTCGGGCCCGCCGGGGTACGCCGCTTGGAATTGGTGCTGGATCGGTGTCACGCGGGTCGCGCCAACGCCCCAACCCCAATGTGTTTGGCTCTCGGCCTTCGGCGGCACCACCACTGCCACTGGCACGCCCCATGCCGAGTCGTAATATTCGCCGTGCCACGGTTTGGTCTGCGATTGCCTGTGCGCCACCCGGCCCTTCATCGATCCCCAGCCGGCGGACGCCTTGTCGGACCATCCCCAAGCGGTCAGCAATGCCACCGCGACGGTGAGCAAGACAAAACGTTTCATCGGGTTTTCGCTCCTAGTTAAGTTCGCAGCAGGTTGTTCTTTCGCCGTGCCGCCGAACTATCGGTTGTTGAGCACGTCGTAACCCCAGGCGGGACGCGTCAGCGTGTACTTCGGCGGCAGCAACGTCGGCAACCAGGTGCCACGCCCTTGCCAGTGAACCGATGTCCGCGTGCGCGACGCGTCCGGATGGGTCGTCTTATAGACGCGGTGATGCGGGTAGAGAAACTCGTGCGGCATCAATGGTTGATACGTCACGTACGTGTGCCCAACCACCGGCGGTGTTGGCCGCGGGCAGGGGTACAGCTTGGCCCCAACGCCCGGGTAGCCCGCTGGCGGCGCATAGTAGTTGTGAAACAAGTCCCCGGCCGTCCCCGGCCCGGCGGACACGGCGAGAGCCGGAGTGGCCACCCCTAACAGCAGACCGCACACGCTCATCGCGGCAATGGCCGTCAGAATTTTCGCAGACCCCCGATTCATGGCTTCGATCCTCCGTGGTCAAACCCGCGCTTTTGGCGGGGAGAAGCACCGCGCGACGCGGCGGCGGGATGTTCACTACCAATGTCGGCAGCAAGGCTGGTAGCGGTAAATCTTTGTGTGTCGCGCGGGAAAAAGCCCCGTATTCTGCCGGAAATTTGGGAAAAGCCATGTGGGACAGGGCCGGCAAAACCGTTATAATCCCTCAGGTCTGCGCTGCCGTTTCGCGCGGACGGCGAGACGGTGGCCGCTCGGCCCTCCGATGCCCACGTCCTCCCGCGAGCCCCTGCCCCGCAGCTTTGTTCACGCTGCAAGGTCAGGTTGCCCCCGCTCCGGCGCGCAAGCCCGCAACGAGATTTTGCTGCTAGATGAGGAGTTCAGGTTTGAGTGTCATGGCTACCCCTAATGTAGAGTCCCCGGCCCCGGTTGGCTCGAATGGCAGTTCGAATGGCAACGGCGCGGTTGTCGCCCGTCCACGCCGCCGCGCGACTGCCCAGTCGATGGCGGCCGGCCAGCGAGATATATCCGTCAGCGAGTTTTTCGCCAAGAATCGCCACCTGCTGGGTTTCGACAACCCCCGCAAAGCCCTCCTCACGACCGTCAAAGAAGCCGTCGACAACGCCCTCGACGCCTGCGAGGAAGCTGGCATCCTGCCGGAAATCTGGGTCCATATCCAGCGCGTAGGCCAGGACCGCTACAAGGTCGGCGTTCAGGACAACGGCCCCGGCATTCTCAAAAAGCAAATCCCGTTGATCTTTGGCAAGCTGCTTTACGGCTCGAAGTTCCATCGGATGCGGATGAGCCGCGGACAGCAGGGCATCGGCATCAGCGCGGCCGGTATGCACGGGCTCTTGACCACCGGAAAACCGGTCAAGATCATGTCGAAGGTCTCACGCCGCGAATCCGCCCACTACTACGAAATCCAGATCGACACCAAGCGGAACCTCCCCGAGATCCTTAACGGACGCGGCGAGGGCGTCGAGATTCCGCCGAACGGGCTCGGCGAGAAGCTAATCGAAAAGCACGGCATCGAGTGGGAGGAAACCGTCGAACACGGCACCCGCGTCACCATCGAACTGGAAGCACGCTATCAGCGAGGCCGTGGGAGCGTCGATGAGTATTTGGAAGAAACCGCCATCGCCAATCCCCATGTCGCCATCCATTACACCGATCCGGATGACGACAAGCGGGACTACTCGCGGGTGACCGACCAATTGCCGCCGGAGCCCAAGGAGATCAAGCCGCACCCCTACGGCGTTGAACTGGGACGACTCGTTACGATGGTCCACGATACCGCGGCGCCAACCATCGCTCAGTTTCTGATCGGCTCGTTCTCCCGCGTCAGCGCGGCCATCGCCAAGCGACTTTGTGACGCGGCAAAAATCAGCCCCCGGGCCAACCCGAAGAAGGTTGGCCGGCAAGAGGCCGACCAGCTTTATCAGGCCATCCAGAAGACGAAAATCCCCGCCCCTTCGACCGACTGCATCGTCCCCATCGGCGAGGAACTGATCCTCAAGGGGCTGCGACAGGTGGTGCCCGGCGAGTTTTACGCCGCCGCCACGCGGCCGCCGGCCGTCTATCGCGGCAACCCGTTCCAGATCGAGGTCGGGTTGGCCTACGGTGGCGCATCGCCCGTCGCACGCGTGTCGCGCGAGGGGCTCGCCGAACTTCTCGAAGAGAGCGACGCCCGCACACTCCGCCAGTTCCTCATCAGCAGCTTCCAGGGACTCGGAGCCGATGCCGCCGACAAGATCCTGGCCTCAGCAAACGTCGGCATTCGCATTTCACCGGCCAAGCTGAAATCGGCGGACGTCGACCGGCTGCATCAAGCGCTGCAAAGCGTGAACATCAGCGAAGGTCAGTCGATGAATGTCCTCCGCTACGCCAACCGCGTGCCGTTGCAGTTCCAGGCCGGCGCCTGCGCCATCACGCAGACCGTCATGGGAACCAACTGGCGCTCGTACGGCCTGAACCAGTCCCGTGGCTCGCTCCCCGGCGGTCCCGTCACCGTCATGGTGCATATGGCCAGCGTATGGGTTCCCTTCACCAACGAATCGAAGGAAGCCATTGCCTCTTACCCCGAAATCCAGAAAGAACTGCGGCTCGCATTGCAGTCAGTCGGCCGAAAGCTAGGCATGTACCTGCGGCGCCGGTTGCACGTCCGCCACGAGGGACAGCGGCGGCAGATCTTTCTTCGCTACCTCGGCGAAGTTGCGTCGGCCGTCAGCCGCATCAACAAGACCGATCGCGACAAGCTCTACGATCAACTCCTAGAGGTCGCGAAGAAAAGCACGGCCAAGGCCGACTTGGAACTGGACGACCGCGGCAAACCGATCGAGGCAACCGAGGACTTCGGCGACAACGTCATCATCGTCGAGCCGCCCGCCGCTGCCACGCAAGCAGCGAAGCCATAACATCGGTCGCCAACACGAACGCCCGGGCAACGGCTTGCGCGGCTGCCAGGGCGCGGTGGACGAAATCGCAAGCCTCAACAACTCGCGTCACTTCTTCTGCAGCGTCCGCAAATCAACGCTGGGGTTTCGCGAGTAGACCGGAATGTGAGCGATTAGCGAATCGAAGCCGAGGAAGTAGCTCTTCGAGTCTGGGGACTTACCAACACACTCGAGCCGGAGCGTGTGCCGCCCATCGCCAAGGGTGCGAACGCCCAGTCGATGCGACGTCACCGCGGCGTTGGGGCCATGAAGGTCAAAGCGGCCCAGTTCTTTGCCG
>JAJFUI010000093.1 GCA_021372555.1 Planctomycetaceae bacterium | reverse complement strand
GTGCATGCCGAGAGCTTTGATCCGGCGGTCGCAAATTATACGCGGCTTTCGTTCTCGACCAAGCTGAGTCAGTACATGATGGCGGGGCGCGGCGTCCTAATGTTTGGGCCGACGGAAATCGGCTCGGCTCGAATGATTGAGGCAGCCGGCGCGGGGTTGACTATCGGCCAGAGCGATCGTGCTGCAATGCTTGCCGACTTGCGACGGTTACTCATCGATGCTACGTACCGAAATCGCTTCGGCGAGAATGGCCGACGCCATGCCATGCAATGGTTCGAGGCGACAGCGGGGCGCGAGCGATTTCGGCGGGCCATCAGCGAGTCGCTTGATGCCAACCGCAGGAAGAGCGGCAGCACACGGCCATCGCCTCGACGATCACACTTTTCTCAGACGAAGGACGGGCAACGTGTTTAGAAATAAGGTCCTCCTGATTACCGGCGGCACTGGATCGTTTGGCAACGCGGTTCTGCGGCGGTTTCTCGATACGAAGATCGCCGAGATTCGGATCTTCAGCCGCGACGAGAAAAAGCAGGACGACATGCGCCGGCAGTATCGAAGCAACAAGCTGAAGTTCTACATCGGCGACGTCCGCAATCCCGAGGGGCTCCGCGACGCGCTCGGCGGCGTCGATTATGTGTTTCACGCAGCCGCCCTCAAACAGGTGCCGTCATGCGAGTTCTATCCGCTGGAAGCGGTGCAGACGAACGTGTTGGGCACAGCCAACGTGCTCACGGCGGCGATCGAGGCCGGCGTGCGAAACGTCGTGGTGCTCAGCACGGACAAGGCGGCCTATCCCGTCAACGCGATGGGCATGTCGAAGGGGTTGATGGAGAAGGTGACCATTGCGAAATCGGCGATGGCCGCGCAGAAGGGTTGCACGCTCTGCATCACCCGCTACGGCAACGTGATGGCGTCTCGGGGCTCGGTGATTCCCCTGCTGGTTGAACAGATTCGCAACGGAACGCCGCTGACGTTGACCGATCCGCGGATGACCCGGTTCATGATGAGTCTGGACGAGGCGGTCGATCTGGTGATCTATGCGTTTCAACATGCCGTGCCTGGCGATTTGTTGGTGCAGAAGGCGCCGGCGGCCACGATCGGCACGCTGGCCGAAGCGATCAAGCGGGTGTTCGGCGTGGACAATCCCGTCCGGTTGATCGGTACTCGTCACGGTGAGAAGCTCTACGAGACGTTGCTAACGCGGGAGGAAATGATTAGGGCAGTGGATGAAGGCGACTACTACCGCGTGCCGGCGGATGTTCGCGACTTGAACTATGCCAAATATTTCTCCGACGGACAGAGCCGGCTCGACGAGATCGAAGACTACCATTCGCACAATGTGCGTCAACTCGATGTGGATGAGATGGCCGAAATGCTGTTGACGCTGCCTTATATCCAAGAGGAGTTAGCGGCGATGGCGGCCACCACGTTGCCGATCACCCCGCGGCGGCGGCAACGCCGAAAGGCTGCGTGAAACGTGTGGCCTCTTTCGTTGGAAGAGGGCGAACGAAGACTTCTATCTTGACGGCTCCTAAAACAATGAAGACCGTACTGATCACCGGCGCTAATGGATTCATTGGCCGCAACGTGGCCTCGCATCTTCGGGCTCGCAGCGATGTGCGACTAGTCTGCTATGACCTGGATCAGCCGGAATCGGAACTCGTCCGCGGCGCATCGCAGGCGGACGTTGTCTTTCACCTGGCTGGCGTAAACAGGCCGAAGGACGCAACGGAGTTCGAGTCGGGCAATGCCGGTTCCATCGAGCAGCTCTGCCGCCTGCTCCGCCAGAGCGGTCGGAAACCGCTTGTGGTCTTAAGTTCGTCAAGCCAAGCGGAGTGCGACAATCCGTACGGACAGAGCAAGCGACACGCGGAGGCGATCCTGCGCCAGTATGCCACGGTAAGCGGTTCACCGATCACCATCTTTAGGCTGAAGAATGTCTTCGGGAAATGGTGTCGGCCGAACTACAACTCCGTGGTCGCGACGTTTTGCCACAACATCGCTCGGGATCTTCCGGTCGAGATTTCGGATCCCGCGCGACAGATCGACTTGGTACATGTGGACGATGTCGTGGCGGCGTTTGTCGCGGAAATGGGGCAGTGCGAGGATGGAAACAAGGGCCAAAAGAGAAGGCCGTCGGAAAGTCCCTTCAACAACTCAATTCCTTCGTACACGCTGACGCTTGGTGATCTGGCGGGCCGGATCCAGTTCTTCCATGACATGCAGCGATCGCTCCGGACGCCTGACTTTTCTGTCCGCTTCAACCAGCAACTTTATTCGACGTATCTCTCATACGTGGAGCCGGCTCGGATGGAATACGGGCTCGATGTCAAGCACGACGCCCGCGGCAGTCTGGCCGAGTTCATCAAATCGCCTTGGTTCGGTCAGATATTTGTTTCTCGGACTGGCCCCGGCGTCACCCGCGGCAATCACTATCATCACGTGAAGACCGAGAAGTTCCTGGTCCTGGCGGGCGAAGGGTTGATTCGTCTGCGTCACATCAATGGCGATCAAACGCAGGACATCCATGTTCGCGGCGACGAGTATCGCGTCGTGGATATTCCGCCCGGCTACACTCATTCGATTACAAATGTCGGCACAGACGAAATGGTCACCCTGTTTTGGGCCAGCGAGCTGTTTGATCCCGACCGCGCGGATACGTATTTCCTTCCCGTCGATTTGCGAGCGGCCGCATGAAAGTAGCAACCATCGTTGGCACCCGGCCTGAGATCATCCGCCTGTCGCGCGTCATGGCAGCGTTGGATCGTTACATGGAGCATGTGATTGTCCACACGGGCCAGAATTACGACTATGAGCTGAACGAGATTTTTTTCGAGGAACTGGAGATCCGCAGGCCCGATCATTTCCTGGCGGCGGCGGGAGCGACGGCGGCGGAAACGATCGCGATGGTGATTGCGAAGAGCGACGCCCTGCTGCGCGCCATCAAACCTGACGCCGTCCTGATTCTGGGCGACACGAATTCATGCTTGGCCGCGATCTCGGCCAAGCGGCAAAAGATTCCGGTGTTTCACATGGAGGCCGGGAACCGCTGCTTCGACCAGCGCGTGCCGGAGGAGATCAACCGAAAGATCGTCGATCATATCGCGGATATCAATCTGCCTTACAGCGACATTTCGCGGGAGTATTTGTTGCGTGAGGGGCTACCGCCGGACCGCACGATCAAGACGGGCAGCCCGATGCACGAGGTGCTGCACCACTATCTGCCGAAGATCGAGCGAAGCGATGTTCTGGGGCGGCTCGGCTTAACCGGCGGCAGCTACTTCGTCGTCAGCGCCCATCGGGAGGAGAACATCGAGTCGCCGGAGCAGTTCGCCAGACTGTGCGGCGTGCTCGACGCGCTGGCCGTTGGGTACGGCGTGCCTGTGATCGTGTCCACGCACCCGCGAACGCGGAAGCGATTGGATGCGGAAAGAATAATGCTTGATTCGCGGGTGCAGTTGCTGCGGCCACTGGGCCTTTGCGACTACGTCCATCTAGAGATGCACGCTCGGGCGACCTTGAGCGACAGTGGGACGATTGCCGAGGAGTCCTCGATTCTGAACTTTCCCGCGTTGAATCTTCGAGACGCGCACGAACGGCCGGAAGGAATGGAAGAGGCGGCCGTGATGATGACTGGCCTCGATTGGCAGCGGATTCAGGACGGGCTCCGCATTCTGGAGAACCAGGGACGCGGCGAACGGCGTACGGTGCTACCCGTTGTGGATTACAGCGTGCCAAACGTTTCCGAGAAAGTCGCGCGGATCATTTTGAGTTACACGGATTATGTGAACCGGACGGTGTGGCGGAAGGCGGAGGTTTCGCCTCGCCCTTTGGGAGCGGGGACGGCGGTGACGGCATGAAGCCTCGCCGTAATCCTCTCCTCAGCCGTTCAACCGCCCTCGCTTAGCCGCTGGACGAAGGACGTGATGCGTATTCTGATTCTTAGTCAGTTCTTCAGCCCTGAGCCGGATTTCAAGGGCTTGCCGTTTGCGCGCGAGCTGGTCCGCCGTGGGCATGAGGTGGAAGTGCTGACGGGCTTCCCGAACTATCCCGGTGGGAGGCTTTATCCTGGCTATCGCGTCCGGCCTTGGCAACGGGAGGTGCAGGACGGGATCGTCGTCAACCGAGTTCCGCTGTACCCGAGTCACGATCGGTCGGCATTGCGGCGAATCGCCAACTACGCGAGCTTCGCCCTGAGCGCATCGGTGGTCGGGCCGTGGCTGGTCAGGAAGCCGGACGTAATTTACGCCTACCATCCGCCGGCGACGGTCGGACTGCCTGCCATGGTGCTGCGTGCCTTGCGCGGTTGTCCGGTCGTTTACGACATTCAGGACCTGTGGCCAGACACAGTTGTCTCATCGGGCATGATGAGAAATCGGTGGATCGCTTCGGCACTCAATCACTGGTGCCGGCTGGTGTATGGCCGCATGGATCGCATCGTGGTTTTGTCGCCAGGCTTTCGGGAGGCGTTGATCGCCCGCGGTGTGGCGGTCGAGAAGATCGACGTAATTTACAACTGGGCAGACGAGACACGACTGCGTGGCAATGGCCCGAAGACAAACGTATCCGCTGCACGGCAAGTCATGGCCGGGCGATTCAATGTCGTGTTTGCCGGCACGATGGGATTGGTGCAATCATTGGACACGGTATTGGATGCCGCCAAACTGTGTTTGGCGACCGTCCCGCAAGCACAGTTCGTGTTTGTCGGCGGCGGCATCGACAAGGCACGGCTTGAGCAACGAGCACGCGACATGCACTTGCCCAATGTGCGATTCTTGCCGCAGCAGCCGATGGAGGCGATGGGTGAATTCCTGACCCTGGCCGATGTGGCAATGGTCCATTTGAAAGACGACCCGTTGTTCCGCATCACGATTCCATCGAAGACGCAGGCGTACCTGGCGTCGGGTCGGCCGATTTTGATGGCTGTCGCCGGCGACGCGGCGAACCTGGTTGCTCAATCCGGCGGCGGCGTGACTTGCCCTCCGGAGAACCCGTCTGCCATGGCGGCGGCGGTGTCGCAGTTGTGGGCGATGGGGCGTGAACGTCGCGAAGCAATGGGCTCCCGCGGGCGTGCATTTTACGATGAGCACTTGTCGCTGGTCGTCGGCGCGGCGGAGTTCGATCGGGTATTCGAGGCTGCCGTGGGGCGCAACGGCGTCCACGTGGGGCGGGTTGACACCTTGCCCCACAGGCACGCGGCGTGAATAGCATGATGGTTCGACGAGCTATGAAGCGGGCGATCGACGTGACGGTGGCGGCGACAGTGCTACTGGTGTGTCTGCCAGTGCTGGGCATCGTCGCCTTGGCGATTGCATGGCGGATGGGCCGGCCGGTGCTTTTCCGACAGCAGCGACCGGGGCTCGGCGGGCGTCCGTTCATGCTGTACAAGTTCCGCACCATGGCCGATATCCGCGACGTCGAAGGTCGACTGCTGCCGGACGCGGAGCGATTGACGATGCTCGGTCGGCTGTTGCGTCGCACGAGCGTTGATGAACTGCCGCAATTGTGGAACGTGCTGCGTGGCGACATGAGCCTCGTCGGGCCGCGGCCGTTGCTCATGCAGTATCTTGATCGCTACACGCCAGAGCAATCGCGACGGCACAACGTCAAGCCCGGCATCACGGGCTGGGCGCAAATTCATGGGCGGAACGCCCTAAGTTGGGAGCAGAAGTTTGCGCTCGACGTCTGGTACGTCGATCATGGGAGCTTGGCATTGGACGTTCGGATTCTCGCCGCCACGGCCTTGAAGGTTGCCGGCGGCCGCGGAATCAGCGCTGCATCGTGCGCGACGATGTTCGAGTTTCAAGGCTCGGGCATCGATAGCCGGGAGGAGCCGCAATGGAACCATTAGTCATCGTCGGCGCCGGGGGATTCGGCCGCGAGGTCTTCGACCTCGTGCAGGACATTAACCGCGAGCGGCCGACCTGGGACGTGCTGGGCTTCGTGGACGACAACACCGGCGCGCTGGCCGGGTACACCGACTTTCCGCCGGTGTTGGGCGCAATTGACTATCAGTGCCGCTGGGGTTCTGCCAAGATGGTTTGCGCGGTGGGCAGTCCGTGCATTCGCCGCCGGCTCGTCGAGCGTCTTGACAAGCACGGGGCGCGCTGGGCGACGCTCATCCACCCGACGGCCCATGTGGGCACGGGATCGATCTTGGGCGAAGGATGCGTTCTCTGCATTCGCGCGATTGTCACCGCGAATGTGCGGCTGGGCCGACACGTGCACATCAATTGCACCGCTAGCGCGGGACACGACGCGTGCATCGGCGACTTTTGCACCTTGTCGTCGCACGTAGACATCTGCGGACACGCGGTGATCGGAGAGGGTGTGCTGCTTGGGTCGCATGCCGCGGTCTTGCCGAGCGTGCATGTCGGCAACTGGGCCTGCGTGGGCGTCTCTAGCGCAGCGATTCGCGATGTCCGGCCGGAGACCACGGTTTTGGGCGTGCCAGCCAAGGAGATTTTCGCCCGCTCCCCGCTACGGCAAGCGGGATGACGTTGCTTCAATCACAATCTAACACGGACAAAAGGAGTTGCACCATGGACCAAGCGACGTTTCTCGGGCACATGGAAGAATCGCTTCGGGCGAAGCCGGGCAGCATCCAGATGGCCCACCGGTTTCATGACCTCGACGGCTGGGATTCAATCGGCGCGCTGTCGGTCATCGCAGTCATCGACGAACGATACGGCGTGACGATGGATGCCGGCGAACTTCTGTCGTGTCGGACTGTCGGTGAACTGGCTGGACTGGTCGAGCGCAATCTGCGGAAAGCTGCTTGACGAGTCGCCGATGACTTTCAATCCGATGGACATGACTGGCCGCGCGGTGTTGGTCACCGGCGCGTCGTCCGGCTTGGGCCGAGCAGCAGCCATTGCGCTGTCACGACTCGGCGCGCGGGTGTTCCTGCTTGCTCGCGACGAAGTGCGGCTATGCGAGACGCTGGCGGCGCTCGAAGGCGACGGTCACGGCCACCTGAGCTTCGACCTGAACAGCGTCGACGACATACCGAAGGTGATGGCCGACATTGCGGGTCGGTTTTCACCGCTGTCCGGAATCGCGCACTTCGCGGGCCTGATGCAGACGAAGCCGTTGCAGGCGAGCAAGCCGGCGGACTATGAGTCGCTGTACCGGGTCAATGTGATCGCCGGCATGCAGCTATTGCGGAGTTGTGCGGCGCGGGGAATTGTGACGGACGCCGGCGCGGCTGTCGTGCTTGTTGGCTCAGTGATGAGCCTGGTGGCGTCGCCAGGCCAAGGCGCGTACGCGGCTTCGAAGGCGGCGGTGCTCGGATTGGTGCGGACTTCGGCCCTCGAGCTGGCGCGGTTCAGGGTTCGCGTCAACGCCGTGTTGCCAGCCCACGTGTCGACGCAGGGCGCGGACACGTCGAACCATCACCTGACTCCCGAACAAATGGAGCAATTCGAGCGGAAGCATCCGTTGGGCTTTGGCCGGCCTGAGGATGTGGCGAACGCGGCGGCGTTCCTGCTGAGCGATGCGTCGCGATGGATTACCGGATCGGCGTTGACGGTGGATGGCGGTTACACCGCGCAGTGAGGGCGGCCGCACCGGCTTGTGGCCGCCACAGCTATTTGTCGTTCGATTTGTGAATAGAGCGATCCTATGGGAACTCGAGTTCGCGGCATTCTGACTGTCGTCCCTCGGACGCTTCGAACGATTGACGACCTGGGCCGTCAATTTGGGCCGATCGAGGCGGAACGCACGGCCGAGGTGACGGGAATTCGGCAGATGCGAGCCGTCGCCCCGGGGCAAACAACAACGGACTTGGCGACCGAAGCGGGAAGCCGTCTCTTGGCGCATCTGGGTATTGCGCCGGAAACGCTCGATGGTATCGTTTTTGTCACGCAGACGCCCGACTATTTTCTGCCGGCGTCGGCGTGCATTCTCCACGATCGGTTGAAGGCGTCCAAGCAGTGTCTGGCGTTCGATGTTAACCAGGGTTGCTCGGCGTATCCTTACGGTTTGGCGGTGGCCGCTGGGCTAACGGCGGCGGGGTTCTGCCGGCGCGTCTTGCTGTTGGTGGGTGATGTCCCGGTGCGAATCCATCCGGCGGACCAGAGCACGTCGTCGCTTTTCGGAGCCGCCGTGGCGGCCACGGTGTTGGAGAGTGACGCCGAGAACGACTTGTTGGGGATCGACCTTGGCAGCGACGGCGCCGGTTGGGCGAATTTGATCGTGCCGGTCGGAAACGCCCGATACCCGAGCACGGCGGAGTTTGCGGCGCGGGCGCCAGAGGCTTTGCGGCGGGTGGCGCACCCTGAGCACCTGAACATGGAAGGGGCGGAAATCTTCACGTTCACGCTTCGCGAGGCGCCGGGCATCATCGAGCGGACGCTGCAACGCGCGGGTCGCACGCGGGACGAGGTCGACTACTTTTTCTTGCACCAGGCGAGCAAGTTCTTGCTCGACCATCTGATTCGTAAAGTAAAGCTGCCGCGAGAGCGATGTCCGATGTCGCTTGGCGAGTACGGGAACACCTGGGGCGCATCGCCGGCGGTCACGGCTTGCCACACGGCCACCGAGGCCAATCGCGATCGCGAGTTGACGGCGATGTTCGTCGGTTTCGGCGTCGGGTATTCGTGGGGCGGCGCTCTGGTGCGACTGCGACCAGGAACATTGTTTGCGGTCGAGGAGACCGACGGGCACTAGGATTTGCGACATCCTTACCGTCGTTTCGGCCAATGCCCGCGCCATGGACGACATGGCCGCTTCAGGGACAGGCGGCGTCAACTTCGTTCCGGTGATGCAGCGACGGCTTTCCTGCCTGGACGGGATTCCGAGGCTAACGATTTCTTGGGATTTTACCCAGGAACCGATGGTGTGGATTGGGGAAACCTTATCAAGTCGGAGGAACAATGCCGATACCCAACGCTGAGTCGGTTTATCGCAGAGGCTCCCGAGAAACTGCAGAGTCTGGGCCATCCAGAGCATCTTGAGCACGGGCCCACGTGCGGTCCGTCGCCGGCGGTGACTGCCTAATACGCCGCGTCGGAACGCAACCGCGAGACCGATTTGTTGTCGAAGTTCGTCGGTTTCGGTGTTGGGTATTCGTGGGGACGAGCGGTTGCCAGATTGCGTCGGCGAGTGATTATGCCCATCGAGGAAGCTAGCGCTGAGTCGTCGGGCCTGGCGTAGTTCTGGCAGCAAGGGGCAGAGACATGCAATCCACTCGCATTTACTTGTCGCCGCCACACATGTCAGGTGACGAGCGTGCGCTGCTGCTAGACGCGTTCGATTCGAACTGGATCGCGCCGCTGGGCCCGCACGTGGACGCGTTGGAAAGGGAATTCGCCGAGTTGGTGGGCGCGAAGGAGGCCGTAGCGCTGTCTTGTGGCACAGCCGCGCTGCACCTCGCACTTCTGCTTCTCGGGGTGGGGCGCGGCGACGAGGTGCTCACTTCGACGATGACCTTTGCTGCGACGGCGAACGCGATTACGTATCTCGGCGCGGAGCCGGTGTTTATCGATAGCGACGAAGCCACGTGGAATATGGATCCGCAGCTCCTGGTCGACGAGCTTCGGACGCGGGCGCACCACAACAAGCTGCCCAAGGCGGTCGTGGTGGTTGACCTGTATGGGCAGTGCGCCGACTACGGGCTGATTCGACAAGCGTGCCAGTGGTATAACGTGCCGATCATCGAGGACGCGGCCGAAGCCCTTGGGGCGACCTACGACGGCCAGCCGGCGGGCACTTTTGGCGAGCTTGGCATCTACTCCTTCAACGGCAACAAGATCATCACTGCCAGCGGCGGCGGCATCCTAGTCACCAACCAGAAGGAACTAGCGGATCGCGCGCGGTTCCTAGCCACGCAGGCTCGGGACCCGGCGCCGCACTACCAGCACTCGCAGATCGGGTACAACTATCGCATGAGCAACTTGCTCGCGGCTGTGGGTCGAGGGCAATTGCGCTTGCTGGAAGACCGCGTCGAGCGACGGCGGGCGAATTTCGAGTTCTACCGCGACGCCCTGGCCGATGTGCCGGGCATCGGGTTCATGCCAGAGCCAGCGGCCTGCCGGTCGACTCGCTGGCTTTCCTGCATCACGGTCGCTCCCTCGCAGTTTGGCGCGACTCGGGAAGACGTGCGATTGGCCCTGGGCGCCGACAACATCGAGTCGCGGCCCACCTGGAAACCCATGCACCTTCAGCCGGTATTCTCGCATTGCCGGCTCCGCGGCGGCGCAGTCGCCGAGCGGATCTTCGAACAGGGACTCTGTCTGCCAAGCGGGTCGAATATGGCAGAGGAGGACCTGCTGCGGGTGGTGGACATCGTCCGGACGGTCGGGCATTGCTCACCGTTGTCGCGCGACATCTACCGCCTCGCGCCGCAACGGAAGGCGGCGTGATTCTCGGTTCCAGTCGCGCTCGGCGTAACGGACACTTCTTGTCGCGACTGTGCCTCGTCTCACGCGCCGCGTGAGGAGTACATTGCGCGGCTCGTCTGACGTAGAGCGCAAAAGCACATTTGCGGCCGTCCTTGCGTCTCTCGCGAGGACCGGTACAATCGCGAGAAAGGAACCTACGGGGCACGGAGTCTCTCGATGAACATCGTGATATGCCAAGATGCCAAGGAGCTTGGGCGGCGCGCGGCCGAAGATGCCGCAACGCGAATTCGTGACGCGATCAAAGAGCGCGGTCAGGCGAGGATCGTTGTGGCCACGGGGGCGTCGCAGTTCGAAGTGCTCGCCTCGCTTGTCTCCGCGCCGGCGATCGACTGGGCAAAGGTTGTCGGCTTCCACCTGGACGAGTATCTCGGGCTGCCGATGTCGCATCCGGCGTCGTTCCGCGGATACCTGAAAAAACGGCTGGTCGATCGGGTTCCGATCGGTGCGTTTCACTACATCAACGGCGAGGGGGACGGCGAGGCGGAGTGCGGCCGCGTAGGGGCGTTGATTGTCGCAGAGCCGATCGACGTGGCGCTGGTGGGCATTGGCGAAAACGGCCATCTGGCGTTTAATGACCCGCCGGCCGATTTCCACACCGATCGCCCGTACTTGGTCGTCGACTTGGATGAGGCATGTCGGCGACAGCAACTTGGCGAAGGCTGGTTCCCGACGTTGGACGATGTGCCACGCCGAGCGATTAGCATGTCGATTCGCCAGATCATGAAGTCGCGGGCGATCGTTTGCAGCGTGCCGGACGAGCGAAAGGCCGAGGCGGTGCGAGCGACGGTCGAGGGCGGCGTAAGCTCGTTGACGCCTGCTTCCATCTTGCAGCAGCATCCCGACGCGACGTTGTACCTCGACCCGCCGGCGGCGTCCATGCTAACGTGTCGCACACTTGCGGGAAGGCGGATTGCCACGAAAGGCACGAACGAAACGAAATGAGAAGGACAACGAGGAGATTTGCGCGACGTTGCTCGGGTGGCGACCGATGACTTCGAACACGCCGCAATTTGTCGATTTGCAGGTTAACGGTTACGCCGGTGTCGACTTCAATCAGGACAATCTAAGTGCCGCTGATCTGCGGCGGGCGTGCGAGCGGCTGCGCGGCGATGGCGTTGCCGGCATTCAGGCGACGATCATTACTGATGAATTGCCGCGCATGGAGGCCCGGATCAAGCGGATTGCCACAATTCACGGCAGCGATTCGCTGGTGCGGGACGTTGTTTGGGGCATTCATGTCGAGGGGCCATTCATCAGCGATACGCCGGGCTGCTACGGGGCGCACCCGCGCGCGGCCGTGCGCCCAGCGGATGTCGACGCCATGCAGCGGCTGTTGGATGCCGGCGACGGGCTGGTCCGCATGGTCACCCTTGCGCCGGAGCGCGACACGGGGATGAAACTCGTTCGCCATCTTGCGGCTCAAAACATCTTGGTCTCGGCCGGACACTGCGACCCTACGCTCGATCAACTCCGCGAGGCGATCGATGCGGGGCTTACGATGTTCACGCATCTGGGCAACGGCTGCCCGACGACGCTGCCGCGGCACGACAACATCATCCAGCGGGCACTAAGTCTGCGAGAAAAACTGACCATCTGCTTCATTGCCGACGGGATTCACATTCCGGCCGTGGCGTTGGGCAACTACCTGCGACTGACCGGTACGGATCGAGCCATTGCGGTGACGGACGCCATGGCAGCAGCCGGCTGCGGGCCGGGCCATTATCGCATCGGCAGCCAGAACATCGATGTCTGCGACGACATGGTCGCCTGGGCGCCGGACGGCTCGCACCTGGCCGGCTCGACCGCCACAATGCCGACGATGGCCAGCGTGCTGCGGGAACAGACTGGGTTTTCGGACGCCGATATTCGCCGGCTAACGCTGGACAATCCGCGGCGCGTGCTGGGCAGAGGGTGAAAGGGCGCGACCAGCGGTCGGTCGCGGCCTTATGTGTGGGCCGAGAACTGAAGAAGGACGCTTGCCGGTTCGTCCATTGCAGTGGCGAGCTTCAGGTCGAGGCGGACACCATAGGCAAGCACCTGGGCGACCTTGATGCGAGCGTCAGGCCCGTCGACCTGCTCGACCGCCACTTCAGGCGCCACGTTCAACGGCGGGCAAAAGGCGACGTGAACGCTGGCGGTTCGCTGGTGCGCGGCGAATGACGTTCGCAACCAGCCCGCGATTTCCTCCGCTCCGGTGTCGGCCCTTGTGCGCGTTAGCTGCTGAACGATGTCATCCGACGGAACGTCGCACGTCGAGTTGTGAGGCAGGTTGTTAACCTGTCCGGTTTCAGTGGCAGGTTGACAATCTGCCCCTCGTTCGACGACGAGTTGACAATCTTCGGCAGGGGCGGCGGCAGGCCCAGGGCCTGCGACACAGGGCAAGTGACAGCAAGAGGCGGCACGTCGTAGGCAACGGCGCCACGCCCAGGTCTCTTCCGTCGCTACCAGGAGGCCGACGGCCACCACGCAGGCGGCCGGCGTTTTGGGCAAGCAGAGGCCCACGGTCAGCTCGATGAGGGCCAGCGAGATGACCAGGGTAATCGCGCGGTCCAGCCGCGACGAAAGTGTTCGGCTGGCGCCTCCCAGCGAAGCCCGTAGGGCGATGGCGGCAGCGGTCACGGTCGTCGCCGCGACCAGCAGGGCAAGCGGGTGGAGGGGGTGACGCAAAGCCCCGGCAGCCTGTCGCCAGAAAACAGCCAGGGCGGCCGCGACGAACAATCCGAGACCGGCGGCCGCAGCCGCCCGGTAGATGTTGCTCAGCCATGCGGCGTGCGACAACGTTCGGCATTCGAGCGACTGGGTGCCGTTCATGTTGCGCTCCCTCGTCACCGAATCTATTGCGCCCACGCTCTGCGTGGGAGCAGATACCATCGACGTCTGCGTCGCCAAAACTGCCGCGTTCGGCGTCGGTCGCTTCCGCGGCGGACACGGCGTCAGAAAACTGCGTTCCCACCGGACCGTGGGAACGAGATCGTTGCGGCCGGGTGTTCGCTGTTTACTTCGCCGCGGCGGCCAGCTCGGCGGCGCGGTCAGTCTTTTCCCAAGTGAAGTCGGGGTCGTTGCGGCCGAAGTGACCGCCCGAGGCCGTCTTGCGATAGATCGGACGGCGGAGGTCCAGGTACTTGATGATTCCGGCTGGGGTGAGGGGGAAGAACTTCCGCACGACTTCGCAGAGCCGAGCGTCGGGCACCTTGCCGGTGCCTTCGGTGTCGACGAGCACGCTCACGGGCTCGGAGACGCCGATGGCGTAGGCGATTTGCACCTCGCAGCGGTCGGCCAGTCCAGCGGCGACGATGTTCTTGGCCACATGGCGGGCCATGTATGCCGCGCTGCGGTCGACCTTGGTCGGGTCCTTGCCGCTAAAGGCGCCGCCACCGTGGCGAGCCCAGCCGCCGTACGTGTCGACAATGATCTTCCGGCCGGTGAGGCCGCAATCGCCGTGGGGTCCGCCGAGCTCGAAACGACCCGTCGGATTGATGTGATACGTGATAGGACCATTGATCAGGTGCTTCGGCAACAGCGGCTTGATGATCTTTTCAATGGCGAACTGCCGGATCTCTTCTTGGCTGACTTCCGGGCCATGCTGGGTCGAAAGGACAATGGTGTCGATGCGCACCGGCTTTTGCCCATCGTACTCGACCGTGACTTGGCTCTTGCTGTCGGGCCGCAGCCACGAGACCTCGTTTTTCTTGCGAGCTTCGGTCAGCCGAGCGAGAATCTGGTGGGAAAGCTGGACAGGCAGCGGCATTAGCTCGGGCGTATCATTGCAGGCGTAGCCGAACATGAGGCCCTGGTCGCCGGCGCCAATTTCCTTCCCCTTCGCGGTGTCCTCGTTGACGCCCATCGCGATGTCGGGGCTCTGGCGGTCGATCGAAAGCATGACGGCGCAGGTGTCGGCGCAGATGCCCATCTTGTCGTCAACGTAGCCAACATCCCGGATCACCTGGCGGACAATCTCGGGGTAATCGATCAAGGCCTTGGTGGTGATTTCGCCGGCGACGATGGCGATGCCGGTGGTGACCATCGTCTCGCATGCGACGCGGCTAAAGGGGTCCTTGGCGAAGAGCGCATCGAGAATGCCGTCGGAAATTTGGTCGGCCAGCTTGTCCGGGTGGCCCATGCTGACTGCTTCGCTGGTGAAAAGGAACTTGCCTTGCGCCACGGGTATGTCTCCTGATTGGGTAATTTCCGACGGATTCGCGGAAGGAAAGGGACGATTATAGCCCTTCCCGCGTGGCATGTCCACCATGGATGGGGCACCTATGGAGGAACGGAAACGCGCCCGTACTCCCGGGCTTCGGCCAGCGCTCGTGCCCGATGTCGACTAACGGCGGTGCCGCGAACAGACGCTTGGCTAAACCGGCGGCGGCTCGATGCCGAAATCGCGGATTGAGAGCAGGCTGTCGAACTTGTAGCCGTGTTGGGTGAACGCCTGCGAGCCCCCTTCCATGCGGTCGATAATGGCCAGCACGCCAGTGATCTTTAGTCCAAAGGCTTCGGCCCGCTCGATGGCTTGGAGCGAGGAGCCGCCCGTGGTGACAACATCCTCGACGATGACCGCGGTCTGGCCGGGCTGGACGGGTCCTTCGACGTAACGGTTGGTGCCGTGGCCCTTCGACTCCTTGCGGACCATAAAGCCCAGGAGCGGCGTGCCACGAACGGCGGACATCGTGATGACAGCGGCGGTGATCGGGTCTGCGCCGATCGACATCCCGCCGACGGCATCCGGCATTCCGTTGGCGGCCAGCAGATCGAGAAGGCCCTCGGCCACGAGCTTGGCCCCGGCGGCATCGAGCGTGACTTGCTTGCCGTCCAGGTAATAGGTGGCTTTTCGGCCGGAGGCCAGGGTGAATTGGCCGAACTTCAGGGCTTTTTCACGGACCAAAGCGATGAGGGCTTGCTTGTCGTACATGACGCGAGAAAGGGGGAAGGCGGAAAGTGGTTAGCACGCTAGCGAGCCATCCACTTTAGCAACTGGGCAGGAAGGTGCCCAGCCCTGGGAGCGAATTCGTCTGCCACGCGGCTATCGTAGCACTACGACGCGCGAGCCGACGGAGAGGATGCCGTAGAGGTCCTGGAGGTCGCGCTGGCCGACGCAGATGGTGCCGCGGTTGTCGTCGCGGCCGACGGCTTGCGGATCGGGGGCGCCGTGGATACCGATGCGATCCGTGAGACCGATCCAGGCGTCGCGGAGCGGGTTGCGTGGGTCGCCACCCTGCACGGCGACGCCGTCGGGGCCGTAATAGACCGGATTAAACGCCTTGTTCTGGACCGTGTAATCGCCATCGAGCTTTGGCTGATCGCGACCGACGCCGATTGGGAATCGGCCGGCGTAGAGCGGTCCGTCGCGTCCGGGAACTCGAAGCGTTAGCTCCTTTTTGTCGAGTTGGACGACCGCGTTAAATGGCCCGCGAATGACCTTCAACTCCATGCCCGCGGGGAGCGGCTGATCCCGGGTGGCGTCCTGGGTGTTCGCCGCACTGGGCGGCATAAGGCCATTGATTCGCGCCAGCAACTGCCAGGGGACGTTGTACTTCTGGGCGATCCTTTCGATCGTCTCGCCGGGCTGGGCGATGTAGGGCGGCTCCAAGAAGTGACGCCGGGAGTAAATCACGGTGCCGGCCAACTGGTCCAATAGCGGAGTGATCTGCTTCACGTGCTCGGGGGGCGAGTGCGGATCATCGTAAAGGAGCGTGAGGGCGCGATGGGCCTCGGCCAGCTTGCCCTCCTTGAGTTTCTTCTGTACCTGATCCATGAAGGCGGCGAACTTCGCCTGCACGTCCTCATCCACTGGTGCGGCGGTTGGGGGCAGCTCCTTCGTCGCTGCAGTCGCACCGGGCGATGGCGGCGTCACGTTGCCAATCGCGGTGGTTGCCGGAATATCGCCCATGGCCGACGGGACTTGGGGCGTGGCCGGCGGGAGTTGCGTAGTCGATGGCGGTAGCTGGCTGGTCGACGGCGGTGGGTTGGTCGAAAGCAGCGGTGGCAAGGCGGGATTGGACGTGGGCTGGCCAAGCGTTGCACCGGCTGGGGCTGGCGCGGCGGAAGACGGCGCCAAACCGGGCGCGATGGTCGGAGATGTGCTGGTTGTGGTGTTTTGTGGCAAGGAGGGAGCGAGTTGCGACGCGCCGCCCACACTTGGGATGGTGACGTTCGGCGGCACCGAGGCGGCGCCGCTGAGCGCCAGCGGACCACCCAACTTTTGGGCGGCGACCGGAGCCGGCTCGACGTTGTTCCGCTGCAGGGAGACGTACACCCCATATCCGACCGCGCCAAGCACGGCGATGATCATGAGGTTCTTCACCGAGTTCATGTCCGTCCTCCTTGACGAATCACGCTGGGGGCAAGCGGGCGGATGATACGAAAAACCGAAAAACGATGCTATGGCAGTAGTATCCTCAATGCCGGGGTACAAAGTGTCCACGACCTCGGCGGGGAGGTCGCGGCATCGCTTTTAGCTAAGATGGCGAACTTAGGTCAACTCATGACCGTGCGGACGCTTTCACTGGCTCGAGCGGTTCTCTCCCGATACGATTGATGGGGCAAGCGAACTCCCCGAATTGCCGCTTTGATTGCCGCAGGAGAGTCATCATGACGAGTCCGAGTCGCTTTCGCGTGCTCGGCACGGACGGCCGGCTTTCGCAGGATACCTTTGTCGTCTCGCCGGCGCAGCCGTCGGTCATTCGGCCGGACTGTCTGCTCGTGGTGCACGAACGGAGCGGGATGATGATCACGGTGCACAACACGCGGCTTTTTCCGGCAAGCGCTGTGGCCTCGAAGCCCTTTAGCCACCGGCTGACGGCCTGCCTTCGGTGCGGGAGAGTGGAAGGAGTCGCCCAGGACGAGGTGCGATGCCCTCACCACGGCGACGGGCCCTGCGGCTTGTTTGAGCCCCAGGCCGGCGGGGCGGATTAGGCCGGGTAGCTGCGTCGCCCAGTTCTGCGTCGAGCGGCTTCGCACGCGGCATTCATCAATGCGGGTGAGAATGCTATAGTTTCTAGCTTCGAGATTCTGTAGCACAACCCGAGGGCGCCATGCATCCGACAATCGCAAAACTGATCTCCAACGGTCCGGTAGTGACGGACGGAGCGTGGGGAACGCAACTTCAGGCGCGGGGATTGCCGGTTGGGGCGTGCCCGGACGCATGGAACCTTTCGGAGCCCGAAAAGGTCGAGCAGGTCGCCCGGGCGTACGTCGACGCTGGCAGCCAAGTGATTCTGACGAACACCTTCGGCGCGAATCGTTTCGCGTTGGCACGGCACGCTCTCGTCGACCAAGCCGCAGAGATTAATCGCCGCGGCGTGGAGATATCTCGCCGCGCTGCCGCCGATCGGGCGGCGGTGTTCGCCTCAATGGGTCCGAGCGGGGTTATGCTGATGTTGGGACAGGTGAGCGCCGACGATCTGAAAGCGGCGTTCGCCGAGCAGGCACAGGCGATGGCCGACGCCGCTGCGGACGGCATTGTCATCGAAACGATGTCCGATCCGGCAGAGGCCGCACTGGCGGTTGCGGCCGCTCACGAAACCGGTCTGCCAGTCGTGGCGTGCATGACGTTTGGCTCGGGGGCGAAAAAGGATCGCACGATGATGGGCACCACGCCTGAGCAAGCTGCCGAGCAACTCACGGCCGCCGGCGCGGACGTGATCGGGACCAATTGCGGCCAGGGCATCGCCAGCATGATCGAAATCTGCCACCGTTTGCGGGCAGCGACCGATCGGCCGATCTGGATCAAAGCGAATGCCGGGTTGCCGGAGATTGTCGACGGCGAGACCGTTTACCGCCAAACGCCCACCGAGTTTGCCGCCCACGTGCCGGCCCTCTTGTCCGCCGGCGCTCTCTTTCTCGGCGGCTGCTGCGGGACGACGCCGGCGTTTATCCGAACGGTGGCGGAAGGACTAAAGCAGTAGACCGGAACGAGAGCCGTCCTTGGCTCAGGGGCGGTTATGGGCGCCCCCTTTGGTGTCGTTCGGCAGCCACGTGCTTCGCCACGATTTCGACCAGGGCGCCGTGCTGAAATGGCTTGGGAAGGTAGGCGTTGCAACCGACGTCGAGGCATTTCTGGCAGTCGTCAACCATTGCATGCGCCGTCAGGGCAATGATGGGGCCGGCGTAGCCCTGTGTGCGCAGTTGGCGTGTTGCCTCGTATCCGTCGAGCACGGGCATCTGCATGTCCATCAGGATGACGTCGAATGGTTCGGCGGCCTCGCGCGCGGCAAGGACGGCCTCGACAGCAAGCTGGCCGTTCTCGACCGCCGTTACCTCGGCCCCGGCCTTCCTCAACAGCAGGTTGATCAAGCGCCGATTCTCCATCATGTCTTCGGCCAGCAAGATTCGGCCACACAGCATGCTCTTGTCTGCATCGGCTGCCTGTGCCGTCGATGGGAGTTCTGTGGCGGCCTCGCGGCCATCGGCGATCCGCTGCGGCTCCTCCAGCGGTCCGGGGTCGATCGTCGCGGTGAAGGTGCTGCCCTTTCCCGGCACGGAACTGACTTGAATGTTGCCGCCCAGGGCAACGGCCAGGCGCTTGCTGATGCAAAGCCCCAGTCCCGTGCCGCCGAATTTTCGCGTAGACGAACTGTCCACCTGGCTGAACGGCTGAAATAGCTTGCCGACTTGCTCTTCGTTCATGCCGATGCCTGTGTCAGTGACGTCGAAGCATAGGCGCGGCGCACCGTGATCGGCGTTGAGCCGGACGGTGAGGTGGACTCCGCCTTCGTCGGTAAACTTGATCGCATTGCCCACCAGATTGACCAGGATTTGGCGGAGACGCAAGGGATCGGTGAGAATGGTCTCGGGCAGCGGGCGGGCGAGTGTCGTCTCCAGCGTCAAGCGTTTCGCCGCGGCTTGAGGACGCATCAGGGAAACGACTTCGGCGACCAGTTCGGCCGGCGAGCAACAAGCCGGCTCGAGTTGGAGCTTTCCGGATTCGATCTTCGAGACGTCCAAAATGTCGCTGATCACTGCCAACAAGTGATCGCCGTTGCGCTGGATGGTGCTGACGGCCTCCCGGCCGATCTGCTGACGTTGGCACGACATGCTCTCTGGGCATACGGGGCAACACGTAACCTCTTCGTGCAGGAGTTCTGCGAAGCCGAGGATGGCGGTCATCGGGGTGCGAATTTCGTGGCTCATGTTGGCCAGGAACTCGCTTTTGGCGCGGTTGGCGCACTCGGCGAGACGCTTGGATTCCTCCAACGCCTTGTTGGTCGCCTCGAGTTCGGCCGCGTAGCTGCGAAGTTGCTCGTCGGCCCGCTTGCGGCACAAGATGCGCCACATGCCGTCCATGAACAGGGTCAACTGCCTTACATCGGCATCCTCGTAGTCCTCGGGTTTGTTGCCAACGCCGGCCACGGCCACGATCCGATCGCCATCGAACACGGGAATGTTCATATGGCGAGTCAGTCGGACGTGTCCCGGCGGGACGCCCTTTTTCAGAGGATTTGGGGCGGCGTAGTCGTTGGTGATGATCGGTTTGCGCTGGCGAATTGGTTCGCCCCACAGTCCCGTGTCCTTCACCTGATAGACGATTGGTTTCTCAACGGTAACGCATTCCTGCGTGGCGCTGTTGGACCAGTAGTGCATCGTCAGGAGCGTCTCGTCTTCATTGGCGAATGCAATGTAACCGACCGTGCTGTCGGTAAGTCGGATGGCGCCTTCCATAGCGTGCTTGGCGATTTCCGCGGCCGAGCGATCGCTGATCTGGCTCAGTTCGAGCAAGGTCTTGACTCGGGCTTCTTCGAGTCTGGCCCTTTCTTCCGCGCGCTTGCGGTCGGTGATGTCGCGGAAGTACCACACTCGCCCAAAATACTGATCGTTGGGGCCGAACATGGGAGCGGAATACCGATCGAATGTCCTGCCATCTTTCAGCGAAACCTCTTCGCGGCTTGTCTCGCGGCGGTGCTCGTAGAGGTACCTTACCTTTTCCAAGAAGGCGTCGGAATTCGCAATGCGAGTCACAACTGCCTGAAGAAGGGGAGCATCGTCTTTCGACTCAATCACTTCAGGCGGAATGTTCCACATCTCGATAAATCGACGGTTGGACAAGATAACCTTGTTGTCGCCATCCACCGCCAAGATGCCGTCAATCGACGCTTCCTGCTGGGTGGAAAGCAGCGCGTTTTTCAACGTGATCGCTTCCTCCGCCTGCTTGCGGTCGGTAATATCGGAAGTGGTGCCGAAGACGTAGATGTGACCGTTTGGCTGGAGATACGCCAGCCCCTTGGAACTAACCCACCGCGTCGTGCCGTCGGGCTTCCGGAGTCGATATTCAGCGGCAATTCCTTTCTTAGGATCGCGCAACCCCGAGAACAACGCTTCCTGCACGACGGGCAAGTCTTCGGGATAGACGCAGGAGAAGTACTTGTCGAAGTTGTGGCCGATTGTGCCCGCTGGCACGCCCAGCAGCCGGTCTGCCACCGGTGAGATATAGCTGGCGACGAACTGGCCGCGGTCGTCAACCTCGTAGCGCCAGACGACGTCAGAAATCATTGAGACGACCTGTTCGTATTGCGATCGGCTCGCTTCGGCTGCTTCCTTGGCGTGCTGCAGGAAGACCTCAGCCTGCTTTCGGGCCGTGATGTCCCGGAACACCAAGATCACGGTATTCGGGCTGCCGTGCGGCTCTCTCTTCAGCGACGAGCTAACTTCAAATGGAAAGCGGCTGCCGTCCCGTCGGATTCCACAATACTCGATATCTCGCAGGATACCGACGTCCATCAGTCGGCCGAGGTCGTCTCTGCCGCGCTCATGGTCTTCGGGCGCCATGAGGTCGTACACATTGCTTACCTGGGAGAGCAATTCCTCCACATTTTCAAATCCCATGAGCCGGGCGGCCTGTTGATTGGCCAGGAGGATGTGGCCATTTGGCTCGATCAGCCCAATTGCGTCCGGGGAAGTCTCGATGACGCGGCGCAACTGTTCCTCGCTCTCCCGAATCGTCTCCTCGGCACGTTGGCGCTGGGTCTCGTGGTCGAGCCTCTCCAAGGCCAGGGAGATGGCTGCCGCGGCATCCTCAAGGAGGACGATCTCCTGGGATTGAAAGACGTTCGGTTCCCGGTCGTAGACCGTCAGCACGCCGCAAGCCTGTCCCTGAAAGAGGATCGGCAGGGCGGCCACGGATTGGAGGCCGTGCGCAAGTGCGGCCGCACGCCAGGGGACCGCGCGCGGGTCGGTGATGAAATTGTTGAAGATGCAGGTCTTGCCATCGCGGAGGCACGTGCCCGTCGGCCCCCGACCCTCCGGCCGATCGTCGGCATAAATTTTGATCTTGTCGACATAGCCCTGGTCGTCGCCGGCGCAAGCGATGAAGTTTACCGCGTGCGTCTTGGGGTCAGGCCAGCCAATCATCGCCACCGTGAAGCCGGTCCGCTCGGTTGCGATGCGGCACACGTCGCGGAACAACTCCTCGCGAGACTTGACGTGGACGATGGTTTGGCTTACTTGGCTCAGGGCTGCGTAGAGCCTGTTCAGCCGTTCGATCTCCCGCTCATGGGTCTTACGCTCGGTGACGTCCGTCCAGATGGCCGCAAGAAAATGGCGGCCACGAATCGTGACAAGCCGATGGCGGACGTGACGGTCGCGCACATCGCCATTCTTGCAGCGATGCTGGTTCTCAAAGACCGCCTCCGCGGCCTTTTGCGTTGCCTGCACGCGTTGCGACACGCCCTCAGGGGTCAAGGTCGCCTGGATGTCGGTGAGGCGCAATGCGGCGAACTCCTCCCGCGTGTAGCCCAGCCCCTGGCTGGCTGCATCGTTGAACTCGGCGAAGCGAAGCGTTTCGATGTCGATCAGCACGATGCCATCGGCTGCCTGACGAACGATGGCGTTGTAGATTTCCTCCCGTTCCTGAAGGGCCTCCTGGTGCCGTTTTCGATCGATGGCAAAATGAATGACCCGACCGGCCGTCCGGGCATCGATCTGGCCTTTGAGCAGATAATCTTCGGCCCCTCGGCGGACCGCCTCGATCGCGATTTTCTCATCGGCAGGATCGGTGAGCACGACAATCGGCAAGTGTGGGGCGGCCTCGACAAGCCGACTGAGTGTCTCCAGTCCTTGCGTGTCGGGCAGCGTGAGGTCCAGCATGACGGCATCGAACGCCCGTCGGGCAATAATTGCCGTAGCCTCACAGAGACTGCCCGCGGTGACAATCGCGTATTGCCCAGGATATTGACTATCTAACATGCCTTGGAAGTGCAAGGCATCGCTCGAATCGTCTTCGACCAGCAAGAGATGGATGAGCATGGTGCGTTCTGCGTAGCGTCGGGCGTTAGGCCAAGGCTGGTTGGCCTGAGACAAGTTCAACGGGCCGGCCGTCTTGGCTCTCTTCTCTTGCGCGAGTCTCCGAGGGCTTTTTTTGATTGGACGGCATGTTGTTGTCTTGCCGCACAAGGCTACATTGTTTCACAGTCGGAAAGATCGCCCCATGCGACTTAAGAGGGGCGGCCGCGAAAATGTCGCATAGTCTGGGTTCGCCGCCGGGTCGCGGAGGCACCTCCTGGGAGGCACGCCACGGTGCCATTTCCGGGGTGTCGCCGGCAATGCCCGTTGGGGGACCCCCATGATGGCACGATCGTCTTGGCAGGTAGCGACGAAAGCCCCACCGCGCAGCCAACGTCTCGGCGACGCTAGCGTGCTCCAGGATGCGCACCTTATGGAACCTGAAAAGGGAACACGTTTTCAGGACCCCAAAGGGATCGGAGGTCGGCCGAACCGATTTTGGGACGGGAGCGGTACTGGCGTCTCATCTGCGGCGCGATTCTTGGACGCACCGTTTTCGCTGAAAATCGGTGAACATCCTGACGGCGCCGAAGGGTGTCGGGCTACCGGAACTGCTCGATTTCAGTTCGCCCAAGCGAGGTGATCAGACCCCGGCCAATTCGCTCTCGCGGACCGGAAGGCTTGGCATCACGATGCCGCTGGGAAGCGGCGGAGGGACGACGGTCGGCGTGGCGAAATGGCACACCGGGACCTCGGGCCTGTCGGTCACTGCGGCGTTCCGCTCGTAGAATGTCGGCGGTTCGTAACCGAAGCCGGCTGCCAAACGCTTCTCTTCCTTGCGGATCTTTCGCAGCAGCCAGCGACCGCCGATAGCGGCCGAGAGCCGCGACTTCCAGCCGAACTCGGCGTTCAGTTCGCGCAAGAGCGCTGTCATCTTGGCGTACATCACCGGCTTGTCTCGATAATAAAGGCGGGCGGCGGCAACCACGGCCGAGAACGAAGTGGCCAGCTCGCGGGCCTCCCAGACGAAACGGCGGCGGACGCGCTGGTCGGGATGATTCTTGTAGCGACGATAGCCGGCCAACGTGGTGCGAACGATTCGCGTGGTACTGGGGCCGTTGACCTCGAAGTCGCGATTGAAGGCGCGGACCATGAGCTCGGCCGTCTGCTGGTCATTGAGGGCCGGGTGACGGTAGTTCAATTTCAGTTGGCCGTGAATGTCACTGGCGTGGAATTCGCTCTCATCCTTCATCAGGCCCTTCGCGGTCAACTCCGCGTGGAGCGGCGTGCCTGGGATGGGCGTGTAGAGCATGAACTGATGGAAGTCCGTGTCGTGACGGGTGGCGTATTCAATGGCCTCGTCGATGTTGTCCGGCGTGTGATTTTCCAGCCCGATGATCGTCGAGCCCAGGACGCGGATGCCGTGCGATTGGAGTTCACGGACGAGGGCGAACGTGTCGATGCCCGAGAGTTTCGTATATTGGCTATTGCGGCCTTCGATGCCCATCCACACCCAAGAGATGCCCAAGCGGACCAATTGGTCGATTGCGTAGGAGCGGAGCACGTTGGCGGAAGTAAAGACGTAGAGCGCCCAGGCTTTGTCGTTCTTTTCGATCAGTTCCAGAAGCCGCAACGCCCGTTTGCGATGGAAAAGGAAGTTCTCGTCCATCATGAAGAAGGACGAGACGCCCAGCTCGCGTTCAACCTGGCACATGACGTCGAACAGCTCGTCGCCGGTGCGGTAGAAGTCGACCCATTTGCCCTTTCCGCCGAACATGGCGGAGGTGGAGCAGAAGTTGCAGCCCATGGGGCAGCCCACCGACGGGATGATCGTGGCGGCGACGTCGCCACGGCGCTCACGCAAGGTGACGCCGACGTTGCGAGTGCCGATGCCCGAAGTGATGACGGGGTGACGAACAACTCGAGTTTCGTCTTCACCGAGGAAGCGGCGGAACCAGCGGACGCCCTCACCGCGAACGATATGATCGGCGTCGATTCGCTTTGCCAGGTCTGGAACGTTGGCGATGTGGCCACCGATGACAATCTCGGCGTTCGGTTGATACTGCCGAATCAGTTGGCACATCTTCTGCACTTTGTAGACGTTCGGAATGATCGACGAGATGCCGATCACGTCATATTGCCGAGTGCGGAGTTCTTCGATGAATCGATCGAGTGTGGGGAAGTCCAACAGGGTGCAAGGGGCGTCGATGTTCGCTTGGATCATCATCAGGCCCCAACTTCGATGGAACATCCGCAGCGAAAACGCTCCCTGCGTCCGCGTCACCTGGTTGTGGTAAAGCTCCATCGGATTCATGCGACGGCTGCCGTATTCGTCGTCTTGACCATACGGACCAAAGACGCTGGTCAGCAGTACGCGAGCTTCCGAGCCGGCGGGATGGACGCGGGCCGGAACGTGGGAGGGTTCAACGTGCAGTTGTTGGCGTTTGGTCACAGGTAGGGACTCCAAAGGCGGGCATTTTGTCGCATTTTCGTTCGTGTAATTATAAATGTTTTCGCCCCGACGGCAGTGTCCACTGTGTATGCGTTGTGTAATAGGTCGGTAATATGCCGGTCGGTCGGGAAAAAACTTCGGAAGCGGCAGGACTGGTCGGGGGACGCAGTCCCCAGAAGGGCGAGCGGTTTTAGCGCGGCGTATTAGACAATCGCTTAAAGCCGCGTCCGTCAAGAAGTTATTCCGATACGACGTTCATCAGCAGTCCTACGGGAAACTCCGCAAGCACGTCGCCGATCCGCAGGCAACCTTCCTGCGGGGAGTGGCCCTCGCCGGTCAGCACATTATTCCATATGGCCGACGGCAGCGGTTCAAGCAGCAGGCGGGTGTCGCCCCAGACATCATGGCCCAACGGTGGCCGCGCGGTTCGTGCGTCGAGGGCCAGCGGCGTCAGCTTCGCGAACCAACGCGGCGCGACAACGATCACCATTGACGGACTAGACGCCGACGATGCTGCCAGCCGACGAGCGAAGGCGCACACGTTCTCGGCGTTAGCGCCTTGGGCGGCCAGCGGGACGTAATCGCCAGCCTGGAAAAGCTCGATGTGCCGCCGGCGAAATTGCAGCGTTCGCCAGACGAGGAACAACTTGGTGCGAGGGTCGCGCGGATTGCGGGCCAACTCGCCGGCCACCGCCCGCAATGCGTCGCCGTCGGACGCCTGCTGCTCCAGTCGCGTGAGCAACTCGCGCCGAAGTGGGAAGTCGACCGGCCGGCGGTTATCGGGGTCGACCAAGCTGAAGTCCCACAGTTCCTGGCCCTGGTACAGGTCGGGCACGCCTGGCGCGGTGAGCTTCAACAGCGTTTGGGATAGAGCGGCATAGAGTCCCCAGTTAGCGATTTGCCCATGCAAATCCTGGAAGTCGGCGAGGAAGCGGTTCCTGGGACTCGCGTCGAGCGCGGCGGTGACGAACGCGCGGACGGCCGCTTCGTAGTCCGCGTTTGGATTGATCCAACTGGTGTGGACCTTTGCCTCGTGGACGGCCTTTTCCATGTACTGCTGCATTCGCTGGGTTATTTGGTCATGAGCTACCGCATCCGGCTTTTCCAGAGGCCAGATGCCAAGGAGGGACTGATAGAAGAGGTATTCATCGTTGCGGCTTGGGGCCGGCTCGCCATCGACCTCGGCGCGGTGTCGGCGATTGAGGCGGGCCCAACGGTTGACGGCCGCGCGCCATTGAACGGGGATTTCCGACAGCACATTGAGCCTCGCCCTGACGTCCTCACTGCGTTTCGTGTCGTGGGTCGTCGAGGCCAGGAGCGAGCGGGGCCACTGTTGTTGCCGCTGAGCGTTGCGGCGATGGAATTCATCGAGGTCGGTGACGCCGCGGGCGGGCTCCCCGCCGACCTCGCTGAGCGACGCTAGCGGAAACCAGCGATAGAAGGCCGTGTCCTCAATTCCTTTGGCGAGCACCGGGCTCGTGAGTTGCTGGAACCGGCCGACGAACAACTCGGCCTCGCGGCGTCCGGCCTCGTCGGTCTCTTCGCCCGACTGCAGCAGCAGTATGTCGCGAATGAAATCGAACACGGCCCCATTGGTGGCTGGATTGCGGCGCTTCGCCTGGGCGACCGCACGGCTTACGACCTGCCGATCGCGGTCAGAGACTTCTCCACGGCGGATGTAAGTGCGGTAGACGGGAAAGCACGCGATAATCTCTCGCAGCGCCGTGCGGAGCGAGTTCAGCGTGAAGTCGCGAGACCGCCGCCGCCGGCTCGAAAGGCGGTTGAGTTGTTGGGCCAACATTTGCAGGTTGCTGGCCATGGAGGTTTTGAGGATCAACGTCTTCGACTCCTGCGCCACCTCGCGGAAGTCTGGGCGTTGACCGGTGAAACGGCAGTAGATTGTAGTCAATGCGTCGAAGCCCTCGCGGTCCACAAATAGCCCATTGAGCAGGTTGAGGAAATCGTAGCCGGTGGTGCCGTCCAACGGCCAGTGTTCGGGAAGCGGCTCGTCTCGGCCAAGGATTTTTTCCGCAACGACATAGAGTGGGCGCCGGCAGCGGTCGGGGAGCATCGTCGCAATCTTTTGCAGAAGGGCCGGTTCCACTTCGCTCCACGCCGCATTTGCCCCCTGACCTCCGACATCTGACGTGTCGCTCCCGTCACCGGGTACGGAAGCGTCCAGCCCTCGAAGGTGTTTGTCGTATGCTGCTTTGCCGAGGGCGAGCGCGTAGCCCTGCTGGAGCCGCCGGAGATATTCGAGGGGATCGTAGAGGCCATCAATGTGGTCCACGCGCAGGCCATCGACGGCATCGCGGACGAGCAGGTCGAAAATGATCTGATGGCTTTCGGTGAACACCTGGGGGGCCTCGGTGCAGACGGCCGCCAGGTCATTGATGTCGAAGAAGCGGCGGTAGTTGATCTCGTCGTCGGCCGCCTTCCAGTGACAGAGCCGATAGACCTGGGCGTCGAGCAGCTCGTTGAGGGCGTCGAAGCTGTGCGGGTCGTCGGGCAAGCCATTCAATTCCTGCAAGTTTCGCTCGATGAACTCCGCGATCGCCGCCGTTTGCTCAACGAGCTTCCGAAGCCGGACCTTGACGACCTCCTTTTCACGCTGACGTTCGGCGACGCTGGCCGGATCGGTTCGGGTCGGCGGCGGCAGATGCTCCAGCGCCGTCAGGATGCTTTCGAGTTCCCGCACGTCCTCGCAATCTGCGGGACGCGTCCCCTTTAGCTCATCGAGCTTGCGGGCGAGGATCGTGCGGTAGGTCCGCGGCTCGAGGGGTAGGAGCGTCTTGAAATATCGCACGAAGAACGCCCCGTGACGGTATTCCAGTTTTAGTTCGCCTGCTTCGAGGACCTGCCCGTACTGGTTCCCGAGAATTGGCAGCAAGATACGATTTCGCAGTTCCTCCTTCACCGGCCGCCAGTCGATGTCGAAGTAAGAGGCGTGCGGCGCGCTAGGGCCGTTTTCTAGGACATCGCTCCACCACGGATTCTCGCCTGGGGTGGCGCTCATGTGATTCGGCACGATGTCCATGAGCTGGCCCAGGCCTGAAGCATGGAGGGCGTCGACCATCGCTCGATAGTCTTCTTCGCGACCAAGTTGCGGATCAAGTTGTCCGTAGTCGACAATCGCGTACGCGTTCGAGCCGCCGGATCGGGCCTTGCGGCAGGGCGAGGCGTACAGGTGGCTGACGCCGAGCGATTGGAGGTACGGAGTCAGCGCTGTCGCATCGTTAAAGGTCAGATGTTCCGGTTGAAATTGTAGGCGATAGGTCGCTGTCAGCGGCCGCGCGCTCCGGCTTGCGAGGGTATTGGCTAGCTGTTCGGCCAATTCTGGCGCGTCCATGGTGGCCCTTTCGGATCGTTGCCGCGGTGTCCGAAGACGAGCAGTTCGTGGGGAAGCAATCTATTCCACGAGTCCGTCTCGCCGCGGCTTCCGCCGTAGCGAGCGTCCTCGGTGCTGAGCAAAAGCTCGCGATCGCTGATCGGCACATCGCCGACCTCGGCCGACAAGTTGGCGACAACGACAAGACCATCGACGCCGCCGCGTGCGACCAAGAGGACTGGCGTTTTGCGCTGTTGATCGTTGCCGAGCAGACGAGCACTGGCTCGGTCGCGGTTCTGAAGGGCCGGCCATTGCCGTCGCGCGGCCAGGAGGTCCGCGGTGAGGCGTCGCCGGGCAGCCTGGGACGAGCCGTCGGGCCAGGACCAGACGATCTTCGCGCTGGCAAACGTCTCGGCCGACTGCGGATCGGGAATTTCCACGCTCCAACGGAAGCGGAGTGCGGCGAACTCTTCGAGCCGCCCGCGGCGAACCGCGTCGACCAATTCGGGATCGCCGAAGGAGCAAAAGAAGGGAAATGGCCGCCGCTCGCCGTACTCCTCGCCCATGAACAGCAGAGGCACGCACGGCGACAAAAGCATCAGGCCGAAAGCCAAACGCTCGGCCGGCGGTGGAACGAGCGAGGCGAGGCGATCCCCGCGTGCGCGGTTTCCGATCTGATCGTGGTTCTGCGTGCAGACGACGAAATGCGACCGGTCCGCGCGGCCGACCCGGGTACCGTGCCGCCGGTGGCGATGGGAGCTATAGACGCCATCGTAGACGAAGACGTCTCGCGACGCCTTGGCCAACTGCTCGGGGCGTCCGTAATCCTCGTAGTATCCGTCGCGCTCGCCGGTTAGCAAGGCGTGGATGCTATGATGAAAATCGTCCGCCCAAACGCCATCCAAGGCGTAACCGCCGCGTCCGATGGGTTGCACCAGACGGACGTCGTTCTGGTCGGTTTCGGCGATGACCACAACTGTTCGTTGCTGCTCCCGGGCCACGCATTGCACCGCGGCTTGGATGTCGGCCAGAATGTGGCGTGGGCTGAAATCGTAGATTGTCTGGACAGCATCGAGCCGCAGGCCGTCGAGATGGAAGTCGCGCACCCAATAGCAAGCGTTGTCGATGAAGAACCGCCGCACCGGGTCGCAGTAAGGACCGTCGAAGTTGATCGCTCTACCCCACGGCGTGCGATAGCGGTCGGTGAAATACGGGCCGAACTGCTCGGAGTAGTTCCCTTCGGGGCCAAAGTGGTTGTAGACGACATCGAGGATTACCCCCAAGCCGACGGCGTGTGCGGCATCGATAAGTTGCTGCAAGGCCTGCGGGCCGCCGTAGCTCTGCTGGGCGGCGTAGGGATAAGCGCCGTCGTAGCCCCAGCCACGGTCGCCAGGAAACTGGGCGACCGGCATCAGCTCGATCGCGGTCACGCCAAGCCGCTTCAGCTCGGGCAACCTCGGAATGATGGCGGCAAAGGTCCCTTCCGGCGTGAATGTACCGACGTGCAACTCGTAGATAACCAAGTCTTCCCTCGCGACTCCTGTCCAGCTCGCATCCACCCAGGAATACGATTCGGGAAAGAAGAGCGCCGAGGGGGCATGCACACCGTCCGGCTGCCAACGGGAGGCCGGATCAGGATACGCCCGGTCGCCACCGGGCCGGTAGCCATAGCGCAGGGTCTCAACCGCATTGACGGTCGCGCGGTGAACGAAATGCCCATCGTTCTCCGGGGACATCGCGAATTCGCGGCGGTCGTTGTCGTCTTCAATCACGAGCGAGACGGCCGACGCCTTGGGCGTCCAAACGCGCCAAAGCACGCTTCCATCCGGCTGCCGCGTTGCCCCGACGGGCCGTTGAACGATGCGGTGTGGCATGCCTTTCCCCCGATGCCCCTTGCCAAGCCCGTAAAATTATAGGAACCAAGGGAAACAGTCGGCGCTTTGGCGTGAGCGTGGCAGGGCCTTCGACTCGCAGCTTGGAAAGGCGATTCGGATGGACGAAACAGAACCGTTTTGCGTGATGGATTGCAGCTTGGTGCGTCTGGCGACCGGTCGGACGTGCTCGAACTTGCGCGAACTGCTGGAGGCGATCCGCACGGCGCCGGAAGCGGTGATCGAGCATCACATGATGCGATGCGCCGTCGCGGACCATTTCGAGTTGTACGAGTTTCCCAACGATTTCGCCCGCTGGTGCTGGACAGCGCTCGGCGACAACGTCGCGGCGGAAGAGTTGGGGTTGATTGACCCGTACCGCCAATATTCGAGCGGTCCGCTGCGCGCGATGTTGGTGAACACCATCGAAGGGAGGCTCTGGGGATTGGACCACGTCCGCTGGTGTCGTCCCGGCCTGGAGTTGCATCTGATCGAGTCGCGGTTAATCGCCTATGACACGGAGGAGCGACTCAACACCCCATCGGCACTGTTGGACGCCATCGAACAGATGTCCATGCGGTCGCTGTTCTATCATGTCCACGAGGCGCGGCGGCGGACTGAGGGCCGCTCCGACGACTTTTCGGCTTGGCTGGAACAGCTCGGCGCCGACCCAGGGTTGATCTCGGCGCTCCGTGCGATCGACTTCTACTTTCTCAACCTGAGCCAACTCCGCGAAGCGCTAATCGAGGCGTTCCGACGCTACGTCGCCGGCGCCCCGCCGGTGCCAAGGAGCGTCGCATGAGACTTTTGGATCGCTACGAAGAGGTCGTCGGACATCAGGAAGTCGAGCGGTTGCGCCGGCTGGCGGAACGGCTGGCGGGGAAGCGGATCGTGCATGTCAACTCGACCCGAACTGGCGGCGGCGTGGCCGAGATTCTCGGTTGGATGGTTCCGCTGATGACGGAGTTGGGCATCGACGCGCGGTGGGAGGTGATTAATGGGCCGCCGGAGTTCTACCGCGTCACGAAGGCGTTCCACAACGCCTTGCAGGGCCTGCCAGTGTCGCTGCGAAAAAGCGACTTCGATTTGCACTACGAGGTGAACCGGGAGAATGCCTCGCGGCTGAACCTTGAAGCGGACATCGTCTTCGTCCACGATCCGCAGCCGATTTATCTGCCCGAGTTCACCCCGCCGGACCAGGTGGGTCGCTGGATTTGGCGGTGTCACATTGACGCGTCGCGCCCCGACCGGGGCGTCTGGAAATACCTGGAAACGGCGATGTCACGCTATCGCGCGGCAATCTTTTCTCTCGCCGCGTTCGCGCGACCGATGGGCGTTCCTATGTTTCTGATCATGCCAGCGATCGACCCTTTGTCGGAAAAGAACTGCGCCATGCCAGAGGCGGAACGGCTCGAGACTTTGGCTCGGTTTGGGATCGATCCGGACCGGCCACTGCTGTTGCAGGTATCGCGGTTCGACCGGTTCAAGGACCCGCTAGGCGTGATCGAGGCGTATCATCTGTTGAAGCCCTACTACCCGACAATGCAATTGGCGTTGGTCGGCGGTCCGGCCGATGACGATCCGGAAGGGGCGGAAGTGCTTCGCGAAGTGCAAGATCGCGCAGGCGGCGACGCGGACTTGAGGGTTCTGCTGCTGCCGCCAGACTCGCACCGCGCGATCAACGCGTTGCAGCGATCCGCGACGATTGTGCTGCAAAAGTCGCTCAAGGAGGGTTTTGGTTTAACGGTCACCGAGGCTCTTTGGAAAGGCAAGCCGGTTGTCGGCGGCGCCTGCGGCGGAATCACGCAGCAGGTTCACGATTATCACACCGGTTTTCTGGTCCATTCGCCGGCCGGCGCTGCGTACCGGGTCCACTACCTGCTTCGCTATGCCGACAAACGTCAGCGGATGGGGCAATTGGGCCACGACTTTGTGCTCCAGCACTTCCTGCTCACCCGCAATCTCCGCGACTATCTTGCGATGCTCCTGTGCCTCGACCATCCGGAGGCCGGCACGCTGGTGGTGTAACGTCAGCGTCCTGCTTGACCCTACTCGGCAACGTTTGCTATCTTACCGCAACATCTCACGGTTTTGCCAATTAGTTGCCGAACGGAGGCGCAAGATGTCTCGGGTGCTGCTTTCCACCGTTTGCGTGCTTGTTGCGACCGTAAAGATGGCGTCGGCTGAGTCGGTGCCCTACAAGCCCGGCGACATGGTGGTAGCTGTGAAAAGCACAGAGCTGCAGATGGGCGGCCACCGCGTGGGAAAGGCCGAGCCGGGCGACGCGTTGGCAATTTGGGAGGTCAAGGGTGATCTGCTTTTGGTCAACAGCGACCGCGTTGGCTGGGTCCCCGCATTTAGCGTTCTAGCCTTGGACAAAAGCGTGAGGCATTTCTCGGATGCTATTGCCAAGAACAGCAAGGATGTTACGGCCATTACCGCTCGCGCCCGCGTTTTCGCAATAAACGGGAAATGCGATCAAGCGATGGCCGACTGCAACGAGGCCCTGCGACTCGATCCGAAATCATCGCGAGCCTACGCCAGTCGCGGGGTCGCTTGGGCAGGAAAAGGCGAATACGAGAAGGCCATTGCCGATTTGAGCAGCGCGCTGCACGTCGATCACAATAACTCAACGCTCTACGTTTATCGTGGTTATTTGTGGGATCTTAAGGGCAACGGCGACAAGGCCATCACCGACTATTCGGAGGCCATCCGGCTCGACCCACTTAACGCCAACGCTCATCGTGGCCGTGCATACGCGTTTGCAGAGAAGGGCGACGTAGACAAGGCTATCGCCGATTACTCGGAGACAATCCGATTGTTTCCGAACGCTCTTTCTTACCGACTTCGTGCAGAGCTCTTCTCGCGTAGGCAGCGTTACGATCAGGCTATCGCCGACATGGACGCTGCCATTGCGATGGAGCGCAAGTCACCTTGTTATTACGAGGCGCGAGCGGCGATCCTGCTTCTCAAGGGAGACTATGACAAAGGCTTATCGGATCTTCGGACTGCAATTCAGCTCAACCCTAAGGATCAGGCAACAAGCTTCGAGCCGTGGGCCAAAACGTCGCCCAGCGAGGCAGCTCTTCGTCGCGGCAGGAAACAAGTCGAGCAAATGCTCAAGGACCGGCCGGCCATGGCCTGTTACGGGGCGCAGGCGGAATTCTTGTATCAATGGGCGGCACGAAAGTTCGCTGGCGAGGACCTGAACCAGGAAATACTGTGGGACTCCTCGGAGCCCAGGGGCGAAGGGGGCGCCGAACACGAGTCTCCGACGTCCGAGGCCGGGGGCCGAATCCGCGTAAGCGGCGCAGAATCAAGTCGAGGAAAGGATCATTCGTTCGAAGAAATGTGGAGCAGGGCGGTCTTCGAGCTCTACAACATCACGGGCGTCGATACGTTTAAGCGGCTCACCGACCTGGTGACGGCCGGCAAGCTTTCCAAGGAAGAGTTTCTTTCGAACGTGATCGAATGCGAGTCACGCGCCGCAGAAAAGTCGCGCGCATTTTACATCCATCGGTTTTTGCCCTGGGCCCAGCAGCACCGCGTTCCGACCGAGCCGTACCGTTGGTTTATCGCCTTACAATTCGATCGCGCCGAGAATATTCTTTCCCGGGTTACGCCGGGCAATGGTTCCTATCAGCGCTATTACAGGTCTTCGTACGATATCATTGCATTGAGGTCGCTGCTGACAAGACGCGATCGCGACAAGGCGATTGAGACTGCCACGCACTTATTGAAACACGCTAAGACGCTAAACGAAAAGGTGACGCTCCTGCGTTGCCGCGGCGTTGCCTACTACGAGAAAGAAGAATTCGATCGAGCGACAGCCGATTTCTCAGAGGCGATTCGGCTTGAGCCGAAAGAGTCGGAGGCGTATCAATCCCGGGCGTCGGTCTTTGTAAGAAAAGGTGATCTGGACAAGGCCATCGACGATTACTCGGAGGCGATTCGGCTGAGCCGCAGCGATGTCACGTCCCGTTTTCAGCGTGGTAGCGTCTATATGCAGAAAGGGCAGCCCGAGAAAGCCATCGTTGACTTTTCGGAGGCAATCGAGCTGAAACCCAACGATCCCTCGATGCATGCCGCTCGAGGTTACGCGTTGGCGGTCAACGGTGAACTGGACAGGGCGATTGCGGACTTCTCCGAAGCAATCCGGCTCGATCCTACGCGCGCCGTTGACTACTATCGTCGTGCCGGCGTGTTCGCGAAGAGAAAGGATATTGACAGTGCAATTACGGATTTGTTGGAGGCGATCCGGCTCTATTCAAGAGACGCCACCTCGAAACGTGAATTGAGCGAGGTTACGGTCCAATGCGCAAGCGCGCTCCTGTACCGCGCTGCGGTTCGCTACCGGAAACAAGAATACGACAAAGCTATCGACGACTGTTCAAAAGTCATTACGCTTGATCCTGAGAACGCGGCAGCTCGGCTCTGGCGCGGCGTCGCTTGGCATGCCAAGGGCCAGCATGATAAAGCCATCGCCGACTATTCCGGCGCCATTCGGTTGGACCCCACCAACGCCACATTATATGGCAATCGCGGCGCCGTCTGGGCCGCTAAAGCCGACTACGACAAGGCAATCGCTGACCTAACCGAGGCCATACGTCTTGATCCGAAACATGCCGGCTATTGTTCGTATCGCGCCGCGGCGTGGGAGGCAAAGGGCGCGCACGCCAAAGCAATAGCCGACCTCACCGAGTCACTGCGGCTCGATCCGAAGTCCATTCCTACCACGAACAACCTAGCATGGTTGCTGGCCACGTGCCCCGACGACAATATCCGTGATGGGAAGAAAGCAATCGAGTTGGCGACAAAGTCCTGTGAACTGACCAACTGGGACGACCCGATTTGCCTCGACACCCTTGCCGCGGCGTGCGCCGAATCCGGCGATTTCAAGAAAGCAGTGGAATGCGCCGAAAAGGGCCACAGGCTATTCCCGCCCGATCAGGCAAAGCAACGCGAGGCTCTCCTCGAACGATACAAGTCGGGCAAGCCCTATCGCCGCCTGCCGTCGGAAGTCTCAGCGACGGCAGTTCAGCCCCGCGACAGTGCCACGCCCAAGCCGACTACAAAGAAGTAGGTCCTTCTTCGGTCAGCGGTTTCCACGACCCCAATGGACTGCGAAGCCGCGGACGGTTATCCTACGCTGATCGAGTGTGGACGACCGCGCACCCGCCGAAGCCGCAACAGGAAATCACTATGGGCTACATTCGTTGTCTGGTTTGCTCGCTGTCTTTGTCGTCGCCGCTTGTCGGCGTGATCGTAGTGTGTTTGACGTCCAGCGTCACGTTGGCGGCAACCACCGAGTCGCAAACGCAAAAGGTCAATCTCTGGCACGGCCGCGCGCCGGTCGGCGATGGCAAGTTTGAGGCGGTGGATACGGCGATTTCGGTATATCCAGTTCGTGGGAAGACGAGCGCGCCGGCCGTGGTCATTTGCCCGGGCGGGGGATATGTCGCGCTGTCGATGGAGCCGGAAGGACACGGAATTGCCCGGTGGCTCAACCGGCACGGAATTGCCGGGGTTGTGCTCGAATACCGGATGCCGAACGGCAGGCCACTGGTGCCGCTGCTGGACGCCCAGCGGGCGATCCGCACCGTGCGGGCAAACGCCAAAACGTGGGGCATCGACCCGGGGCGTGTTGGCATCCTCGGCTTCTCGGCCGGTGGACATCTGGCTTCGACCGCCGCGACGCACTTCGACGCGGGGGAGCCGAAAGCGACCGATCCGATCGATCGTCTGAGCTGCCGGCCCGACTTCGCGATCCTCGTGTATCCGGTCATAACGATGGGCGACAAGACGCACGCTGGTTCAAAGGCGAGCCTGCTGGGGCCCAACCCAAGCCCTGCGATGGTCGAGCTTTTCTCGAACGAAAGGCAAGTGACCGACCGCACGCCGCCAATGTTCCTCGCCCACGCCAAGGACGACACGACGGTCGTGCCGGACAACAGCCGGATGATGTGCGAGGCACTCCGTGCGCACCATGTGCCGGCCGAGTACCTGGAGTTGCCGTACGGTCAGCACGGATTGAATGGCTTTAAGGGGCCGATGTGGGACGCGTGGCAGACGAAGTCGCTCGAGTGGTTGGCGACGCAGAGACTTCTGTCGGCAGACAAGTGACGCGACGACTACGGACTTGCGGTAAACGCATGGGTGGGTCGAGCGCAGGAGGCCCAACGAGAGTTCATGGTGGGGCTCGCTGCGCTCGACCCAGCCTACAACAAACTGACCCACCCTACGACAACGACGCATACTTTGCTGCGACAAGGACGCATATTCGATGACGTACAACGCGGTTTTGTTTGATTTGGACGGCACGCTGCTCGATACGCTGACCGATTTGGCGGACTCGACGAACCTTGCCCTGCGAAGCTTGGGCTTCGCCGAGCATCCGCGGGAAGCCTACAGATACTTTGTCGGCGACGGCGTCGAAAAGCTCATTGAGCGCGTGGTGCCTACGGATCGTCACGACGCGGCTACGCTAATTGAGTGCGGGCGGCGGATGCGCAAGGAGTATGGCGAACGTTGGGCCGCCGCGACGCGGCCGTACCCGGGCATTCCCGAGTTGCTCGACGCGCTCACGGAGCGCGGCGTTCCGATGGCAGTACTCTCGAACAAGCCGGCGGAGTTTACCAGGCTTTGCGTCAGCCAACTGCTGCCCGGCTGGCCGTTCGCGGCGGTCGTGGGCGCTGGACCTTCGCTGCCGAAAAAGCCTGACCCGACCGGCGCGAAGGAGATTGCGCGCCGGCTCGGCGTTGCCCCCAGCGAAGTTCTCTACCTTGGCGATACGAACACCGACATGCAAACGGCAGTCGCCGCCGGCATGTACCCGGTCGGCGCCTTATGGGGATTCCGCACCGCCGAGGAACTCACCGCCGCTGGCGCCCGGGCATTGGCGGCAACGCCACTGGATCTGCTCGGCGTTGTGGTCGATTGACCCTGTGGCGTGAAGGCGTCACAATCGTGGCATCCGTTATGACTGCCGCGTCGGCGAACGAGCAATTGGATCAACACCCAATACCTCCGCAGACATGCTTGCGCCGGTTGAAAGCCCGACCGAGGTACGTCAGGCCACGGCGTCACCCGTAGTTGCCGAAGCGTTCGACACCCATGGTGTCTCGCAAGTCGCAGGAGTCTGCCGATAGACGAAAGGGCAGGGGGCGTGCCGAAGGACTGCTGTGATCATCGGTTTGGTCCGACAAACGCCGCTGCTGCCGCGTGAGCGGGGCAAAAACCGGGGTGAGGCGATCATGAACCTGACGGAAATACGCAACGCCATCGACCAAGTCGACCGACAGGTGCTCGCGCTGCTGCGACGACGCATGGAGTACGTGCTTCAGGCGGAGAAGCATAAGACGGACGTTCAAGATCTGGCGCGAGAGCAAAGTATCCTCGACAACGTGACCGCACACTGCTCCCCGCTGCTGGACAAGGCATTTTTGCTGCGACTCTACCAATCCATTCTGGCCGAAAGCAAGGAACTTCAGCGGAAGCATTTGAAGCTAGTCGGCTTTGGGGGCGAACATGGGTCCTGGGCGGAAATGGCCGTTCAGAGGTTTGGGCACGGCATGGTGCCAATCCCTTGCGCCGACTTCCAGGACGTCTTCTCCTGCGTCGCGAACCACGAATTGGAATATGGCGTGGTGCCGGTCGAGAATTCGCTGGAAGGCTCGGTCGCGGAAGTGAGCGATCTGCTGGTGGAAGCGGACCTGAAGATCGTCGCTGAGGCGGTGATTCCGGTCCATCACCATCTGCTCGCGGTGCCAGGCGTCGAGCTTCAAGAGCTTCGATCGGTCTACTCGCACCCGCAGGCGCTGGGACAGTGCCGAGCGTTCTTGGCGTGCAACAAGCTGGAGCCGCATCCCTTCTACAACACGGCCGGCGCAGCTCGCTGGCTGGCGCACGAACAGCAGCGATCGGTCGGCGTGATTGCCAGCCGACTGGCAGCCGAGCTTTATGGGCTGGAGGTCATCAAAGAGAACATTGAAGACCACCCGGAAAACGCCACTCGCTTCGTCTTTCTCTCGACGCATACGACGACCGAGCCGGCCAACAAGTGCACGATCGCGTTTTCAACCGAGCATCGCGTCGGCGCCTTGTCGGATGTGCTTCGCATCTTTGCCGAGAACAACATCAATCTGACACGCATCGAATCGCGGCCGATTCGCACGAAACCGGGGACCTTCGCTTTCCTGCTGGATCTTCAAGGCGACTCGGAGGATCCAATCGTGCTGCAGGCGCTGAAAGCGGCGGAAAAGGCAGCCGTGACGTTCAAGAACCTCGGCTTTTATCCGGAGGCGCCGACGCCGAAAGACGGCGTCTGCTAATCAGTATCGCCATCAGACAGACGGACAATTATGCTGAGTAATCGCCTAACGATGCTGATGGGGGTGATCGCCTTGTTCGCTCCGGCCGCGCACGCTTCGGACAAATCGGCCACGCCGAGGCAACACGCGTTCGAACAAAACCGCCGTCTTGGCCACGGGGTGAACGTTCTCGGGTACGACCCGATTTGGCAGAACCGCGATCAGGCGCGATTCCAGGATCGCTACTTTCGACTGATCAAGAACGCCGGTTTCGGCCATGTCCGCATCAACCTGTATCCTTTTCGCGATGGTCGGCTAAGCCCCAACAACGACATCGCGGCTACGTGGTTCGACACGCTCGACTGGGCCATCAGCAACGCGAGGGGTGCCGGCCTGATGGTAATTCTCGATCTCCACGAGTACGAGACGATGGCTGAGGACCCAACGGCCAACCGCGTCCGGCTGCTGGCCGCTTGGCGGCAGATTGCCCAGCATTGCCAGAAGTTGCCCGACGACGTGCTGTTTGAGTTGCTTAACGAGCCGAACGGCAAGTTAACGCCCGAGCTTTGGAACGCGCTCTCGCGAGAGACACTCCGCATTGTTCGGGCGTCAAACCCGAGACGAACGGTCATCGTCGGGCCCGGCTCGTGGAACTCGATCGACGCCTTGTCGAAGCTCGATTTGCCGGAAGAGGATGAACTTCTGATTGCGACGGTTCATTACTACAACCCATTCGCGTTCACGCATCAGGGCGCGGCGTGGACCATCATGAAGAACACGAGCGGTGTCACCTGGGAAGGAACGGCAGAACAGCGTCGGGCGGTGCGAACGGATTTCGAGCGGGCCGATGCCTGGGCGAAGCAACATCGTCGGCCGATGTTCCTGGGCGAGTTCGGCGCCCTGGAGAATGGCGACTTGCCGTCACGAGCGCGCTGGGCCGCCTGCGTGGCGAAGCAGGCAGAGGATCTCGGCTGGAGTTGGGCCTGGTGGCAGTTCGAAGGAAACTTCGCCCTCTACGACAGCAAGCGTGACGCTTGGGTCGCGCCCCTCTTGCGAGCGTTGGCGCCTAAAACGCCGACCGTCCCCGCCATGCCACACAGATAGCGTGTGCAACCAGGCGATGCTGGATACGAGGGACCGAGTCACAGCCGGCCAAGCGGCCTCAGCGGAGCTTATCGGCTTCCAGCGAATAGGGGACGCCGTTGGGGTTGTCCGGTTCGACTCGGAAGCGACCGGCCACCTTTACCAGGTGGGTTGTGTAGGTGGTTTCGAGATCGCCCTCGAGCACCACGCGCACTTTCTCTGTTCGCTTCGGGTTGGGCGTGCAGAACTGGCACTCGCCATTGGTTGGCGAAAGGATGAATTCCTTGATGCCCGTCTGGCGACGCGACGGCATCATGTACCCTTTCATCGAGACCTTCTTGTCATGCATGTCCAGGGCCGATTGTGGAACCGGCTCCGTCGGCTTCATGGGGTCTGGCTGAAGCATCTCGTACGCGATCGGCGCGTAGCCGGGGAAGCTGTCGGCGTAGATCGACGACCAGGTGGCCCAAGCCGTGCCGGCAACCCAGAGAAACACGGAAACGCCAATGCCGAACCATGCCAACCCACGGCCGGTCCAGTCCTCGGGGGCGTTGCGGATTTGCACCAACGCCCGCCAGCCAACGACGAGGCCTGCGATCGGTATCAACGCCAGCCAGGACCAAGCTGCGAGACTTGTGGCCGCAAAGGTCGCCGCGGAAAGCACGCCTAGGACGAGCGACACCAGTGCTCGCGGAGCGAGCGCACGATAGCTCGCCGCCGGTTTGGCCGGGCCGGGTCGACTGTTGAGATCGATTGGAAGCGACATGGAAACCGAAAGCCTCTGAAGGAATTATCGCTCACGAAGCCGCCGGGCCGCAAGCGGTGACGGCACTCGGCACGCTGCCCACGCTGCTACGGTGTTGTGATCAACGACTTGGCCACATCGGTGCGATAGGCCGCCACAGCAGGCAGATAGCCCACGGCCGACGCCAGCACAACCAAGCCGGGAATCAACACAAGCTCCATCAACTGGAATTGGAGCATATCGACGACGACACCGGTCCACTCCGCGATCAGCGGGCTGCAGGCCCAAATGACGCCGTGGCCGAGCAGCAGGCCGATGGCCCCGCCCATGAGCGCCAGCAGGATCGACTCCATTAAAATGACCATCATCACGGTAAAGCGGCTCGCGCCCAGCGCCCGCATCACGGCGATTTCGTGGCGGCGGTCGCTCATCGAGTTGTAGATGCTAACCATGATGCCGATGCCGGCCTCGACGACGGTGACCACCGCCATGCCAAGCAGCACCCATTGCAGCTTGCCCACCACGCCTTCAAACATGTCAGCGATGACGCGTGCGGGCACGACAGCTTGAGCCACCCGGCTATCGTTGACCATGCGTGCAACAACGTCGGTTCGTCCGGCATTGGCGCGGTCGGGATAAATGCACACCAGCATGGCGGTGATTTCGTTGCCGTGATCGTGGTCGCCATGCTCATCGTGCTTGGCTTTTTCGTCGTGTTTGCCGCCCTCGTCGTGGTCGGCCCGCTCAGCATGTTCCGCGGCGGCTGCTCCGTGATGGATTTCCTGGAAGCCGCGCATGTTGACGTACACCGCGTGATCGACAGGCGTTCCCGTCGGAGCGAGGATGCCGACGACCTTGAACTCGGCACGATCCGTGTGGCTTCCGCCGGCGATGTTTCTGACGGCCTCGCCGATCTGTAGCTGCGTCCGAGAAGCGGCCGCCGCGCCGAGGACGGCTTCGAATGGCTGATCGGCTTTGAAGTTCCGGCCTTTGGCGAATTGGTATCTTTCGTTGTTGCGGTACTTCAACTCCGTGAACATTTCGGGCACGGTTCCCACAACGCGAAATCCTTGATAGGTGTGGCCCATGCAGACGGGAATGGCGGTCTCGACATCGGCGCCAAAACGGCTGCCTTCCTTCACGTCCTCGTAAAGGCTGTACGGGATGTTGCCAACCGGCTGGCTCAGATAGAAGACCGTGTTGAGAACCAGTTGCTCGCGGCCGCCTTTAGCGCCGACGATCAGGTCGTAGCCCTCGCCACCGCGATGGAACGACTGGTAAACGACCCCATACACGACCAACACAGCGACGACCAGCGCCACGCCAAGCGCCATTGATATGACGGTGAGCAGCGAGACCAGTGCCCGCTGTTGAATACTTCGCCAAGCGACTTTCCAGAGACTCATGACTCGGGGATTATGGATTGGGGATTAGGGGGATTGGAACTGGAGGCCGAGTAGGGCTGCCTGCGCATCAACCGATCAGCCGATAGCCGCACCGACGGCGACATGGTTGATATCCTCGAGGTGGTCCATGCGCGGGAACTGCACGGCGACGTCGTTCGAGTGGGTGACCATAATCAGCGCCACGTTCTCCTCGCGGCAGGTCTCGCGGATGAGGTCAAGGATTTGCTGCTGATGTCCGGCGTCGACGTTGGCCGTCGGCTCGTCCGCCAGCAGCAATTGCGGCTTGTTGGCCAGCGCCCGGGCCACCGCCACCCGCTGTTGCTCGCCGACGGAAAGTTGGGCGGGCCGATGGGTGATGCGATGGCTCAGTCCCACGCGGTTGAGCAGATTTCGAGCCCGGGCCTTATCGGGCCGCCCGCGGGCGAACCGCATGGCGACGAGGACGTTTTCCAGGGCAGTGAAGCCGGCCAACAGGTTGAACGTCTGGAAAACGTATCCGATCCGCTCCGCTCGAAAGCGATCTCGCTCGGCCTCGGGCAGCAGCGTAAGGTCCCAGTCGTCGAGCCGCACCTTGCCGGAGTCGGGGCGACCGATGCCGGCGATGATATGCAGCAGCGTGGTTTTGCCGCAGCCGCTTCGGCCGACCATCACCATCTGTTCGCCGGCCGCCACGCGAAACTCGGGAATATCCAACACCGGCAACGCCGTGCCATCCGGCTGCCGGAACGATTTTTTGACGTCCTTTAGAAGCAACATCGTGCGGGAAAGTCTCTCCCTCGCAAAGAGGGCAACATGGGGCGTTGCGGGGTGGATCAGCCCGGCCTGGGCTGCAATGAATCAATAGTATCACACAGTTGCGTACGATTGTCAGTACGAGGCTGGCGGGTCTTTGGTTCACGGTCACGCGAAGCGTGATGTGTGCCACGTGGGGAGCGGTCTCTACCTCCTGCGGTGCAACTGTCGTTGGATGTCGCGTTGGGCCTCGGCCCGCTTCATGGCGTCGCGTTTGTCGTGTTGCTGCTTGCCACGGCAAATGCCAAGCACGACTTTGGCCAATCCCCGCTTGAAATGCATTTCGAGAGGGACGAGCGTCAGCCCCTTCTCGTATGCCCGGTGGGCGAACCGCTTCACCTCGCGGCGGTGCATCAACAACTTCCGCGGCCGACGGGGATTGTGGTTGAACTGGTTCGCCTCGAAGTACTCGGCAATGTCACAGCCGAGGAGCCAAACCTCGTCATTTTTGATTTTCGCGTACGCTTCCTCCAGCGAGACGCGGCCGGTGCGCAGGCTTTTCACCTCGCTACCGACCAGCACGATGCCGCACTCGAGCGTGTCGAGCACGGTGTAGTTGTGCCGAGCCTTGCGGTTCTGACTAATGACTTTATCGTTGGGACCGGTCGCGGCCGCTCCCTTTTTCATCGACGATTTGCTCGTGACTGTGATCCTCGCAGTTGACGCGATGGCCACCTCAAGGGTGGGTAAGACTCGATGTGGGCTTTCAACCCGCCGGCTCTTCGCGTACGATCCCCCTTTTTAGCGAGTCCGACGCTCAAACTCAAGTTCTACGTCCGTGCCAGTCTCTCTGCCAAAACTCGAATCGGCCGCGCCCGCCCTGGAGGCGTTCCTTCTGGGCCAGGTCGATTTTGATCGGGTATTGGCTCTGCAACGACGATTGGTCGAGCACGCCCGGGATCGCGATGACGGGCAAGTGACGCTCTTGCTGTGCGAGCATCGGCCAATCATTACCCTGGGCCGCGGCGGCTCGCCCGGCGATGTCGCCATGCACAGCGGGTTGGTCCGAAGCGGCCAAGTCGAGGTCCGCTGGGTCAACCGTGGCGGCGGCTGCTTGGTCCACTGTCCCGGCCAATTAGCAGTATATCCCATCGTTCCGCTGCGTTGGCATGGGCTTACGGTCGGCGGGTTTCTTGATCGGCTTCGACGGGCGATCGTCGAGACGCTGGAGGATGTGCGTGTGCCGGTCACCACAGAGCCGCAACCGACGGCTGAGACGGGGGCGAGCAGCGGTCGCGGCTTTTCGGGCATCTGGGGCCGCACCGGGCAACTGGCCGCGCTCGGCGTGGCCGTCCGCCATTGGGTCACCTACTACGGAGCCTATCTAAACGTTTGTCCCCCGACGGGACTACTTCGGCTCGTTCAAGCGGAAACGGGGACGGTCGCGATTTGTGCTAAGCAGACGGGCCGTACCGGCAGGTGGAGGCCGTCTTTATTTCCTTTGTCGATGAGTTCCCTCGTTGCCGAGCGGTGCGGCCCCGTGCGAATGACGGCCATCCGCGCCGCGTTGGTCCGTCGCTTGGCCAATTCGTTTGGCTGCGACCGCTACCACCTCTACACTGGGCATCCGCTGCTGCGCGACACTCCAGGTCGCCGTGCCGGCGACCGCTAAACGAAGGGCACAGCGGGGGTGTGTGACCTGCGTTCCTTCGAGCCATCGCCAAGTATCGATCGCCCCACGCCCGTTCACGGGCGTTGCCCGCTTCAGTGGTACTAGGCCCGGCGTTTGCCCCGGGTTATGCTGGGGTACGGGTGGTAAGTTGTCAGCCGCGTTTTGCGCGGCTCCTGCTGCACGCGGGACGGAGGAGCCCGATGAATCGGGCTGGCAGCGGTTCGCGTGTGCGGCGCCCAACCCGGCGTAAACGCCGGGCCGAAACCGCTTCGCGGAAAGGACCGTAAACGGCCCTGTCGACCTTGTTGCCCAGCGGATTGGCAGACGACATGGAGATCATCGACAGCAACAAGTATTTGAACGCACCCCGATTCGATGCCGACTACCGTCGAATGACCCGTTCGGACTCGAAGATTCAGGTTGCGATAGGATCGATGATGCTGACGTTCTTGGATGCGCTGCGGGCTGGCATTGCTGGTCCAAAGCTTTTCGCGACCAAGGTCTTGCCCAACGAGACGGAACTTTGGCTCGACTATTCGGATGGGTATGGAAACCGCGCACACATGACGGCGACGATCGACTTCAAAGACCACTCTTCGCTAGTTGATGGCGTGCCGTTGCTCCACTACAGGCTGTCGTCGCGCACGACCCAGCCTCCGCAGGCCGCGCAAGACATGCCGATCGAGCTTCGCACGCGCGACGTGAACACCGCCTACGAATTCGTTGTCGAGGCAATCCGCCGCTGCAAGCCGCTCTAACAGGACGCGAAACGGGCTTGATTGTCCTTCAACGATCATCAAAATGTCAGAACACGATACGCAATCACACGTTCCGCTTCCCCTTCCTCGTTGGCTCAAGCGCAACGTGCCGAAGGGGAACGCCAATCACTTCACGGCAAAGCTGATCGGGCAGCTTGGCCTTCAGACGGTCTGCGACCATGCGAAATGCCCGAATCGGATGGAGTGCTATTCGCAGAAGACGGCCACGTTCATGATCCTGGGCAACATTTGCACTCGGGCGTGCAGGTTTTGCAGCGTGCCGAAAGGCAAGCCGCTGCCGCCCGACCCGGACGAGCCTCGGCGCGTGGCGGAGGCCACGAGGACGCTGGGGCTCAAACACGTCGTCATCACCTGCGTTACCCGCGATGATCTGCCCGACGGCGGCGCGGAGCATTTTGTGAGGATGATCGAGGAGATCAGGAAGCAGGCGGCAGAGGTCAGAGATCAGAAGTCAGACGACGAATCGTCCGCCTTCCCCCCTCCGCCTTCCCCTTTGCCCCAATCCCCCATCCCTAATCCCCAATCCCTTTGTTCTCCGACCATCGAAGTCCTTCCTTCCGACTTCGGTGGCAACCCGGCGGCGGTCGATCGGCTAGTTGAAGCGTCGCCGGAAGTCTACAACCACAACACCGAGACCGTGCCGCGGCTGTTCCATGTGGCCAGGGATCCACGAACCGACTACCGCTGGACGCTGGAGATGTTCCGCCGCATCCATCGCGGCAATCCGGCCATCGCGATCAAAACGGGCCTCATGCTGGGGCTCGGCGAAACGACCGAGGAACTGCTCGACACCTTGGCCGAACTGCACGAGGCCGGATGCCGGATGTTAACGTTGGGCCAGTATCTCCAGCCGTCACCGCGGCAGATGCCCGTCGTTCGATACCTCACCCCTGATGAGTTTGACGAGCTTGGCCGACGCGCCCGAGGGATCGGCTTCGAGCAAGTGGCCGCCGGCCCTTTCGTCCGATCTAGCTACCACGCACGAGAAATGATGCATGTGGAATGAGGAAGGACGGGAGCGGAAGAACGAATGGGCCATTTGTCGTCATGTCGTGCTGCCCGACCTCGGGCTCGGCGACGTTCCCATATCGGTCAGCGTTTGGCTCGTGAAGCGGGGCGAGCGCGTTGCTGAAGGCGAGCCGCTGGTCGAGGTGATGGCCGGCCCAGCCACGGTTGATCTGCCTTCGCCAGCCGACGGAGTGCTTGTCCAAAAGCTGGTGGGCGAAGGGGAGACGATCGCCGTCGGGCAGCGATTGGCGGCCATTGAGTGCGATGACTAGGTCTTGAGCCTTAGGTCTTCGGTGTTAGATTTTTAAGCTCGGCTGCCGCGTAAGATGCAGGCCTAAGTGCTAAGACCCTATACGCGTGCCCTCAACTTCGTCATCAACCGTTCCAGGGTCATGCTGTAGTCGTTGCGGTCGAGATGGACGTGGAGGAGTTGGAGGTGGTCGGTGTCCATCAGGGCCGCCGCCAGGGCCGCGTCAAATTCGCCCTCGGTGCTGACCTCGTATCCCCGGCCGGCGCCGAGCAACTCAGGCACCTTGGAGTAGTGCCATGGGTGAACGTCGTTGAACTTGTGCTCGCCCAGCAGCAGCATCCGTTCGGTGCCATAGCCCTGGTTGTCGAGCACGATGACGACCGGATGGAAGCCGTAGCGGACGACGGTCGAGAGTTCCATGCCGGTCATTTGAAATGCCCCGTCGCCGACCAGGACGACGGGCCGCCGTTTCGGGCGCGCGACCGTCGCACCAAGCGCCGCCGGGATGGCGAAACCCATCGAGGTGTAGTAAGCCGGGCTGAGGAACTCCGTCTGGCGATGGATCCGCAGTTCGCTCGACGCGAAAAGCGCATCGCCGGGGTCGGCAATGACCACCATCGTACCATCGAGCGATTGGTTCAGCCGCGCCACAAGCCGCTGGATTCTGATCGGCTCCTGCGGGCGGAGTTGGAAAGGCTGCACATCTTGTTCAGGCCGCTGGGGCAATCGTCGCGGCGGCGTCTTGAGCCCTGCTCGGTGCAGCCCGACGATGAAGTCGCGAAGCAGCACACCATCGTAATGGTGGCGGCTGATCCGCAGCGTTTCGCTGGTGGCAAAGATGCAGCGGATTGGGTCGAGATTGGCGGTGAAGATGCCCAGGTTGATGTCCGTCAGGAATTCGCCCAGCAGAACGATGCAATCGCTCTCTTCGACGAACCGGGTGACCTCTTCGCGGCCCAACGCCCCTTCGTAGATGCCGGCGAACAACGGGTGCTGCTCGCTGACGACGCTTTTGCCGAGCATCGTAGTCGCGATCGGGATGCCGGCCCCTTGGGCGAACTCCAGCAGCTCGCATTGCAGCCCAAAGCGATGGATCTCGACGCCGGCCAGAATGATCGGCTGGCGGGCAGCGGCGATTCGACGGGCGGCCTCGCCGACTGCCTCCGATAGTGTTTCCGGGTCGCTGGTCGGCTCCTTGAAACTGGGCATGTGCGGCCCATCGGGCACCACGGCCACCATGTCGCGCGGCAATTCGATGTAGCCTGGCCGGCGGCGGCGGACCACCGTGGCCAGCACCCGATCGATCTCCCGCATTGCCGTGTGCGGATCGTTCAACTCCGCCTCGGCGCAACAGAGATGGCGGAACACCTTCGCTTGGGTTTCGAAATCTCGCACGCGATGATGCAGCAGCGGGTCGGCAAATCGCTCGCGCATGCCGGGCGCTCCGCTGATCACAACCACTGGCGACTTTTCGGCGTAGGCTCCGGCGATGGAGTTGCAGAGGCTCAGGCCCCCAACGCAGTACGTGACGCAAACGGCGCCGATGCCATTGATTCGCGCGTAGGCATCGGCGGCGAACCCGGCACAGTCCTCCCGGGTGCAGCCGATCAGCCGCAGCTCGCTCTGCTCCAGCATCCCGTAGAACGTCAAAACATAATCGCCAGGGATGCCGAACACGTCCCGGACGCCGAAGTCTTGGAGTCGATGGATGAGATAGTCGCCAATCGACGCCCCCCAGACAGTCGCCGGATGTTTTGATGGGCCAGCCTTCTCCGGCAACGTCACCTCGACCAGTTCTTGTGGCATGGGTCGGCTCCTCAGGTGTTTGTTCCGCGCGGCAATGGATTTTACGCGAGCGGGTCAAGGCAGCAGGTAGCTGGGGCGCGGCTGGGGACGGCGCATGGGGAATCCCGGCAGAATCAAGATGGGATGGGACGCCGGCACCACGAACCGGCCAGCGGCGCTCCGCTTGTCCGCTGCCGAGACGCCTGGGATAATGGCGCAGAGTGATGGGGAGCCTGCCCACAGGAGCAGCGACCAATGGAATCGCCACACAAGTCTTTTCGCTTGTCTCCGCCACCGGGACCGCAAGTCGGCATTCCGCGGCGTTTCGGCATCGGCACGATGATGATTCTGGTGGCCGTGTTCGCCATGTTGTTTAGCCTGCTCAAGACCCTTGGCGTTCCTCCAGTTCCGTTTGGGTGCATTTCGATCTTCGTCGCGGGCGTGGCAGCTTGCCAGGTGCTTTTATTTGGAGGCAATAATCCGCGAGCAGCGTCGGTTGTCGGCGGATCCATTATCTTCTACGCCATGATGGCTGTGTGCGCTTGCCTGGAAACTTTCGGCCCTCACGATTTCACGCGGGAAACCGTCTTTTCGCTTGGCGGAGCGCTTAATATTCTCGGATTTGGCGGGCTTTTGGGCTATCTCGTCGGTGGGCTGTTGGCCGCCATCTTTCTGGTTCGGAAGGAGCCTAAGGATGATCCACCGACGAAGGACACGAGCGGCGAAACGCCGGGTATTGGATTGGAGGGCAATGACCCATGTGGCGATGCGTGAAGTGCGGCGGCGGGGTGGCTGATTCGTTGCAGAACTGTTGGACCTGCGGCACGTCGCGCGACGGAATCGTAGGGGCGGGCCTTCCGCCGGTGGAGACGATGGTTGCGTCGAAGCCTCGACGACCACCGCGGCCGCAGGTCGGCATGCCCCGTCGCTTCAGCATCGGAGCCGCGATGATGCTAACGGCAATTTTTGCCATCCTGTTTGGTATTTTGAGGGCCTCGGACGCGCCACCGGTCGTCTTCTTCGTCACGTTGGTCTTCGTGGCTGCAATTGCCATGTGCCAAGCCTTGTTGTTCGGAGGCAAGAATCCCCGTAAGGCGTCAATCCTCGTCGGCATTGTTGCGGGCGTCTTGGTCGATCTGGCCTTTGTCGCTGTGGTGGTGTTGGATGCGTGCTACCACCATGCACATGTCAGCGTGGAAGACATCGCATTGATGGCGGTCGCTGTGTGGGCAGCGTTCTTGGTCTGCACGGCATTTGGTTACGTGATCGGTTGGTTTGTCGCCGCAATCTTCCTCGTGCGTAAGGAGTCGGATGATCCAATTGTGTCGACGAAGGACGCCAGCGGCGAAACTCGGGCTCTTGGATTGGAGGGCAATGAGCAATGTGGCGATGTACCAAATGTGGCGGTGAAGTAGCCGATGCACTGGAAAAGTGCGAGAACTGCGGGACCGCTCGCGCCCCAACGAGCGATGTGGACTGGAAGCAGATGCTGACGCCCGAGCAATACCGGGTGACGCAGGAGAAAGGGACGGAGCGACCGTTTACTGGCGAGTATTGGGACTGCACCACGGACGGCGTTTACCGCTGTATTTGTTGCGGGGCTGAACTGTTTGACTCGAAGACGAAATTCGACGCTGGCTGCGGCTGGCCGAGCTTCTACCAACCGGCCGACAAGGAGAAAGTGCTGGAATCGGAGGATCGCAGCCATCAGATGATCCGGACGGAGGTGACCTGCAAGAATTGCGGCGCCCATCTCGGCCATGTCTTCGACGACGGCCCACAGCCGACCGAGCTTCGTTATTGCATCAACTCGGCCTCGCTCAAACTGGAATCCCGACCACAATAGAGCCGCGGCCGACGGCCGCGCGGCTGGCTGGCACCCTGGGGTTGCGGCTTTCCGTCGGCTGGGTTGCCGCCGCGCCGGCTCCGCGATATGCTGGGCATCGCTACGCGAACGGCTTCGCAACCCGCCCAACGCAAGATGATTCACCTTAGCGCCATCGAATTGCTCAAACGCCTCGCAGCCGGCGACATGACGTCGCGCGAGCTGACTCAGGCGTACCTGGACCGGATCGCGCGGCACGATGCGGCGATTGGCGCGTTCCTGCGCGTGGACGCTGCCAGGGCGCTGGCCCAAGCCGACTCCGTTGACTGCCGTCGAAGAGCGGGCAAGCCGCTTGGATCGCTGGCCGGCCTGCCCGTGGCCGTCAAAGACGTGCTGTGCACCGAGGGAGAGCGGACAACGTGCGCCTCGCGGATGCTGGAGCAGTTTCGCCCGCCGTACGACGCCACGGTGGTTGCCAAGCTCAAGGCGGCCGACGCGGTGCTCATTGGTCGGACGAATATGGACGAGTTCGCGATGGGTGGGTCGAACGAGAACTCGGCATTTCGCCCGGTGCACAATCCCTGGGACCTGGCGAGGGTGCCTGGCGGCAGCAGCGGCGGCTCGGCCGCAGCGGTTTCCGCCCGCATGACGCCGCTGGCCATCGGCAGCGACACGGGAGGCTCGATCCGGTCGCCCGCCGCGCTTTGTGGCATCACCGGCTTGAAGCCGACTTACGGACGCGTCAGCCGCTACGGGCTGGTCGCCTTTGCCAGCAGTCTGGACCAGGTCGGGCCAATGGGCCAGTCGGCCGAGGATTGCGCGCTGTTGCTGGAGGTCCTGGCCGGTCACGATCCGAAGGACTCGACGTCCGTCGATACGCCGGCACCGCGTTACAGCGAGACGATCCGTCAGCCGCTCGAATGCCTGCGGCTCGGCCTCGTTCGCGAGCACTTCGGTGACGGTCTGAACCCCGAAGTCGAGGCGGCCGCTCGCGAGGCGGTTCGCGTTTACGAATCGCTGGGGGCCACGGTGGTCGACCTTTCGCTACCGCATAGCAAGTACGCGGTGGCCACGTATTACATCATCGCCCCGTGCGAGGCATCGAGTAATTTGGCGCGGTATGACGGCGTTCATTTTGGATACCGAGCGGGACAAGGAGCGGAGGTCAGCGATCAGGGGGCGGAAATAAGAGGTGCTGATTCGTCGAATTCCCCTGCCTCCGACAGTCCGCTGGTGCGGATGTATCGCGACAGCCGCTCGGACGGCTTCGGGGCGGAAGTGAAACGCCGCATCATGCTCGGCACTTACGCCTTGAGCGCGGGCTACTACGACGCTTATTACAAAAAGGCGCTGCAGGTGCGGCGGCTCATTCGGCAGGATTTCGATCGGGCGTTCGAGCAGGTGGATTTGATCGTCGGGCCGGTGACGCCGACGCCGGCCTTTAAGCTCGGCGAGCGGACCGACGATCCGCTGGCCATGTACCTGTTCGACCTGTACACGGTGAGCACGAATCTGGCTGGGATCGCCGCGATGTCGATTCCTTGCGGGGTGAGTTCCGCCGGATTACCGATCGGCTTGCACCTGCAATCGCCGCCGTTTGCCGAGGAGCGGCTGCTTCGCGCCGCGCACATGTACCAGCGTGCGACCGACTGGCACAAGAGAGAACCGGCGATGACGTGACGGCAGGACCGTATGCAGAAACAGCAGATCCACGATCACAACAATGAGTGACGTCCCCTACACCATCATCATTGGTCTGGAAGTGCACGTGCAGTTGCTCACGGAGAGCAAGATGTTCTGCGGGTGTGGGACGAAGTTTGGACAGGCGCCGAACACGCAAACCTGTCCCGTATGCATCGGTATGCCCGGCACGCTGCCGGTCATCAACCGCAAGGCGTTCGAGTTGGCCTTGAAAGCCGCCGCGGCGCTCAACTGCCAGATTGCCCCGTTCACGAAGTGGGATCGCAAGAACTACTACTATCCCGACCTGCCGAAGGGCTACCAGATCAGTCAGTACGATTTGCCACTCGGGCACGACGGCTGGCTCGACATCGGCGGCGAACGCCCGAAACAACCGCGGCGAATCGGCATCATCCGCGCCCATCTCGAAGAGGACGCCGGCAAGAGTATGCACGACGAGGGTGCAACGGGCGAGGGGAGCGTGGGCGATAGCCGCATCGATCTGAACCGGGCCGGGACGCCGCTGCTGGAAATTGTCAGCCAGCCGGACATCCGGTCGCCCGAGGAAGCCAAGGCGTATTTGACCGAGCTGAAGCTGCTGCTGAGCTATCTGGGCGTTTCCGACTGCAACATGCAGGAAGGAAGCCTGCGGGTGGACGCCAACATCAACTTGCACGTCCGTGCAGAAAATGGTGCAGGAGTCTTTGCAGCCACGCCTCCACTGCCGGAACAAAGACTCGCGACCGCTTTAATAGTTGCGGAAGGCTGCATCGCGACGCCGATCGTCGAAGTGAAGAACATGAACAGCTTCCGGGCGGTTGAGCGGGCGCTCGGCTACGAGGTCGAGCGGCAGTGGC
>JAJFUI010000065.1 GCA_021372555.1 Planctomycetaceae bacterium | reverse complement strand
CATCCGGACACTCGTGGCCCAATACGAGAAGCGGCGACTCGGGAAGACCTTCGTCGCCGTGCGGCCCGAGGAAGGACGCACCGTGGTGGGCTACTACGTAAGCGCCCGAGTTGGGCAGGTGCGTGGAGGGCGAGAGCGGTTCGCCGAAGGGAGAAAGGCGGAGGAGGTCGATCACTGACCCGCTTTTGCCCGTGCGGCGCGGGCCGCCCTACGCGCGCGAAGCCGGCGATATCGCTTCAGGTCGCAGACGGTTTCCTTCTCCGCAATGCGTTCGCGACGCACCGACTGCGGATGGGCCAGCGCCCAACGGTCCGGCAGCAGGTCGAGCAGATAGGGCGAGCCGGGCTCAAGGTCGGCAGGGTGGTTCTGCTTGGCGTCGGCAAGTTTTCGCAGCACGTCCTCCAAGTAGTCGTCGATCACCAGGTGATGACGATGGGCGCTGCTGACCACGCTGTACATTTGCAGTCGCCCTGCCGCCGCTTGCGGATGTCCGAGGAAGAGCCAGTTGCTGCGGCCAACCGTCAAGGGACGAATGGTCTGTTCCGATTGGTCGTTATCGATAGGGATCCGACCATCGGTCAAGTACACCTGCAAGGCCGACCACTGGTTGCGCAAGTAGCCTAGCGCTTCGCCGATCGCACTGCGGGGCAAGGCCCGCTTCGCCGCGTCGCTGTCTAACCAGCGCCGTATGCGGCTCCAGACCGGCACCGCTTCGCACTGACGCAACTGGTGCCTGGCTGTGGCGTCGAGCGTCTTGCCTCGCTCCTCGACGTCATAGAGCTGCTGATAGAGCGAGATCGCCTGAGACGCCAGGATCGGGTCGTTCGACTCCGCCTTCACGAACTCTCGCCGCGCATGAGCATTGCAGCTCGCATGGACGATCCGTCCGCCGGAGCGCTCGTGCAAACGTGCGTTGGCCCCGCAGGCATCGCCCACGAAGATGCCGCGATAGGTGGCCAGGTGGCCATCGATCACCACGTTCTGATGCGTCAGCGACCAGTGAAACACGTTGTACGGTGCCGTGCTATCCAGGCCCGTGTACAGCCACGCGTAACTGGTGGCTGAACCCGGAGGGCCGGTGTTCGGCGGCGAGCCCGACTCCAGCGTCCGGCGAAGACGGCTGCGTTTGCCGAGCATCGCCAGGTCCTCTGCATTCAGGGCGCCGCGCACCAGCACGGTCAGCGTGGTGTCATCGCCCAGCAGGATCGGCTCTCGAAGCAGCAGAAGCCACATCTGCCGGTGCAGAGGACCGATCGTCTCCACGCCGTAGTTGATCAGATCGTTCACCGTGGAACGACTCGGATGCCAGCCGCACTGGGCGAACCAATCCTGCTGGCGATACGTCGGCATGTGGAAGCCGAACTTCATCGCCAGGATCGCCGCCACGACGCTGAAGTCGTACTTCGAGCCCTCGACGATCGACAGCGGCACCGGCATGCTCCGCACGCCTTCCTCGGGATGGCCGGCGACGACGTACTGCGGCCGCTCGATGACCTCCACATAGAGGTGCGGCTTCTCAAACCGCAGCCGCTTGGTCACCTTGACCCCGATGCACTTCAACCCCTGCTTGTCTTCCTCGGAAAGGTCGATGCGACGCACCCGCTGTTCCAGGTGCGGAGGGAACTCCTCGCTGCGGCTCGCTTTTTCCCGCCTCGCCTTGCGACGTGCCTCCAAACGGCGAAGCAATTCCTGATCGATCGCTTCGTCCGCCTTCGCCTGTGCCTCGAGGATTTCCCAATTCTCCGGGCTTTGAGGCTCGATGGGCTCGTCCGGAAAGTTCAAGTGCCGCTGGTCGGGAGACTCGCTGCGTCGTTCGCTCCGCCGCCCCCACAGCATGTCCACCAGTCGGCGGTTGGCGGCTTCCAGTTCCGACACCCGTTGGCGAAGCGTATCGCGGTCCTCGGTGATGATCCGTGTGGCATCGACCAGGGCCGCGTAGTCCTGACGAATCGCCCCGAGCGTTTCCAGCGTCTGTTCCTGCAAGGCACGCAGGGATGCCAGGGCGTCAGTAAGCGATTCGTTGCGCTTATCACTGGCTCGCAGTTGTTCCAGAAGCAGCGTCGCATCCATGGTGCTTCCATGATAACAACTCTGGTGAAAAGTCAAGAGAGAAGGGCTGGACAACCATGCGCGTGTGCAGGTTGTCCAGCCCTCGTGACGTCTTTGAAGAGAATCGACGGTCTTACGGCGCGGCGACCTGATAGCGCTTTCGGCGTTTGGCGCTTTGGAGATCGACGCCGCCAAGCATCATGGCGAGCGTCACGGCGTCGATCTCGATGGCCAGCGAAGCGGCGTCCCCGCCGACGGGCCTCTGGAAGCGGCCGCGTTCCAACCGCTTGATCTTGGCATCACAATACGTCCTTTCCGATTTCGTTATAGGATCTGTTTACGAACCTTCGGGGAGAGCCGACTCAGCCTGTTCTAGGTTGCGCGACGCTTCTTGGGAATGACCAGTTCGGGGTGTTTCGCCGCGAACCAGGACGTTTTCTTGTCTGCCAGTTTGCGTAGGCGTCGCAAATCGTCCTGGTCGGCCCAAACGATGAAGTGCTTGCCCGACGGCGTGCGGCGATAGTGAATCCATCCCTGTTTGACCCAGTAGTGGATCTTCACCGCAATGACTCCGAGTTCGCGAGCGAGATCAGGGATCGACCACTCGTTCCGTCGCAACAGGTCCTTGCGAAACAGTTCGCCGGCAAGTCCCAATCGGCGGACCAAGTCCCCGATGCAGCCTTTGGTCAAGGCGCCTCGGCGGCGGGGAGGCGAGAACCCCTCGCGATTCAGCGCATCGGCGATCTGAAAGTGATGGAACCCCGCAGCATGCAGCTCGCGGATTCGTTCGGTCAACGCTCGGTAGTCCTTCAATTGCTCGAAACTGCCCACGGGCCGCGCCACGTGGTGTTTGGTCGCCATTCCCCCGTGCCACACGATCGTCACCTCATTCAACTCCGTGGTGCGATCGGCGACCAGGATCACGCGTTCCACGACGCACCGCACGATCTGTTTGCGATCCACCGCCGAGGTCCCCTCGGCATTCCATAGTTGAACGACATTCTCCGAGAGCAACCGGATTCGCTCCCGTTCGGCGGGACTCAGGGTCGCGGGCTGTTGAGCCAGGAAGCGGTCGTATTC
>JAJFUI010000043.1 GCA_021372555.1 Planctomycetaceae bacterium | reverse complement strand
TTTAGTACGAGAGGATTTAGAAGGACGTACCTCTGGTGTGCCAGTTGTCGCGCTAGCGGCACGGCTGGGTAGCTATGTACGGAAAGGATAAACGCTGAAAGCATATAAGCGTGAAGCCCTCTCCAAGATTAGGTTTCGTTGCGGTTAATCCGCGGAAGTCCCCTGGAAGACCACCAGGTTGATAGGTCGGATGTGTAAGCGCAGTAATGTGCTCAGCTAACCGATACTAACGGACGAACGCTTGGCCATATGTATCCAACGCTCCTAAGTTCCCGCGTTAAGATGTCACTTCATTACCACAACCATTAGCGGCCCGTCTCTACACGGGCGGTCCGCTCCTTTCCGGTGACCATATCCGAAAGGCCACACCCGTTCCCATCCCGAACACGGTAGTTAAGCTTTCGGAGCCGATGGTAGTACCAAAAGTGCGAGAGTAGGTGTCGCCGGATTTATTTCACACGAGCCCCCGCGGTCAATTGATCGCGGGGGCTTTTTCATTGGTGCCCGATGGCTCGCCCGACTTGCTGACGCTGCCGCGAACGGCTGGCCCGGAGCGGACTGACGCAGATCCGGGCCGCGAGATCCTTGAGGCTCGCCAAATGCGGATCCCGCCAGCAGTCCCAAACGCATCAACGTACACCACTACAGAGTTGCATCTTCGGGGCAATCGGTGGCTTCGCAGCGATTGAGCCCTTTGGTTTTGGTCCGATTCACGCTACCATAGCGAGTTCGACACCGCCCTTTTAACGGCTTCACAACATGGCGCCCCATCGAGGAATCGTCGTCACCGGCATCGGCGTAGTCAGTCCCATCGGCATCGGAAAAGAGCCGTTCTGGTCCGCTTTGCGCGAAGGACGCAGCGGAATCCGTCGTCTTGAGATGGCGGTCGATCCCACGGCGCCGCCGCCGTTCGGTGGTCAAGTGGCCGATTTCGACCCGAAACAGTACGTGAGGCCGCGGAAGAGCCTCAAAGTGATGAATCGCGACATTCAGCTCGCGTTCGCCGCGGCCGATTTGGCCTGCGTCGACGCGGGTCTCCGCGAAAAACCGGTCGATCCCGAACGGCTGGGCGTGCTCTTCGGGGCCGGCGTGATGCCTTGCGAGCTTGACGAAATAACGCCGGCTTGCCGCCGAAGCGCGGTTGACGGGACGGTCGATTTGCACCTCTGGGGCCAGCGCGCGATGGGCGAACTGTTCCCCCTCTGGATGTTGAAGTATCTGCCGAACATGCCCGCTTGCCACATCGGCATCGGCCAGGACGCCCGCGGCCCCAACAACACGATTACGCTCGGCGATGTATCGAGCCTTTCGGCGATTGCCGAGGCCGTCCGCGGTTTGGACCGGGGAAATGCAGACGCGATGATCGTGGGCGGGGTGGGCTCGCGGCTGCATCCACTCGAATGGGCCCGTGGCCGAATCAACGGCCTGTCGCAACGCAGTGGCGAGCCGGAGGCGGCGTCCCGTCCGTTCGACGCCCAGCGCGACGGCGTGGTCAATGGGGAAGGCGCCTCGGCAGTGATCCTCGAATCGGAGGAACGCGCCCAGGCGCGCGGCGCCACGGTGCTTGGTCGAGTGTTGGGCCATGGCGCTGTTTTCGCCCCGCATCGCAATGGCGACGTTCCCGTGACCAATGCAGTCCGTCGTGCGATTCTCACTGCCTTGCAGGATGCCAACCTGTCTGCGGCCGACGTCGGAGTGGTCGTCGCCCACGGATTGAGCACCGTTGACGACGACCGGATGGAAGCGCAAGCCATACGCGCAACGCTCGGCGATGTACCGGTGACGGCGCCGAAAAGCTCCTTCGGTTACCTTGGAACAGCGGCCGGGGCCTTGGAGATCGCAGTGGCGCTCCTGGCCATCCAGCATACCCAGATTCCGCCGACGCTGAACTACGAGCATCCCGATCCTGAGTGCCCCATCAATTTGGTCCACCGCCAACCAGCACCGTTGCAGAAGCCTGTGGCGATTGTCCTCAGCCACAGCCGGCAGGGACAAGCCGTGGCGGTGGTGCTGGGAGGAGCATGAGTGGCTCATGCCGAGCTATCAATCCTTTGCCACGCAACTGCGGCAACTCGACCAGGCGATTCGGACGCTGACGCCGCAGAGCATTGCGCTCGGCGTACCGGCGCCGGAGGGACAAGAGTGGTTGGAACTGCTGCGGAACAAGCTGCTGACGCAGGTTGATCTTCCGCCGCTCTTGGTTGTGGCCGTCGTCGGCGGCACGAACATCGGCAAGTCGGTCGTGTTCAACCTTGTGGCCGGCGAGGTGGCAAGCGCGTCCAGTCCATTGGCTGCCGGGACCAAGCACCCCGTCTGTCTGGTGCCGCCGGACCTGGCAGATCCTCGATTGCTTGGGCGGTTGTTTGAGCCGTTCGACCTGCATGCGTGGCGATCGGCCGACGATCCGCTGGGAGAGTCGCCGGAAAATCGGCTCTTTTGGCGAAGCAGTCGGACGATCCCGCCGCGGCTCCTGCTGCTCGATGCGCCCGATGTCGACTCGGACGTTGCGGTGAACTGGCAGCGAGCGACCGCCCTTCGTCAGGCGGCCGACGTGTTGGTGGCCGTTCTCACGCAGCAAAAGTACAACGATGCGGCAATCAAGCAGTTCTTCCGTGCGGCGGTCGAGTCCGAAAAGCCGATCGTCGTCGTGTTCAACCAGTGTGAGCTGCAGGCCGACGCCGAGTACTGGCCTCGCTGGCTGGCCACGTTTTGCGAACATACCGGAGCCCGGCCGGAACTGGTTTATGTGATCCCCTACGATCGCAAGGCGGCAGACGCGTTGACGTTGCCGTTTTATCGGATTTCCGACGACCACGAGCCGGTCGCCGAAGCCGCCAGCCCTCGACGGAACGACGCACCGCTCCGCCAGGCCAGCTTGCGAGACGATCTGGCGGCATTGCACTTCGACGCAATCAAGATTCGCACCTTTCGCGGGGCAATTCGCCGGGTGCTGGATCCGGCCCGGGGACTGCCGGCGCACCTCGATTCGATCCGCAAGGCAGCCGCCGAATATTCCGCGGCTGCCGTGGCGCTTTCGGCAGCCGACATGGCTCGCGTTGGCTGGCCTTCACTGCCCGCCAGCGTGCTGGTCGACGAGATTCGGTTGTGGTGGGACAGCTCGCGTCAGGCGTGGTCGCGGCAGGTGCACGGTTTCTACCGCACGCTGGGACGCGGCGTCACATGGCCGATCCGCAGCGCGTGGCACTCGATGACCGGGCCGCCGATGGACCCGCTTATCGCTTTCCAGGCGCAAGAGCGCACGGCGGTCGTCTCGGCGGTCGAGAAGCTTTTGGACGAACTCGACCGGCTGGCAAAGGTAGGCAACGCCGTGCTCCAGCCCCGTCTGCTTCGGTTGCTGGGCGGACAGGCCAGAGCGACGCTGCTCGACCGCATCCAGTCCGCGCACGAGGGTCTGCCCGCCGTGGATGAGCATTACCGTGATTTCTTGCGGAAGGAACTCGACGCTTGGCGGAGTTCTAATCCCCGCGCGGTGCGGTTTCTCCAATCGCTCGATCACGCGGCCGCGCTCGCCCGACCGGCCATCACCGTCGCGTTGTTTTTTACCGGCTTGCACTTTGCAGGCGATCTCGTCGGTCAGGCGGCCGCCCAGGCCGCAAGCGCCACGGCTAGCCATCTTGCCGCAGAGGCCGCAATCGCGGGCGGCATCACCGGCGGCGGCGAGGTGCTCATGAGCACAACGAGCGAGGGCGTCGGGCAGGCCGCCGGCCGGCTGTTCACTCGCCTCCAGTCTCGCTATGCCCAACAGCGAGCCGGCTGGCTGGCCAATTGGCTTGAACGCGAATTGCTTGGCGATCTCCTGACCGACCTTCGTCAGGGCGCAGGCGTTCCCCAAGGGCCCGCATTTCGAGAAGTCGAGACGCTCGCGGCGTCCCTTGTCGTGCCGTAGCAACGGACGGATTCTTCGCCGGGCTCAGAATGGCGGTCTGTCACGCCAGCAGGCGAACGTGGACGACTTTCACAACGTCGCCGAAACGTCCCAAGAAAAATAACGACGCGTTTGCCACCTGGACGTGCGACGTGCGAGAGCACGCTATCAGGGCCGGCGGATCGAGGCCGCACGCTGCCCTCGGATTAGCAAGACGTCCCTATCGTGGCAAACGCGTCGTGAGAAACGCTCACGATGTCTACGATCGTATGATCCTCCTGTATGCGAGTGAAGAAGACGGAACCCAGCTACGACGGCGGCCGAGGTCGAAACGGGTATGGCGGAATCGCCAAGTAATCGACCAATCCGGCCTGAAGTTCTTCCTGTTGCTCCCGCAGCAGGTGGCGACGCCGGAGGGCGCCCAAGTGACTGGCGGGCGCCCCAGGCGGCGGCCCCGAACGGGGCAACCTCATGCTCCGCGTGTACGCCCAAACATGACGCAATGGTCCGATGGGACAAATCATCTCGGGCGTACTCCGCTCGGCCCGGTGCGGCGTGGCCGACCCGCGGTCGGCTCCGAGTTACGCGTCGCATCTTCCGGTACTTGTATATGCCCGACAGTTTTTTCCAGTCAAAAAAAGATTCAAGAAAACCGCCAAGAAAAACGAGAGTTCTCGGCGCGGCGACCTACAGAGCAGCACAAGTTCGAAACCTTCGGCAATCGGCAGAGTCAAAGTGCGAGGAAGCACTCCGCTACGCGGTCTTGCTTAACGTCGCTGCCTGGTTCAGCTTGTTGTAGAGCGTCTTGACGCTGATGCCGAGTTCGGCGGCGGCCTTCGGCTTATTTCCCGAGTGGCGATCGAGCGCATCGTGAATCGCCAGCATCTCGATCTCCTGCAAGTTCCGTGTGGCCGTTGGTCGCGCGGGGGGCGACTGGCGGCCAAGCCGTTGTGGCAGATGCTCGGGTCGGATGGGAAGCGAATCGCACAGGATCAAGGCATGCTCGACCACGTTGGCCAACTCGCGCACGTTGCCCGGCCACGAGTGGGACATGAGCACATCGAGCGTCTCGGGCGCGAAGATGGCATCCTCGTTTCCCCGCGGGGCGCCAAAACGCATGGCCAGCCGCCGCGCCAACAGCGGAATGTCTTCCGTCCGCTCGCGCAGGGGTGGCAGCGAGATTTCGAACGTATTGACGCGGAACCAGAGGTCTTCGCGAAACTCGCCCGCCGCCACCATTCCGGCGAGATCGCGATTCGTTGCGCAGATCACCCGGACATCGCAATTAAAAGCGTCATTGTCGCCCAAACGGCGGACCTCGCCACTTTCGAGAAACCGCAGGAGCTTCGCCTGCATTGCCGCCGGTAGCTCGCCAATCTCGTCGAGGAAGAGGGTGCCACCGTTGGCCACTTGGAGCAACCCCGTGCGGTGTTCGTCGGCGCCGGTAAACGCGCCTTTGCGATGGCCAAACAATTCGCTCTCGATCAGGTTTTCCGGCAGTGCCCCGCAATTGACAGGCACGAGCGGCATATCGGCTCGCAGGCTCTGCTCGTGCACCGCTCGCGCGACAAGCTCCTTTCCGGTGCCGGTTTCTCCCTGGATCAAGACGGTCGAGTTCGTCGGCGCCACTTTGGCCACCAACCGGCGGACTTCGTCAATCTTTGCCGATTGCCCGATCAGCTCCGGTGTCCCTTCGATTCGGTCGAGGCGAGTCTTTAGCGCGCGGTACTTGTTGGTCAGTTCGCGTTTCTCGGCGACCCGGCGAAGCAAGGCTTCCAGATCGGCTAGCCGGCACGGTTTTGTAAGATAGTCGAAGGCCCCATAGCGGAGCGCGGCCACGGCGGTCTCCAGCGACGACTTGCCGGTGAGAACGATGGCCTCGGTTTCCGGCGAAAGCTGCTTGGCCCGGGCGATCACCTCGATTCCGTTGCAGCCCGGCATATCGAGATCAACCAGGATGCAATCGTAGGTGTTGCGGTCCAATGCCGCCATCGCGGTCGCGCCGTCGGGGCAGACGGTCGTTTCATGACCCATCCGCGGCAATTCCAGACGCATCAGCTCCTGAAGCGACTTCTCGTCGTCGGCGAAGAGGACCTTCAACTGCTTGTGCGGTGTCGTGGCGATAATAGCACTCCTAGCGAATAAACGGTAATGCGGATCACGCGGCCCGCCGCAATTGGCCGGCTGGGGATGCTGTCGCGATGGCCAACGGCAGCCGCACGCGGAACGTCGAGCCGCAACCGGCGCCGGCGCTTTGGGCATCAATGTCGCCGCCATGGTCGGCGACGATTCGATAGGTGATCGAAAGTCCCAGTCCCGTGCCCTGCCCACCGCGGCGGCGGGTAAAGAACGGCTCGAACACACGCTCCAACACGTCCGCTTCCATACCGCAGCCGTCGTCGGTCACCGTAAGCACCGCATAGCCGTCTTTGGCCTCAAGTCCGATGCGAACGGTTCCGCCGTCCTCCATGCTGTCCAGAGCGTTGGTGAGCAAGTTGAGCACGACTTGCTTGATCTCTTGAGGGTTCACCACGGTTCGAACCGGGCCGCTCGGGTTGAACTCAATCCGCTTCCGTTGGTACTTCCCCAGATGGCCGAACATCTCGATGACGCCTCGCACCAGTTCGCCCAACTCGTTCGATTCCCGCTTGCCGGGCCCGATGCGGGCGAGATCGAGCAGTTTCTCGGTGATTCCTTTGCAGCGGAATGCCTCGGTCTGAATCATCCGCAAGTAATTGCCAATGACCGCCTGCTGGGAGTCGTTTTCATCCAGCAACTCCCGACAACGGCTCTCCAACGATTCGGCGCACATCGCGATTGACGCCAGCGGGTTGTTGATCTCGTGGGCAACGCCCGCCGCGAGAAAGCCGACGCCTGCCAACTGCTCGCTGCGGACCGCCTGTTTCGTTCGAACTTGCACCTGATGATCCAGGTCGTCACGAATCTGTTCGAATCGGGCGCTCATGTCGTTCATGGCTTTGGCCAACTCGGCCATTTCGTCGTGGGTGTCGAGATGAATCCGGTGGCCAAAGTCGCCGGCCGCCACGCGGCGGGAGCCGGCGATTAGCGTCCGTAATGGACTGAAAACCCAGCGGTACCCCAACCGCATGAAAAGCAGAAAGATTAGCACAGCCGAAAGCGTGGCAGACCAAGCACTCAAAATGAGCATGCTGTATCGCCCGCGGACCTCGTGCGACAGGCCGGCCAATTTCGACTGCAGGTGACTGGGCAACTCCATCGCGAGAACCTGCAATTGTTCCAGTTCGACGTCGAGCCAGCCAAGCTTGACGGTGTCAAACACCCAGTCTTCGTCCTGGTTCGCGGTGCGGATTCGATCCAGTTGCGTCTCGATCTTGCGGAGGGTGGCTTCCTCGCGCTCGTGATCCGACATCTGCCGATCCGCGCTTGCCTCACCGGCCAATTGCTCCCGGTAACGAGCCAGCGTGTGGTCAACATCGTCCAGTTGCCCGGAGAACTGATCTCGCGCCATCCGCACGCGCAGCGGAACCTGATCGCGATGCGTGTCGGGAAATGTATTGACGCGGAGACCGCGGACCTCGCCCAGTGTGATTCTCAGGTCGCTCACATGGCGGCTCAATTCTGCCGCCAACGGCAACTCGCTGACGCGCCAACTCAGGCTGTTGACCAGATTCCGGTAGGCGTAGGTCGCGAAGAGGCCGGTGCTCGACAAAATGGCCACCACAAGGACGAGCAACGCTAAGCCCAGCAGCAGCTTTCGTCGGATCGGCCGGTCGGTTGGCATCGGAGCGTGTCCCACGTGCGTAGCGCCCACAGTTTCGCAAAGCGAGGCGGGAGTGTAGCAGAGATGGCGAGCGCGGGGCAAGGGAATCCCGAAAGGCAGCGTCGCCAGAAGCCATTCTGGAGGGGGGGCTTAGACCGAAAAAACGCCGCTGTCGCTGCTGGCGGTCCGCTGCTCGCGCAGTTGGGCCATCATCGAACTAATGGCCCTGAGATGGCCCGCGGCAGCGTCTTTGAGATTACCGGCCCGCATGGCGGTCGCTGCTCCGGCGAGCAGTCCGTCGAAGACGGCCCAATTGACCTGCCAGCCCTCGCTAAGTGCGGCGTCTCGGAGTTGCCGAACGATGTCGGCCAACCGGCCGAGGAGCTCGGCGGTCGGCGTTGCGTCGATCGTCACGTAGGGGCCGCGGCCAAAGTGGCGATTATCCGCTTCGGGATGCGGTTGACCGCCGTAGCGTTGCCAGAGGCCGGTGGCGGCCGCCGCGAAGCCGCTGACGAGGCAGGCCAGCGCG
>JAJFUI010000042.1 GCA_021372555.1 Planctomycetaceae bacterium | reverse complement strand
ATGACTGGTACAATGGCGAGACGAACGCCAACGGGTTGCTGCCGTTCAACAACGGCCAGAGCAACAGCCAGGTGGTGGCGGCGGCCGACCTGGTCTTTACGTTCTGAGAAGTTCAGGCATTTGATTGCCACGACCGATGCCCCTTTCTGAAAAAGAGAGGGGCTCTTTTTTTGCGCTGTAGCCGCCCTGCCCTGCTGGTTCGGGCGGGGTGATTGTCTGTGGTGAAGAGGGGAAGAGTGTTGAGCTGGCCGTGGCGGTGCGGTTGCAGGCGGGACGCCTGCACCACAAGGGCGGAACACCTGTGCCACAAGGGCGGGACCTGTGCCACAAGCGCGCGAGCCGAGCGGTGAGAGTGGTTTTAGCCGTGCGAGCGCTCGATTCCGAAGGGGAGTTTTAGCTGCGAGTCGAGCTGGCCGTCGCCGATGAGTTCTTTGAAGAGCAGGCTCGGCTGGATGTCGGTGTTGTGCTGGTATTTGTCGCTGTGGTACTCGGTGATCGGCCCGTGGACATCGTGGTAGAAGATCTGGCAGATGGCGACGCCGGCGTAGATTCGGACCGGCTGGACCGCAAACATTTCGAGCGTCCAGAAGCCGCAGAACCCCACGTCGCCAAAGCCGGCGGTGACGTGGACGAAGAGACCGAGGCGGCCGATGGATGAGCGGCCTTCGATCATGGGCACGAGGTTGTGCGTCTCGGTGCGCTCGACGGTTCGGCCGAGATAAAGCTGCTGCGGCCGAAGCACCAGGCCTTCGGGCGGGATTCGCAGTCGTCGGACGCGGTTCGCTTTACGCATGTCGAGCACGATCTCCTCGTACACCAAGAGCTCGTCGTGCAGGGTGAGGTCGTAGCTGTTCGCGTTGAGCCGCGCCGGCTCGAACGGGTCGATGAGGATGTTTGCGCCAAGTTGACGGCGGATTTCGTGGCCGGAAAGAACCATGAGGGGAATGGCGAAGGTCGAAGGACGAATGAAGGAAGCTGTAAGCCCCAAAATCTAGGCCGGAAACGCGAGATCGGATTTCGCGATTTGGGCTATGTTAGGTTTGAACGCCAATTTTGGGGCACAGTGATTCCAAGGGGCACTGCGGGCATTTTGGGCTTCGCGCGGTGCAACATTGGCGGCCGTGATGGATTAGCCGGTGTGCCAGCATGATCCACTCTTTCTTGTCGAACAGTTGCATCAAGTCCAGCTCGATCTTTTCGGGGGCCTTTTGCTTGGTGAGGCCGAGCCGCTGGGTGATGCGGGTGACGTGCGTGTCGACCACGACGCCGACGGCGATGCCGTAGGCGGTGCCGAGAACGACGTTGGCTGTTTTTCGACCAACGCCTGGCAGTTCGACGAGTTGCTCCATTTCTTTCGGCACCTGCCCATCGTACTGCTCCAGCAAGACGCGGCAGCAATTTTGGATGCTCTTGGCCTTGTTTCGGAAGAAGCCGGTGCTCTGGATGTCTTGGGCCAACTGCTCGATGCGGGCTTTGGCGTAATGGGGCGCGGTCGGGTATTTGCGGAATAGCGACTTGGTTACCTTATTGACCCGCTCGTCGGTGCATTGGGCGGAGAGGATTGTGGCCACGAGCAATTCGAGCGGCGTCCGAAAGTCGAGCGAGCACTTGGCGTCGGGGTAGGCGTTAGCGAGCCGGCGGGCGATTTCGGCGGCGCGGCGTTTTTCGGCAGAAGGCGGCATGAGCGGACCTCGGCGAAGGGGGTCTCATTCTGGTCGGAAACCAGATTGCGTGTCAAGTATCGGCGGGCGCGATCACTCCCCTAGTTGCGACTTCTTCCGCAGGAGGTGATGGTAGTGCTGCGCGAAACGGTGGGCCTCGTCGCGCACGTATTGCAGGAGGCGCAGGGCGTAGCTGTGGCGGCTCAGGTGGAGCGGCTCTTCGGCGTCGGGGGTAAAGACGAGTTCCTCGCGTTTGGCCAGCGAGATGACTTTTTGCGAACTGGCGCCGAGCGACGCCAATGCCGCCAGGGCCGCGTTGAGTTGTCCGCGGCCGCCGTCGATCAGGAGGATGTCGGGCGGGGTCTCGTGTTCTTGTTGCAGGTGTTGTATGCGGCGGAAGACGGCTTCATGGATGCTGGCGGTGTCGTCCGGGCCCTCGACGCCTTGGATGCGCATGCGTCGGTAGCCGGGCTTGAAGGGGAGGCCGTCGATGAACTGGACGACGGCGGCGACGGTTTCGGTGCCGGCGAGGTGGGCGATGTCGATGCCTTCGATGGTGCGAGGCTTTTGCTCCAGGTGCAGCACTTTCCGCAAGCCGGCCAAACCGCGTTTGGGGTCGATCGGAAAGACTTCGGGCTGGACGTGGGTTTCCAAGGCCCCGCGGTCGTCGAGCGTTTCGAGCATGGCGATTTCATCGCGGAGCCGGCCGGCCTCCTCGAATCGCTGCTGGCGGGAGGCCGCGGCCATTTCCTGCCGCAGTTCGGCCAGAAGTCGGTTCTTACCGCCTTCCAGGAACCGCTGCAAGCGGTGGATGTCTTTGCGGTACTCTTCCTTGCTGATTCGCAAGTTGCACGGGGCGGTGCATTGGCCGATGGAGTGCAAGAGGCAGGGCCTGAACCACCGCCAACGCGGCTCGTTCTCGTCGATGTCGAGGGTGCAAGTGCGGAACTTGAAGACCTTTTGCAGCACCTGGATCGCGCCGCGGAGTCCGCGAGGATTGGCGAACGGCCCATAGAGCTTCGTGCCATGGCTTTTGGGCTCGCGGGTGAATCGGACGCGTGGAAAGTCCTCGTGGGTAAAGATTTCGAGGTAGGGAAAGGTCTTGCTGTCGCGGAGGTCGCGGTTGAACTTGGGGAGGATGTCCTTGATCAGCCGGGCTTCCATCAAGAGGGCGTCGATTTCGCTTTCGGCGTCCAGGTAGTCGATGTCGCGGATTTCCAGCACCAGCTTCGCGGTGCGTGGGTCCTCGGCCGCAGCTTTTAGAAAGTAGCTGCCGGCGCGGGCGCGGAGATTTTTCGCCTTGCCGACGTAGATGACGCGGCCGGCGTTGTCCTTCATCAGGTACACGCCTGGCGTCTGCGGGAAGGAGCGAACCTTCTCGGCGGCGAGGGAATTGTCGGTGGGCTGAAGTGGCTCGGGCATGGGACGATCGGCAGAATCCACTATGACATTCTACTCGATCCGCGGTTGGGAGGCCTTTTCAACCGTCGGTCTTGGCGCCGCGGCGTTTTCCCTTTTCCCTGCCAAGGACGACGGCCGTTGCGGTGGCGTGCGAGCGGCAGTGAGAGATGCTGACGTGAATTTCGGCGATGCCGAGCCGTTCGACGAGGTCTTTGACGCCGCCACGGATGGCGACGACCGGCCGGCCACCGGGCTCATTGCGGACTTCGATGTCGCGCCAGGAGATGCCCTTGCGCCAACCGGTGCCGAGCGCCTTGAGAATGGCCTCTTTTGCCGCCCAGCGACCGGCATAATGTTGGGTGGCCTGTTTGCGGCCCTGGCAGTACTTGATTTCCCAGGGCGTGTAGACGCGATCGATGAACAGCTCGCCGTGCCGTTCGATCATGCGGGCGATGCGGAGGCATTCGGTGATGTCGGTGCCGAGGCCGATGAACTCTGGCATGAGGCTGGGGAGTGTGGTTCGAATGGTGTAAGCGGTCGATGGTCAATGCGCGCCGTGGACCGGTTCCGTCATTTTGCGAGCGTCGTCAATCATCGTCCGTGTTGTCGCTCTTGTCGGCCAATCGATCGAGTACGGCGGCAAGTTCCCGGCGTTGTCGATCGTCAATCCAGACCTGCACGAGTTCAACGCTGCCGCCGTGCTCCCACGATAGCTCGCATCGCATGGGACCGCAGCCGGTCTGACACATCGAAAGGCGGTATCGCGCAGAGCGGGGGTGCTCTGGCGGCTCAACGTCGAGCAACGTTGCTAGTCGGGCTGCCGTTACCAGGTCAATTTTGCCATTGCGGATGGTTCGATACCACTGGCCGCACCGGTTGCAGTAGGGTACGCGCAGTGCGAGAAGCGTGACGATCAGCGCTCCGGCAGCAACCAGCAAGGCGTCGATTGACCAGGTGAGCCAGGCGACCCAGCCTCTGGCCAGATAGCCACCGGGCAACGGCCGGCCGATCTCGGCCTGGCGAGAGAGATAGTGGTTGAAGCCTGGCGCAACGTCGGTCAGGGAGAAATCATGCGGTAGTGAGGCTGCCGGTCG
>JAJFUI010000023.1 GCA_021372555.1 Planctomycetaceae bacterium | reverse complement strand
TGCTGGCCAAGCGACGAGCACATGAACTTGTAGTCCTTCGCGACTACAACGTCCTTGACGTTCTTGCCGGCCCAGCGGGCGACCTCTTCGACGTCGATCGTTCCGGCGATGTTGCTGCCGCAGTGGCAAACGTAAATGCCGATTTTATCGGCCATGGTCATCTCTCCTGTGGGGTGCGTTCAACGCACCATCGCATCGGTGAGTATCCTTGGTGCGTGGCACGCACCCTACGCACTTTCAAGCTCTCTCCAGGACGCGGAGCGTCGGAAGCGGGCGTTCCCACGCAGCGTGGGCACGAGCACCGCTTCCTTCCTTTATCCCAAACTGGTCGCCAATTGGCCGTTCATCTTCGCCTTCAAAACAGGCATGGCCGCCACCAACTCCTTGCCGAAGCCAAGCTTCTTCGGCTCAATGCCGAATGCCAGGCCCACAATCTGCGTGAAATAGATAATCGGCAGGCGGTAATCCGTGCCGAAGTAACTGTTCACGCGGCCCTGATAGCCGTCCATGTTCAATTGGCACATCGGGCACATGCAGGCGATGATGTCGGCCTTGGCCTGTTCGGCCGAGTACAACAGCCGGCGAATCAACTCGAACGCCTGCGGCTCGCTTATTTGCGTCATGTGGCCGCCACAACAATGGGCCTTGGCCGGGTAATCGACTACCTCGGCGCCAAGCCAACCGAGGAGCCGATCCATCTTCATCGGGTATTCCGTGCCGTCGCCTGCTTCAATCGGACGAACCACTTGGCAGCCGTAATACGGCGCCAGCCGCAGCCCCTTCAGCGGATGGACGACCTTGTCGCGCACGGCCGTCTCGCCGATGTCGTCGACAATGACATCAAGCATGTGGCGCACTCGCACCCGACCCGGCTGATAGTTCAAGCCGCCCGCGGCCAGACACTCGTTGACCTTCGCGCCGATGTCCGGGTGATCGGCCATCAGCTTGTCGGTCTTTTTCAGGTTCAAATAGCAGGCCGCACACGGGGCCACAAGCTGCTGAAGCTGCGGCTCGACCAGGGCCAGGTTGCGGGCGATCACCGCACAGGCCGTCAGTTCGTCTTGGCTGAAATACTCGGTCGCGCCGCAGCAGTTCCAGTCGTCGATCGTCTGCAGCTTGATGCCCAGCAGATCGGCCACCTCGCGGACGGAGTGTTCGTAAGCAACGGCGTTGCATTCCGCGGAGCAACCAGGGTAGTAGGCGTATTTCATGGTAGCTAGTGGCCAGTGGCCAATGATCAGTTGTCAGTGTCAGTCGGTGGAGAGCAATCAGAGGGCCGACGGTCAGCGGCTACTGGCCACCGCCCGCCGCCCACTCACTCCTAATGGCCGTGCGTCGGTTGACGAAGGGCTTTCGCTTCCTGCTGCTCCTTGGCGCTCAGTTCCTTGGCTTTCTTGATAATGGCGCGAAGCTGATCGATCTGGCGAATCTTCGAGGGGATAAACGCCATGCGTCGACGGAGGAGCATCTTGATGCCCATCGGGCCCATCTTCATCAGTTCGATCGGCTTCCATCGCTTGAAGGCGTGGTAGCCGATGGCCAAACCGATTTCGTAGCTGCGGCCGAACATTTCCACGAAGTCGGTGAATGTCTTGGCCATCGCCGGGGCGTCGGTCTTGCTGTAGCGGCCCTCGGCAATCGACATCCGCTTCAACGTGTAGATGATGTCGGTGATAGGAATATTCTGCGGGCACCGCGTCGTGCAGAGATAGCAGGAGACGCACGCCCACATCGTGTTGGCGGCCAGCACGGCGTCGCGGTCGCCGGCGTTGATCATGGCGATCAGCGTCCGGGGCGTGTACTGCATTTCAGCGCCGCTGGGGCACGAGCCGCCACAACTGCCGCACTGGAGACAGTGGACCAACCGCTCTCCGTCGGGCGTGGCCTCGATCACCTCTTCGAGGAACGTCCCTTTTTTCTCCGTGGTGTGTGCCATATCTTCAACCTCGCTGCTTGGTTGTCGCTGGTCCTTGACGCCCGGGGGGAAAGCGGTTCATGGCCGGGCAGTGGCGCGCCGCGGAGAGGGCAAGCTTGGCGCGTCCGTGGGCTCTGATGCGCTGGCTATCAGTCATACGGTTCGCTTTACGACTTTAAGAATGGACGAATTCGGAAATCCGTCCCAGAGTTCGTCCAGCCTCCGCGCTGCAGAGGAAGCAATCTCCGTGCCGCCATTGATCGCCCCCCTGGCTAGGAGCGCAATTCTATCGGAGCCCGCGGTTTGCGCCAAGCGATTATGCATCGCACCGTCAGACGCGAGCGTCCAGTCTCGCGGATTTCCGCGTTGAGTCGCGGAAATCCGTGGCGGGGCGCCTGTTTGCGAGGTAGAGATCGCGGCACTCAGACGGATAGGATCAGCGATTCGCGACGAAGCTTCGCTGAAGCCGGGCTTTCCGCCTAGTGCGGATCATTGAGTTGCTTTGCCGCGCCTTGGTCGGCCAGGCTCAGCCGACGTCGGAAAGCTCCATATGGATGGCGATGATTTCGTCGTGGCAGGAGAGGAACGCATCCAGGACGTTGGGATCGAAATGGGTGCCTCGCTCTTCGGCCATAATTTCGAAGCAGCGGTTAAGGGGAAGGGCTGGTTTATAGGGCCGTCTGCTGCCGAGGGCGTCGAAGACATCGGCCACCGCGGTGATGCGCGCGGCGAGCGGGATGTCCTCTCCGGCGAGGCCTAATGGGTAGCCGGTGCCGTCCCAGCGTTCATGGTGCGTTAAGGCAATCTTGGCTGCCATGGAGATCAACGGCGAGCTCTGGGCGTCCATGATCCTTTCGCCGACGAACGTGTGCAGCTTGAAGGCTTGCCACTCTTGATCGGACATTGGCTCAAAGGTGTGTTTGCCGTAAGCGGTGTGTTTCTGCATGATCACGAACTCTTCGGGCGAGAGGGCCGTCGGCTTGAGCAGAATGGCATCGGGGATGCCAATCTTGCCCATATCATGCAGTGGAGCGGCTTGTTCGATCAGTTCCGCGTGTCGTTCCTCGAGGCCCAGGTGGCGCGCGATGGTGCCCGCGTAGCGGCCGACGCGGATGACGTGACGTCCGGTATCGTTGTCCCGATATTCCGCCGCACGTGCCAAGCAGTGGATCAGCTCCAGTCGCGAAGCGACTAGTTCGGCCGTGCGTTGGTTCACTTCCTCGGCTAGCTCGCGGGCGTAGTGTTCCAGGTGGTCATGGTGGGCCTTCAGGAGCACGGCATTGCGCACGCGGACAATGAGTTCGGGCAGGTTGAGGGGCTTGCCCAGGAAGTCGGTGGCGCCGCGTTGCAGGGCGTCGAGCTTCGTTTCCTCGTCGTCGGCCGCGGTGAGCACGATGATGGGGAGGTACGACAAACGCTCGTCGTTCCGCGTTTGTTGGAGAATGTCCAGGCCGCTAACCTCAGGCATCATGATGTCGAGGAGAATGACGTCGGGCATCTCCCGGGCGATCATTTCCACGACGGGCCGAGGATCGGTGCTGGTCACGAAGTTTTTGTAGCCAGCGAGCGTGAGGTGTTGTTGAACGACCTTGACGTTCAAGATCTCGTCATCGACGATCATTATTTTCGCTGTGTCACTAGACGCGCTGGCGGCTGGCTGACGTTTTTGAGAAGCCGCCTGTGTGCGACCTTCGTCCGCGGATTCCACTGCGTGACACAACGCGACATCGAATTGGTTCGGACCGAGCGAGGACAACGTTGGTGTTTCGATCATGGGGTTTTCCTGCCCGAGGTACGATCGAGTTAATTGCGTTTCATGCCTCGTGTTCCATGGTTTTGTTCTCGATAGCGATGGCGAGAAACGCCGTTGCCCGGGAAGCATCACCGTGCAAATATAGGATTATCTTCCACGCCCTGGGGGTGGAGAGCGTGGGCGCACTTGCGGGGAAATGAGGAAGTGACCGGGTTATGCCGGTTCTAGCGACCGCGCGGCTGTTACGACGCGACAGAGGGCTCGTTGGGGCGGACAGCCACCCGTTGGCCCAATTCGAGAAGCTCGGCGACAATGGCTTCGATCTGGTCGCACTGCTGGTCCTTGGCGAGTGTGCCGAGCCGCTTTGCTGGCTGGGTGAAGGCGGGGAAGCCCACCGTTCCGGCGGCGCCTTTGAGCCAATGTGCCAGACGTCCAATTTCCGGGAGGTCGTCGTGATCGAGCGCGTCCTGAATGGCTGACAGTTGTTCTTGCAGCCGTGGAATGAACTCCTCGACGATGGCGAGGTAGTTGGGGTTGTCCGTGGGCAGCGTTGAGTAGAGGGGGCCTTCTTTGGATCTGTCGCTGCGGCCGGACGACGTGTTCGCATCGCCGTCGGCGAGGTCATTGGCCAAGGGGGCGGAGTCAGGCTGCGCATTATTGGCACCAGAACCGCCGGTTGGCGCAGCGTCTCGGGTCCGCGCGATTGTATGGATCAGCAGGTCTGCATCCACGGGTTTGGTGACATATCCGGAGCAGCCAGCGGCTTCGCATTTCTGTCTGTCGCCTTTCATGGCGTGGGCAGTCAGTGCGATGATCGGAACGGTCAGGCCGCGCTGCCGTAAGAGGCTTGCCGCGGCGTAACCGTCCATCACGGGCATTTGCATGTCCATCAGGATGATGTCGAAGGGATTACCGAGGGCCAGATCGACGCCGATCTGGCCGTTCTCCGCCGTTGTCACCTCGGCGCCGGAATCCCGCAGCACGAGGCTGATCAGCTTGCGATTGCTGTTTCCATCTTCGACGAGAAGCACGCGGATCCCGGTAAGGGAAGGGGTCCCTTTTTGAGCTTGGCGGCGGACGGTTCGCATGCCATCGGCGGACGGCGCTGCCAGGATGGTGACGTTGTCCAAGGGGCCGGTGCTAAGGGTGACGGTGAAAGTGCTGCCAATGCCCACTTGGCTCGAAACATCGAGAGTGCCGCCCAGCGTGTGGGCGATACGGCGGCAAATGGTTAGGCCGAGGCCGGTTCCGCCGAATTGCCGGGTGACCGAGGTGTCGGCCTGAACGAATGGATCGAAGATGGCCTCGAACTTTTCGGCGGGAATGCCGATGCCGGTATCGCAAACCTGGATAACGAGACGCGGCTCGGCCGGATCGGGAACGAGCTTGGCCAGGACTTTGACTTCGCCCTTGCGGGTGAACTTGATGGCATTGCTGACCAGATTCATGAGCAATTGGCGGAAGCGCGCGGGATCGGTGACGATGGTTTCGGGGAGTCCGGTGAGCCACTGGTAATCGAGCGTGAGTCCTTTTTCGAGGGCCTTGACCCGAAGCACGGACGTCACCTCGCTGATCATTTCATGAGGCGAGGACCGAACTTGCTCAACCTCCATCCGATCCGCTTCGATTTTCGACAGATCGAGAATGTCATTGATGAGGCTGAGAAGGTGCTGGCCGCTGGCGTGAATGGTTTCCAGGTAGTCTTCGCGGGTGACTTCGTCGCACTGGCTGCCCATTTTCCGAAGGAGATCGGTGAAGCCGATGATGGCGTTCATGGGCGTGCGGATTTCGTGGCTCATGTTGGCCAGGAATCGACTCTTGGCGACGTTTGCGGCTTCGGCGGCTTCCTTGGCTCGGACGATTTCGGATTCGGCTCGCTTTCGTTCGCTAATGTCGATGAAAACTTCGAGCAGCAACCTGCGGTCCTTGATCGCCATGGGGACTACTGTCTTGAGAACGGGCATTTGTCCGCCGTCAAATTTGAGCAGCAGCCTTTCGGCATTGTCGACCTTCTCTCCCAAATCACCGACAGGACACCGTCCGCGTTCGGCGGGGCAGATGAACGCATGACACGGTTGTCCGACGACCCGTTCTTCCGTGGCGCCGATCATCTTGCAGGCGACCGGGTTGGCGTCGACGATCGTGTGATCTTTGGCGTCGATCAGTAAGATGCCGGCGGGAAGCCGGCTGATGATGGTTTTTAGACGATTTTCACTTTCGCGGAGTTCAGTGGTCCGGGCCAGCACGCGGTCTTCCAAGTCGTCGTGCGCTCTTTTTAGCGCCTTGTCGGACGTGTCGACTCGATCCAACATGCGGTTGAACTCCGCGCAGAGGACGCCGAGTTCGTCGGTGGACTGCTGCTTGACGCGGATGGAGTAGTCGCCCTGGGCCGAGATTTCGGTCGCGGTGGTGGCCAGCCGCATGATCGGGTCGGAAATGGACCGCTGAAGCCGGTGGGCGAACAGGAGCGACACGACCAAAGCGACGGTGCTGACGGCGAGAACGATTCTGATATAGGCAAACATTTGGCGATGAAGATCGCTGACGTTTGCGCGAATGAAGAGCGTGCCGACCTGCTCACCGCGATCGACAACGTTGCGGACGAGCTCCAGTTCGCCGGAGCCGATAAATCGAGAGCTGTTGGTCTGGGTCGACTTCGGGAGCCGGTCCGGCTTGAAATCCGCCGGATAGGTTGCCAACACGCGGCCGTCGGTGTCGTAGAGGCAAGCGAATTGGACCGTCGGCTGAGACTGCAACGAAGTCAGGAGTTTCTTGGCGGCGGGAACGTCCTTAAAACTGAGCACGCCGGTGCTGTTGAACGCCAGCATTTCGGCCTGGCTGGTGAGCGCCTCGACCTTGAACGCGCGCATTGTGTAATGCTCGTTCACGGTGACGCCGACGGCGGAGAGCGCCAGGGCCACGCCCACGGAAGCCAAGGAAAGACCAATCAGTTTGGACTTGATCGACCAATGGCGTATCGACCGCATCTGTCAACTCCTATGGCGGCATGTTTGCCGCTGCCATGACGCACACGGCAGGCCAAGTTGGGATTGTGGTAGGATGGCAGTTAGTTCGTTGCTGCCGTCCGTGGATTTCCCACGCGTATCCCAAGGCTGAGCAACTTGGCGTCCATGCGGAGTTGTGCCCGTCTCGCTGCGTCTACGTTGATTTCAAAACGTACGCGATCTCCTTCGACAATGAAGTTCACCATCGCCCCCTGTTCGGCGAATCCGGGGACTTCACCAACTACAAACACTGACTCCTTCTGCGTTTTTGCGATCAGCTCGGCCCGCTGCTCGGCGGTCAGCGATCGGCTCACAAATATCATGTGGCATGGCTGGCGGTATTCTTTCGGCGATGGGAATCGCTGAATGACGATGCGTCGGCCTTGGATCATCTTCCGTTTCGCGATTGTATCGAGAGCTCCGGCGAACGAATCTTCTCCAACGACGCCGATCACGAAGGGCGCGGGCGCTTCACCGAGCGCAGCCGTCGGCCATTCGACGTAGCGTCCAAAGGTATAGAGGAAAACCGCCTTGAGGTCGTACTCGTTAGGCAACGGCTCCTGCGCCGGCTCCTGCGCCCTGCTGGTTACGGCGTGGCACAGAGTGAGTCCTCCCAATGCCAACCCGAGCAGACTGGCCAGAAACCACCGTCTTGGCGCGCGCAGGGACGGGGCAGACGCCGAATGCGGGAATTCGGCGGCGTGGTGCGTCCGACCGGGCTCGTCATGACGATGTCGGCGGGGCCTGCTCACGTGGTGGATTGCATTCTGCCGGGAGCTAACGTCACTCCTGGCCTGGGAAAGTGTAGGTTACTCTGGCTGTCCCGATGCCCAACCGTTGGGCGCCCTCCGAAGGGCAGTCAGAGGCTGTCACGCCTAAGCGTTTCTTAAGTCTTTGGTTCCTTGATGTTAGAACTTGGCCTCGACGCCTAGGATGGCCGAAAAACCGGGCTCCCGAAGGAACGTAGGCACACCTGCCGAGTTGAGATAGACCAGCGAACCGGGCTCGTAATAGTCGCGGTTCAGCAGGTTCTCCAAGGCGAGCGAGACGCGAAGGTTTTCTCGCACGCGATAGTAACCTTTCAAGTCGTAGACGCAGAAGCCGGGCGTGGGCAGTTCGGAGAGGCTCGTTGCGACCTCTTCCTGGCTGTGAACCAGTCGGGCGATGAACTCAATGCCCCATTTGTCCTTTTCGGGATCGAAAAACCGAGCGGAGATACGCCCGTTGAACGGGTAGATGCCCGGAAGCGGCTCGGAGCGTCCATTGGGAACGGCAGAGTAGTTGCCCGAACCGTCGTCAATCATGTGGAGAGGATGCACATTCTCGCCATGGACGTAGGACATGCAACCGAACACGGTGAGACCTGGCCGCACGGTCATTTCGCCGAAGAGATCGCCGCCGGCCATGGTGGCAAGCGGGATGTTGTAGGTTTGGTATTCCGCGTGGCAAATGTCTCCGTTCTCAGCTTGCAGACCGACGTCGTAACGACAGGATGGCGAGAACCCGCTGAAGTTTCGACCGAGAACGTGCGTGGAGGAATCCGGGCCGTAGATGCAAAAGGGGATGGTTTCGATGTAATCCCAAATCGTCGCGTAAAAGCCGCGGGCGCCGTAGCGGAATGGACCTCTCTTGGACGAGAGGCCCAGGTCAAATTGCCAGTTCTTTTCCGGGGACATCGTGGCGTAGCCATCGCAATAGCTGTTGCCGAAGCCACAAACAGGCACGTAGGGCTCGTTCGTGTACAACTCGGTTAGATCGGGGGCACGCATGGCAAAGCCGGTGCCGACGCTAAGCGTGTCGTGATCGTTGAGCGATACCTTAGACATGGCGTAGGCCATGCCCAGGGTGTAGGTTGGCATTTCGTTCCCTGCCGGCATCCAGCCGGTGACGACGATGGGATCGTCGACGTTCAGCCAGGTCGACGCATAATCGACGCGACCGCCCAGGTTGAACGAGAGCCGGTCGCCGACGGGCAACTTCAGGTTCGTGAGAACACCTACATCGTCCATGCGAGCTTCCGGATTGCCGAAAATTTCACCGTTGAGCACGTCGACGCCCAGGGCGTTGACGTCCCGCTCCTGGTAGCGCTGTTCGAAGCGTCGCCAGTCGGCGCCTACGGTCCACTGCGGCGTATCCTCTTGGCCGAAGGTTCGAAGACAGCGGATGCCCGTGGAGACCGAATAGCCGTTGCTCAGCGTGTTCGTAGGCGCTTCGTAGCCTTCATACGTGAGGGTCGGCGTGATGAAGTCCTGATACCAGGCTTGCTTGCTCGGGTCGGCGCCATTGCCAAAGAAGAAAGTCTCTTGATGCCAGCTTTGCAGGACGAGTTGTTGAGGGCCGTTGCGGTCTTCCTGGACAATGTAGCGCAGATTGTATTGATTGTCCGTCGAGTTTTCGAGGTCGTAGATGACGCCCGGCATTTTTACATCGTTGAGCTCGTTGTGCAGCATCTCGAATTCGATGCGAGAGTATGCCGTCACATCGTAGCTCAGCGAGAGCATGGTGTCCCATCGCTTATAGCTGGAGGGCACGAGCCAGTCGGAGTTATCGCCGCCGGCGCGGTAGTCGTTGGCCGAGCGAACACCGTAGGTGCAAACGAGCCCCCACTCTTTTCCGCCGCCGAGAATCATCTCACGGCCGTAAATCGACTGGCCGTTGCTGCCGTAGTTGAACGTTGTGGCGCTGTGCATCTCGGGACGGTCGTATCGCCTGGGGGCGATGAGGTCGACGTTGATGAAGGCGAAGCCCGGACCGTAGAGGGAAGTGTACGGCCCGTCGATGACGGTGACCTCCTGAATAACGCCGGGATCGATTTGGCTGAGGAGGGAATCGATGTCCTGAATGGATCGTCGTTGCGTCATTCCGTCGGCGTTGGCGTTCAACTGCGCCGAGTTGTAGCCGCGGACTCGGGGATCGATGTTGATGCCGGAAAGCCGGCGTCCGCTGACGCTCGGGATTTGCTTGAGCAGATCGCCGGTACTTGTCGCCTTTGTGGCGTTGATTTCCGCGGCGTCAAGTGTGTTGGACGCGCCGTTCGAGTTGAGGGCGCTTGATGCGATGGAAGGCTGCACCGCGACTTCGGACAGTTTGGCGGGGTCCTTGTCGGCCAGATCTAGCAGAGAGTCGAGGCTGTTGGAATTGGAGCCGGCCGGCGGCGCCGGCGCGGGGGCGACGTTCTCGGCGAAGGCGCAGTAGGGTCTGCTTAGAGCCGCCAAGACGGCCAACGCGATTAGACAGCGGTTGACCAAGAGGAGGCATGGCGGACGTGAATGAGACATCCGCGCTACCGATGCTGTCTGTCGGTGGCGATGCGGCGGCATGAGACTATGACTGCGATCATCTGCGGGCTATGCGGCGCGGCCACAACGCGGGCCGCCGCAACTGCTCGGCTGCGGGAACACTCCATGGATTGTGTACGATGCAACGCTTACCGCACACGGCAGCGGAAGCGGACGACACCGCCTTTGCATGGGGCCAGCGGCTTGGCCAACTCACAGCGGATCGCCAGTGAATCGCCCTCGTTCGGGTGAGTCGCGAACGTGGCGTCCAGGCTGCACTGTGCGCTGCCGGGCACGAACTCCAGCCGCGTGCTGAGGCTGTCAATGATCACTACGTTGGTGAGCGGCTCGTCGCCGACATTATCGAATCGCAGCGTAAAGGCAACCTCGTCGCCGGGCTTGGCGGAGGCGGTTGACGCCACCTTGACGAGCCGCAAACGCGCGCACCCCTGGTGCGACACGGTGTAAGTCGATTGGGCCTGATCGAACTTGACGGTTGCCTGCGCACCCTTGCTGTCGAGCAAGATCTGCAGGGCATCGGTGTGGGACCAGGCGATGGCGGCGTTTGTGCCTTTGGCCAGGAACGCCATTTCTGCCTCTTTGTACGCGCCAAGCCGGACGATCGAGAGATTCTCGTAAGGCTTGAAGGAGTCTTGGAATCCTCGCGGGCCGACGGCGCTGGACATGGCCCCGTCGCCCTGACGAGTGCGCATTGCGACGGCCGGTCGAGCCGCGATCTGATCGCCCGCCTGAACGTGCTGTTTGGCGTGGCCTACGAGTTGACGAGTGGTCGGAGCTTCGAGGCGAACCGGGGTATGGACGCCGCCGAGTTGCTGCCGCTCCTGGCTGGCTGCAAGGCTTACAACTTGGCGAACGGCGCCGAACCTGGGGCTGTAGACGCAGACGCGATTGCTCGGCTCGATGGCGGTTTGGCCGTCGTGCGTTTCATACTTGGCGACGGTGTCTTCCATTTCGACGCCGTCCACGTTGCCGTGTCCGTTCCGCATTGCCGGCCGCCCAGCGTCACCCCCGTCGCAAAGGTATTCGTCCGAGGGCCACGGCTTGCGGATTCCCGGCGGCGACCACGGTTCTTGCGCCGCACAGGCTACGCCAGCGGCCATTGCCGCGGGCGGAGCACCGGTGTATGCCTCGGCCGGCAACGATCCGGCGCCAGCTTGTTCGTGAGGGCACGCCGCGCGGCGCATACCGCCCGGGCTACGGCATGACGACAGGATCAGCACGCACACGGCGATCAGGACCATCCGCCAGGCGTTCGGCCATGCCGGACGTGCGATTGTCCGTGGCTCAACCAGTACGGAATGATGGGTGTGCGGTTGACGCATTTGCGGTTGCAGTCTTCGCTGACGCGAATGGTGGCCGCCGAACGGCAGCGTTACTTATCGGGCAATTGATCGTGACGGCTGATCGACGAGGATGTGTTTGGACGCCGCTCGGGTATCTGCTTTTGCGTCGGCTGTCTTTGGCGGCGGCGGCAGGACGTTAACCTGCTGCGGCGTCGGCTTGTCGGCCGGGATGTCGAGCCACGGTGGGCAACCGAAAAAGAACTGGGGGTCGCCATTCTGGTCGGGCAAACGTCCGCCCATCCGCAAAATGGCCACTGGGCGCCCCAGGCCGTCGGCCACCGCCAGCGGATCCTGGCCCGGGGCCACCTCGTACCAACTCTGATGCTTCGGGTCCTCGCGTACCGGCAAGGCGTTGCGGGGATCTTCGAGGTAGATCACTCGGGTAACGAACTTTCCGTCGATGGCCAGTTTGAGGTCGTCTTCGGTCAGTTCGATGGGGATGGCGAAGCGTGCTTCCTGGGTTGGCGGGGCGTAGAGCCGATCGATGACCTCGATGGTCGGAAAGACTTCCGCCCCTTCGGCCATTCGGATGTTGGTGACGCGGAGCCGATAGACGGCGCCGATCAGGAATCCGGCTTTCCGAGTTGCCGGTCGGGAATGGTCGAAGTCTTGGGCTACCGCCAGCGAGATCAAGGCCCCGTGGGGAGCCTTGATCTCGACCGGCTGGTAAAAGCCCGGCAATGGTCCGCCCCGCAGCAGTTGTGTGCTTCCAATCGCTCCCGGCGGCATCACTCCGTGATGCAAGTAGTGCACATTAGGTTGCTGGGCGGTAAGCGTTGCCGCCGCACCCAGCAGCCAGAGCACCAGCACAGCCAATCTGCCGGCAACGCGGTGACGGGACCCCGCCTGCATTGCCATGTCGCGGATTGATCGGACCATTGCCATTGTTGATAGTCTGTCGTTTGTTCGTCGCGGGACGAGTTTTCGATTCGTCCCTTCTCTAGTTCGCAGTCTCGGTTGCTAACCCCACGGGCCGAAGTCCGTGGGGTTAGCGAGTGTTACGTTCTCGGCTTGCTGGAAGCCGTTCTTACTTTCCTTCGCAGGGAGCCGCAGTGGCCTCACCGGCGGATGGCGGGCACGGTTGCTCGCAGGGCTCTTCGCCCGCGTCACCCGATTTCACTCGCTCGCGCCGATCACTTAGCGGCTGGTGGAAGGAGCCGATGCCAGGACTGGTTCGCTCAACAATTCGAGCGTGGTTCGCGGGCTTCGGATAGCTCATGCCGGGCACCTGCTTTTCGTCGATCCGAATCTTCTTGGTCGGCGCCGGCAGGTTCACTCGCGTGTGGTTGACGATGACATGTTTCTTGAGACCGGCCGGCACTCCCATCGGCACGGACGGCGGTCCAGGAAGACCGATCGGCGTCCCACACATCGGCATTCCGTACTGGGGGCCATTAACGCCGGACATGTAGTTCGTAGGCATCGTTGTCGGCACGCCAACCGGAATTCCTAGCGGCACGCCAGCCACGCCGTGTCCGCCCGCAGCGGCGCTTCCGTCAGGGCTCTGATACGAAGTTTGGTTGACGCCGTCCGGACCGCGACCACCAGGGGCCTGCAGGTCCTTGTTGCCTAGCCGGACGATGGCCAAGATCGCTCCGCGGCGGTCGGCCTCGACGATCGGGTCGACGCCTGGATCGAGGCGAGTGCTAACCAACGTCTCGACGCCGGCCAGCGCCAGCTCTTGGAACTCCGGATCGGGCAGGTAGATGACCTTGGTCACGAAGTTGCCGCTGATGACCTGGTCGAAGTCTTCAGGCGTGAATTGCACGGGGATCGCGTTGTGAGCCAAGAAGGCTTCGGTGCGCGGCATCACAGGTCCGACCTCCAACGTCGGGTACAGCTCGACGCCGGCACGGCCGGGGATGTTGGACAACCGGAGCCGGTAGATCGCGGCTTGCGGGAAGTTGTACCGGGCGGGGCAGACGATCGGCTCGGAGTCAAAGGCGCCAGGAGCGCTGACATCCCAGACGATGGTCGTTCCCTCCGGGCCGACGAAGGCAATCTGCGAGGTCATGTTGGGACCAGGCGTGCCGGGCTGATACATCATGACGCCGGGGCCAGGGCCGTCGACGCCCGGTCCGGGGTGCATCAGCATGTTGGCAGGCGGCAGGTTTTCCTTGCAGGGCGTCCGGCAGCCCGCCACCAGGACGCACGCAGCTAATAAGGACACGACAAGAGACCTCATGATATCCCCCCTCGAAAAGGCAGCCGAGGCCGCAACCTCACGTTATGTTTTGGTCTAGTCGGCAAGCCGCGTCCGCGCAGGACGCTTGCCTGAAGGCTATTGGTCGGCGCGGCATAACAGGATTCTTTGGAAAATCCGGTACGACTGATAAAAGAGGACCAAGTCGTAGGGTTGGCCGCAGATTCGCCATCCTGCCTGGAGTGACAGCGACGGGGCTTCGCGACGGCGTTGCGGGCACGTTGTTGGGGGCGATGTGGCTTAAGAGCGGCGGTGGAACTGCCGCGCCAACGGCGCCGTCGCGCGAGGCAGCGGTTTGGTGGGGCGATTTTCGCCCTTGACCGTGCCAGCGGCTATCCGTTATTCTTCGCCCCCTATTCGTGCGGAGCCGGCAACGCTCCGGGTGTGGCATCTCGTCTTTGCGTCGATCCACGATATCACCATCCATATCGCGGCTATGCATTATCCACATGCTTGGCGTGGGTTCGGTTTGCTGCTCTCGGTAGCGGCTTTCGTCGCGGTGGCGTTCGGCGTGGGGTGCGCGCAGCGGGCGTACCGCGCCGATAAACTGCCGCGGGAGCTGATCGCGCCCGCGGCGATCGACACGCAGTCCATCAATCTCTCCGGACTGGCGGACCAGTCGGTCAGCGCCGAGGTGATTCAGGCTGGCGATGTGCTGGACGTGAGCATGATCACCGACTACGCGAAACTGACGACCACCACGGCCCCGGTTCGCGTGGCCGACGACGGCAGCATCGCGATTCCCTTGGTCGGTCGCGTGATTGTCGGGGGGATGGAGGTGAAGCAGGCGGAGCAGGTGGTGAATAATGAGAGCATTTCCCGCGGCGTTTTCCGGACGCCCTGTATCACGGTGACGATGAAACAGTGCCACACTGGGCGTGTGACGGTGCTTGGGGCGGTCAATAACCCTGGCGTTCGAGATCTGCCTCGTGGCTCATCGTCGCTGATGGCGGCATTGCTGGCGGCCGGAGGGTTGAGCAAGGAGGCAGGCACGGACGTTGAAATCCGCCGCACCGACTCGCGGCAAGGGCCGATGCAAGCGTTCCACGTTGATTTGACGGCCGCTACGGCGGGCGCGGTCCGTGTGCCGGAATTGCGCGACGGCGACATTGTCCAGGTTGCCAAACGAGTGCTTCCGCCAGTGTACGTGATAGGGTTGGTGCGAAAGCCAGGCGAATTTCCGTTCCCCGCCAATCAGGAACTTCGGGTGTTGGACGCCTTGGCGCTGGCTGGAGGCGTTTCCAATCCGGTGGCGGAAGACGTGCTGGTGATTCGCCACCCGCCGGGTAAGGCGGAACCGGTGCGCATCGCCGTCAGCATTCAAGCCGCGAAGAACGGCCGAGACAACGTCGCGTTGGCTCCTGGCGACACCGTTTCGGTCGAACAGACGCCGGGGACGATGGTCATCGACACCATTCAGACGTTCTTCCGTGTCAGCTTGGGAGGATCGATCTCGTGGTTCTGAGCGCGAAGCAGGCCGCGGCCAGGTTCTCGCTGCAAGTGGTGGATGGCAGTCTGGCCGGTGTTGTTTTCCTCGTGCCGCTGCTAATGGGCGGACGCCATTGCCTGGGGCAATTGGGGCTGACGGTGCTTGCGGTCGCCGCGGGAATTGGTTGGGCCGCTTATTGCCTGCTAGGATCCCCGGCAGCGTCGGACGGCCGCGGCGAGGCGTCGACGGCCAAGGGCAGCCTGTTCTGGATGCCGCTGCGAGAGTGGTTTCCGCCCGTCCTTGTGCTGCTGTTGGGAGTTGCACTGCTGCTGGTGCAGGTTGCGCCGTTGCCCACATGGCTTTTGCAGCGGCTAGCGCCCCACGTTGTCGAAATACTGCCGCTGTGGCGCGGGACGGCCGACGGGGCCTGGCCGGGGCCATGGCGCTGCATCTCGCTGGCGCCGGCCGAGACGCTGGCGTCGCTTGTCGTGTTTCTCGACTACGGCTTGCTGTTTGTGGTCACGCTGCAGCGAGTTCGACGCGTCGAGGACGTACAACGCCTGTTGCGATGGTGTGCGTTGTCCGCCACCGCGATGGCGGCGTTCGGGATCGTGCAATTGCTGGCGGGCAACGGTCGGTTTTTCTGGTTCTATGAGCATCCGTTGGCCAGTGCTTCGGACGTGGCCAAAGGGAGTTTTACGAACCGAAATCATTTTGCACAGTTTTTGGCTCTCGGCATCGGGCCGCTCGTATGGTGGCTCCTCGATGCTCTCCGAAACCGCGATCGACATGCGAGTTCCCCGCGGACGAACCTCTTTTCGCGATCCCGACAGACTTGGAACGCCGCGAGCACAGACAATGGTCTAACGCCGTACTGGTTGGCGTTGGCGCTGGGCGTCGTTGTCTTTGCCGGACTTCTGTCGCTGTCTCGCGGAGGCATTGCGGCCATGGTGCTGGCGACGGCGGTCTCGATTACCGTTTGTTGGCGCACGGCGGCGTCGGGCGTTCGGTTGCTCGCGGTGCTCGGGGGCACGGCCGCGGTGATTGTTGCATCATTGTCGATCTTTGGTCTCGACCGGGTCAGCAACCGCCTGGAGGATTTTTCGGCCGGCTCAATTAGTCGGCTCGACCAATCGGCGGGGCGTCGAACCATTTGGGAAGCGACGCTCAAAGGAATTCCGGACTTTCTGCCGTTCGGCGCTGGAACCGGAAGCTTCGGCAACGTCTATGCCATTTACAGCAACGCATACGCGGACGATGACCGGGATGTAACGCACGCCGAAAACGGCTACTTGCAGGTGGCGTTGGAAACGGGGCTGGTCGGATCCGTGCTGCTTGCGGCCGGAATTGGGCTTTGCGTGTGGTGGTGCGTGAGCGGTTTTCGTCGCGGAACGTCGAGCAAACTAACGCTCTGCACCGGGGCAATTGCCGCCAGCTTCGCCGCTTCACTGACACACTCGCTGGTGGACTTTGTCTGGTACGCGCCGGCCTGCACGGCCATCGTGGCGATGTTGGCTGCGTGCGCGTTGCGCGTTCGGCAATTGGCAATTCGCGACGGGGAGCGAACCTCGGCGGCACGACCCGCCATGAAACCGACGGGCTCGGCTTTCGGCCGAGTCTTGGTTGGGCGTGGTCGCGGGCCAGCGTTTGCGATGTCTGCGGTCTCGCTCCTATTGTTGACCGCGGTAGGGGCGTGGATGATCGGCAACCGGATCGGGCCGGCGCTGGCGCAACCGTCCTTCGACCAGTTCATGGTGGAGTATCTTGCGGCCAAGACGCAAACGCCCGACGTTGTGGGCGACGACCCACTGGACGAGAAGACGCTGACGAACTGGATCTCGTGTCTTCAGGACGTCGTGCGTGATGACCCGAGCCACTTGGCAGCCCACCTGAGGTTAGCCGAGCTGCACCAGCGACTGTTCGAGAAGCTTCAAACGACGAGCGTCAATCAGATACCGCTGCGACACGTGGCGGATGCGGCGATTCAGCAGCACTTCCCGACTCGCGACGCGTTGGCCACTTGGCTGTCGGCGGCGGTTGGGCCACACTGGAAACAGCTCGACTGGGCGCTGTATCACTCACGGCAGGCGGTGGCACTATGTCCGCTGGTCGGCAGGGCATACGTCGTGTTGGGCGATCTGTCGTTCCTTTGCGGCGATCGGGGAGAACAGAAGAAAGCCTGCATCGAGCAAGCGCTTCGCGTGCGGCCGCTTGACGGGGTCGTGCTGATGGCCGCTTCGCAGCAGGCCTCGATCGCCGGAGATCACCAGCTTGCGATGGAGTATGCCCGGCGGGCGTTCGCCTCGGGTCGCCACGGGCGGTGTCAGTTGCTGGCGGCGCTCGTGGCATGCACGCCGAGTGAAGAACTTCCGTCGCTGATCAATTCGATTTTGACCGAGTTTCAGCCGGACGTGGAAAGCGTGCGGTTCCTTCACCAGGCGTGTGCCGCGCGCTGCACGGCCGAGCAGTTGGCGCCGCTGGCTTTGTACCGGGCGCAAGTGGTGGAAGCTGAGGCCGGAAAGCCCGACAATGCCGACGCGGCAAAGGAGTGGCTCGAAGCCCATCAGCTTTACGACGGACTGGACCGCAACGCCGACGCGCTGCGATGCGCGCGAAATGCATTGAGCCGCGACTCGAACAACTACGAGGTGCGGCGGCAGCTCGGGCTATGCCTGAAAAAGCAAGGACTGTTCGAGGAGGCCGAGTCGCATCTGCGGTGGTGCCTCACGCGAATGCCTGGGAACCAATCGGTCGCGGGCCCGCTGCGCGAATGCCTTAAGGAGCGGCTGGATGCGGAAGCGAAAGCTGGTGACCAAAAGGGACGACTGCAATGACGGGGCACGAGCCGTTTGTCGACATTCACTGTCATTTGCTGCCGGGGCTGGATGACGGGGCTAGTAGCCTGGACGACGCGTTGGCCATGGCCGCGATGGCCGTTGCGGATGGCGTGGGGACGATCATAGCCACGCCACACCAGCTCGGGAAGAACGCGGGTAATTCCGGCCAGAGCATTCGCGCAGCGGCCGAGCGTCTGCAACGCGAGCTGGACCGGCGGCGGCTTCCGCTCAAGGTGCTGCCGGGCGCGGACGTGCGAATCGAGCCAGACCTTCCGGGAAAGATTTGCCGCGGCGAGGTGGTGACCCTGGCCGATCGCCGGCGTCACGTGCTCTTGGAACTGCCGCACGATGTGTACCTGCCACTCGATCGGCTGTTGGCCGATCTATCGTCGGGCGGCGTTGTTGGGATACTATCGCACCCCGAGCGGAACGTGGGCATTCTCAATCAGCCCAAGGTGCTGCCACCGCTGATCGAACGAGGGTGTCTGTTGCAGATAACCGCCGGCAGTTTGACTGGGGTGTTCGGGGCACGGATTCAACGGTTTGCCGAGTCGCTTGTGGCGGACGGTTTGGTGCATTTTGTGGCGTCCGATGCGCATAGCGTCGGAAATCGGTCGCCGATTCTGAGTGCGGCGTTCCGGCGTGTTGCAGGCCTTGCGGGCGACGAGGCGGCGCGGGAGTTGTGCTGTCGCAATCCGGCGCACGTGGCGGCAGGGCGACCAGTGCCCTCGGGACGGCGATCGGCGGGGCAACCTCGGCGACTGGGAGGGTTTCGCCGCGTGTTTGCTTTAGAAGCGTCGAAGGTCGGGACGATATAGTTGGACAGTCCGCAGTCCTACCTCGGGACGGTGCGACCCTGCTGGTCGCCGCTGACGAGGGCTGGCGGGCCCAGCACGGATGTCTGGGCAAACTGGGGGCACTTGGCTTTGGGGAGGCAGGCAATGACGGTCCGAAGACTCGTTCAGGCTGTGGCGGTGTCGTTGGCGGCACTGGGAGTGTGTGTGCCAGAACTGGCGTTTGCGGCGGAGCAGCCGAAAGCCCCCGCCGTCGTGGACATCGCCCTGGCAGACGGTGGCGTCTTGCAGGGCCAAGTCGTCGATCTCCAGGGAGGCCAGGTTGGGAAAATCCCGGTTTCCGTGAAAGCGCAAAATCGCGAAGTGGCCCAGGCAACGACCACGCCGGACGGCCACTTCTCGGTCCAGGGATTGCGTGGTGGCGTGTATCAGGTTGCCGCGGGAGATGGACAGGGCGTCTATCGCCTTTGGGCGGCCAACACCGCGCCGTCGGCAGCGCAAAAGGGCGCGATCGTCTATACGCAGAATGCGCAGCCCCGTAGCACGGCCAAGATGTTGCTGACGAATCCGATCGTAATCGCCGGCGTGGTGGCTACCGCCATTGCCGTTCCGGTTGCGTTGGCGAACTCGCACTCGAGCAGCCCCTGAGCAGCGCCGCGGGATGGCACGCGTCCGCGACGGAGAGCGTCGCTATGGGCGTGTTCCCACGCAGGAGCGTGGGGAACAAGGTCCTGAGAGAAGACGCGATTACACCTGAGCGGGCGCGGGATCGATGCTGGGCATCGATGCCAGTGGCGTGGGGTGCTCAAGAAAGTCCGCGAGCCTACGGGCACAGGACGGCTGCTGCAGCTTTCGGATGGCGTCGCACTCGATTTGGCGGATTCGCTCGCGAGTGACGGAAAAGATGCGGCCGACCTCGGAGAGCGTGTAAGCGTAGCCATCGGACAGCCCGTAGCGCAAGCGGATGATCTCGCGCTCGCGATAGTTGAGTGAACTGAGCGCCTCGGCAATCCTGGTCTTAAGCGCGTCCTGATTGATGCCCAGCAAGGGGTCTTCGCGGCGTTCGTCGGGAAGCAACTCGCCGAGATAGTTCTCGCCCTCGCCGCCGAACGGCTCGTCGAGCGAGAGCATGCGGCGATTGGCTCGCAGAGCACGGCGGGTTGCGGCGACCGAGAGTCCGGCAGCCTGGGCGGTCTCCTCGATCGTAGGACGCCCCTTGCGATGCTGGGTTGCCCGTCGGCCTGCGTCGAGCACTTTTTCGACGGTTCCGAGCATGTGAACGGGCACGCGGATGGTTCGGCTGTGGTCGGCGATTGCGCGGCTAATGGCCTGGCGGACCCACCATGTGGCATAGGTGGAAAACTTGAAACCGCGGTTAACGTCGAACTTGTCGACGGCGCGCATCAGGCCGGTGTTCCCCTCCTGGATCAGGTCGAGGAAACTGATTCCGCGGTTACGGTAGCGCTTGGCGATGGCGACGACCAGTCGCAGATTGGCGCTCGACAGCGTTTGCCGGGCGGCGTCGTTAAGCTCCTGGAGCGAGCTGATTCGCGCCAAGCGGCGAGGCAGGCTCCGTCGCGTCTCGTGCGTGGTCCTCATCAGGCGGCGAAGTTCCTTTCGGGCTTTGGCCGCCTGCTCTAGGCCGCCTTGCCCCTGGGCGTGCCGCAGTTCATGCAGTTCGCTGGTGAGGCCGTCCATACGCCGGGCGATCTCCCTGAGTCGCCGGACCGCGGCGGTGAGGTGCTGCCGACGGACTGGTGTTTCCTCGATCAGACGGATGGCCCTCGCCCGGCGTAAGAGGAGGCGGCGCCGGATCAGGCGTCGGGACGTGGGTGAGTGTGCGCGCGACATAGCGGCCATGAAATCGGCGCGATTTCGCCGCGCCATGTCGGCCAGCGTGTGGGCGTTGGGACCGACGAGCGCCAGGAGCCGTTGCCTGCGGTCACTGTCGCTCAACGAACCTTCGCACACGGTCTCGATGCGTGTTTCACCCCGGGCGACCTTCTGCAGCAGGCTGGCAGCCGCTTGGAAAACAAAGTCGCTGCTCAGAATCGCGTGCCGCAAGCTGCGGCCGGTCGCGTCGATGCGGCGAGCCGCCCGGGCTTCTTCGTCTCGCCCCATGAGCGGGGTGTGGCTCATCTGCGTCAGATATAGCTGTACAGCGTCAGACGCTTCGCTGTTTATCATCACTCACCTGTCCGTTCCGAAAGAGAGAAGTCGAGGGCAGCCGCCCTCTCAGGTAAGTACGGATGCAGCGGGCGGTTGGTTCGGCAGTCCGGAAGGCTTGCAGGGCAATTCCGCAAAGCTCTGGTGCCTTACTCCAGCCAAGGACTCGTCATTCTGCCGGAAGGCGAGGAAACGGCCGGAGCAGCCCGACTTTATGGCTCAGGCTGCAGGAGCTAGGCCCGGGCGCGAACGAGGATGAAATAGGCGACTAAGATCACCGCCATGACATACATCAGCCATTTCACATCCCGTCGCTGGCCGGAAAGTAGCTTGACGAGCGGGTAGGCGATGAACCCGAGGGCCAGCCCGTCGGCGATCGAGAACGTGAATGGGACGCCGACGATCACGAGGAAGGCGGGCAGACTCTCGGCGTAGTTGCTCCAATCGATCTTCACGACATTGCGCATCATCATCGTGCCGACGACGACGAGCGCGGGGGCTGTGATGACGCGATAGGTGCCAATCATTTCGATGATCGGGCTGAAGAAGAGGGCCACCAGGAAGAGGGCCGCCGTGCAGAGGGCGGTCAAGCCGGTTCGGCCGCCTTGCTCGACGCCGGCGGCGCTTTCGACAAAGCTGGTGACGGTGCTCGTGCCTAG
>JAJFUI010000019.1 GCA_021372555.1 Planctomycetaceae bacterium | reverse complement strand
AGGATGGGCGTCGCGGGCGAGAAGAACCCGCGTTCCACGAGCCGCTTGGCGTAGTCGCCGTTGTAGCTGACCCAAGGCTCGTCCCAGCCGGTGGCCCGCAAGGGGCGCTAGCGATGCCAAACGCCGGGGAACAGCAGGAGGACGCTGCCGGTTTTGATTTCGCGTCGTCCGGTCGGCTTGGACTCGAAGATGCCTTGGCCGCGCGTGATATACAGGGTTTGGTACTCGGGCAGAACGCGGCCGCGGTCCCAGGCAAACTGATAGAGTTGCGGGTGGACGCTTCGCGGATATCGGCTACCGGGCGGCACGCTGGAACGGCCGGCCCCGGTGACGTACAGATCCCACTGTACGTCGCGTTCGCTGACGGGCAAGTAGCGAAAGTACTCTTGGCGCAGCGTTGACATCATACCACCCGAGCGAGCTGGTTCCGATGATACTCCACGACGATGGCCGCTTCGAGGGGAGACAATCGGCCGTTTCCTCATATTTTGCGGAGAAACGGCACATCCTGTCAGCGACGGGTCGTCGGCCAAGCCCGCTCACATGGAGCCGCGATCGGGAAAGTCGGCCGTCGTCACCATGCTCAAAAACCACATCCCTCTGCACAGTTTAGCAATCGCCAATTTGTGCGACAAGTGCTAGCATACCTGCTTTGTAGCGCACCGCTTCTAACCTTGAGGTTTTGCCCATGACATCGACCGCATCGCTCGAGAAATCGTACGCATTGGCGAAGGAACAGTATGCCGCATGGGGCGTCGACACGGACGCGGCCATGGAGCGGTTGAAAGGCATCGCCATTTCGATGCAGTGCTGGCAGGGAGATGATGTCGGCGGCTTCGAGAGCACCGCCGGACTGAGCGGCGGGATCATGGCCACGGGCAATTACCCCGGCCGGGCGCGGAACGCGGAAGAATTGCGGGCGGACGCCGAGAAGGCAATGAGCCTGATTCCGGGCAAGCATCGTTTCAGCTTGCACGCGATATATTTGGAGCACGGCGGCAAGAAGGTCGAGCGGAACGAGGTCGCGCCCGAGCATTTCCAGCGATGGATGGACTGGGCGGCGGAGCGGGACATCAAATTGGACTTCAACCCGACGTTCTTCTCGCACCCAAAGTCGGCCGACGGGTTTACGCTGTCGCATCGCGACCCGGCCATCCGCCGCTATTGGGTCGAGCACGGCATCGCTTGCCGAAAGATCGGCGAGGCAATGGGGCGTCGGCAGGGGACACCCTGCGTCACCAACGTCTGGATTCCCGACGGCATGAAGGACGTGACGGTGGATCGGCTCGGACCGCGTGAGATTTTGAAGCGGTCGCTGGATGAGGTGTTTGCCCCGCAGATCGATCCGAAGTACAACCTCGACGCCGTCGAGAGCAAGCTGTTCGGCATCGGTTCGGAGAGCTACGTGGTCGGCTCGCACGAGTTCTACATGGGCTACGCGGTGGCCAACCGGAAGCTGCTGACACTGGACGCAGGCCACTTCCACCCGACGGAGACGATCGCCGACAAGATTTCATCATCGCTCGTGTTCCTCGATGAAATTCTGCTGCACGTCAGCCGTGGCGTCCGATGGGATAGCGACCACGTCGTGATTCTGAACGACGATCTGCGGGCAATCGCGGAAGAGATCATTCGCGGCAACTTCCTGAACCGGGTGCATATCGGCCTGGACTTTTTTGACGCCAGCATCAACCGCGTCGCGGCCTGGGTCACCGGGACCAGAGCCATGCTCAAGGCGCTGCTGTTGGCGTTGCTGGAACCGACGGCGAAACTCGTCGGGGCGGAGACTGCTGGCGATTTCACCTCGCGACTGGCGCTCTTGGAAGAGATCAAGACGTTGCCCGTCGGAGCGGTTTGGGATTACTATTGCCAGAAGTGTGGCGTGCCGGTTGGTCCCGCGTGGCTCGATGCGGTAAAACAATACGAGAAGCAGGCGACGAGTAAGCGCAGTTAATCAGGAACGGCAGTCCGGTTGGCGCTCGGGGGTCTTGGGCCTTAGGTCTTAGGCCTTTGTTCCCGATTGCCAACCCAAACCAAGACCCAAGCCCTAAGACCCAAGTCCGAAGGACTTTCCGCCATGTCGCTACTGGCCGAAACCGTTGTTCCACAAGCGACGCCGATGCTCGGCGTTTTGATCTTCATGCTCGGCGGTCTGGCCGGGGCGGTGTTTTACCTGCCGTTCAAGCGGGTCAAGAACTGGGCGTGGGAGAGCTACTGGCTGGTCTACGCGGTGTTCGGGCTGATCATCGTGCCGTGGGCGTTGGCGCTGACGATGTCGCCCAACGTGCTTAGCGTGCTCAAGGCCGCGCCGGCGAGCGAGCTGGGCAAGTGTTTCCTGTGCGGCATGATGTGGGGCGTCGGCGGGCTGACTTGGGGACTGATGATCCGCTACCTCGGCGTCGGGCTGGGGCTGGCCATCGGCTGCGGACTGTGTTCGGCGGCAGGCACGCTGGTTCCGCCGGTCCTGAAGGGCGAATTCATGCAACTCATCCGCGACAACGCCGGCCACCTGAATTACCCCGGACTGACGTCGCTGGCGGCCGTCGCTGTGTCGTTGGTCGGCATCTGCTTCGTCGGCGGCGCGGGAATGAGCAAAGAGAAAGAGTTGCCCTCGGAGGAAAAGAAGAAGGCTGTCGCCGAGTACAACTTCAAGCTGGGGCTGTTGGTGGCCATCTTCTCGGGGCTGATGAGCGCGGGCATGAACTTCGGCTTGCAGGGAGGCCCCAAGATTACCGCTCTGGCGCAGACGATGACGCCCCCAACTTCCGCGGCGTGGGCCGGAATGCCGGTGCTGGTCGTCGTGCTGCTCGGTGGCTTTGTCGTGAACTTCTTCTGGTGTCTGTTCCTCAATCTGAAGAACAAGACGACCGGCGACTACGTCCGTTCGAACACTCCACTGGTCTCCAACGTGATATTTGCCGGATTAGCCGGCGCGATTTGGTGTTCGCAGTTTGTTTGCTTAAAGACCGGCGAGCCGGCGATGGGGAAGCAAGCTTACATCGGCTTTGCCGTGCTGATGGCCAGCGCCATCCTTTTCAGCACCGTGCTGGGAATACTTCTCGGCGAGTGGCGAAAGACGAGCGGCCGCACTCGGTTGCTGCTGGCCGTGGGGCTGGTCTTCCTCGTAGCCTCGGCGGTCGTGTCCGGCTATAGCGGCCACCTTGCCAAGGTTGCCACAGTAGCAACGTAGCAGCGATCAGGTTCCGTAGACTTTAGCATCCCGCCTCCCAACGTTCCCGCCTTCAACAATTTCGGAGCAACGTCATGCGAACGCTCGTTTCGGCTGTGTTCGTTTTCTTGGCCGCTTCTTGGACCTGCGCCGGTGAAAGCCCGGCGACGGCGGATTACCTCCGTTGCGAGTATCGGGTCAATCCGTTGGGGATCGAGGTCACTGAGCCGCGGCTGTCGTGGGAGATGAACGATTCACGCCGCGGGGCCAAGCAGACAGCCTATCAAATTCTCGTGGCTAGCACGCCGGAAAAGCTGGCTGCGGACGAAGGCGACCTTTGGGATACGGGACGCGTTGAGTCCAATCAATCGACGCAGATCGTCTATGCCGGCAAGCCGCTTGGCTCGCGGATGCAGTGCCAGTGGAAGGTGCGGATTTGGGACGCCGATGGGGCGACGAGCGTGTACAGCAAGCCGGCTCTGTGGAGCATGGGGCTGTTAAAGGGGGAGGAGTTCCAGGCGAAGTGGATCGGCGTCGAAGGGCCAATGGTCGATCCGCAGACGAAGGCAGGACGGCCGATCACTTTGGACGACTGCGTCTGGGTGTGGTCCCACGAGCCAGGCGCCGATGCGCTGAGGAATGCGCCGGCCGGCAAGCGCTACTTCCGCAAGGCGATCAGCATTCCAGCGGGCCGCCCGATTTTCAAGGCGACCCTGGCCGTCGGCGGCGATGACGGCTGGAGTGTCTTCGTCAATGGTACGCAGGTCGGCGCAGGCGGGGGCTACAAGCAGCCGATGCCGTACGATGTGACGCCGCAGTTGCAGAATGGGGACAACTGTGTCGCGATTGCCGTATCGAACCATGTCGCATCGCCGGCGGGATTGACCGGGAAGCTGGTGGTCGAGTTTGAGCAGGGCGAACCTCTGGTCGTGCCAATCGATGCGTCATGGAAAGTGAGCGCGACGGAATCCCCAAACTGGACCACGACGGCGTTTGACGACTCGTCATGGGCCACCGCGGTGAGGATCGCCAAGATGGGCGACGCGCCCTGGGGAAAGATCAAGCTGCCAAAGCGGCTGTCTGACTATACATGTGCACTAATGCGGAAGGAGTTCACGATCTCCGGCGAGGTGCGCCGCGCCACGCTCTATGGCAGCGCGTTGGGCATTTATCGCATGTACATCAACGGCCGGCCGATCGGGCAGGATTACTTCACGCCCGACTGGACGGACTACAAGAAGCGCGTCTACTACAACACCTACGATGTGACGGAGTTGGTCCGTGACGGGGAAAACGCCATCGGCGGCGTGCTCGGCGCGGGTTGGTACGCGGGGGCCATCGGTTGGCTCTTGGAACGCAACCATTTCGGCGACCATCCACGCCTGATGGCACAGCTTGAGATCGAGTTGGCCGACGGCACCGTTGAGACCATCGTGACGGATGATTCGTGGAAGACCGCCTACGGGCCGTATCGGCAGGCCGAATTTCTGGCTGGCGAGACCTACGACGCCCGACGGGAGATTCACGGCTGGACTTCACCGGGGTTGGATGACAGCGCATGGAAGCCGGTCGCTGCCACTGCGGAGATTCCGTGCAAGCTCCAAGCGTTTCCGGGCGTGAACGTCCACGAGACCGGCGAGCTGCGGCCGGTCAAAGTGACGGAACCAGCGCCGCAGGTTTACGTGTTCGATATGGGCCAGAACTTCGCGGGGTTCGCGCGGCTGAAGGCTCGCGGTCCGGTAAACACGAAGGTGCGGCTCCGGTTTGCCGAAATGCTGAACCCGGATGGGACGATTTACACGACCAACCTGCGCGGAGCCCGGGCGACGGACACGTACGTCCTTCGCGGCGATGGGGAAGAGGTCTGGCAGCCGCGGTTCACGTTCCATGGGTTCCGCTACGTGGAGGTGACAGGCTATCCGGGACGTCCTGGCGAGGACGCGATCACGGGCATTGCCATCAATTCCGACGTGCCGCTGACCGGGTCGTTTGAATGCTCCAGTCCGATGGTGAATCGGCTTTATAAGAACATCGTTTGGACGCAGCGGGCGAATTATATTTCGGTGCCGACCGACTGCCCACAGCGGGACGAGCGGTTGGGCTGGATGGGCGACGCGTCGACATTTGTGCGCGCTGCGACGTACAACGCCGACGTCGGCGCGTTCTTCACGAAGTGGCTTGTGGACGTCGAGGACGCCCAACGCGCTGACGGCCAGTTCTCCGACGTCTCGCCGCGCGTGGTGGCGCCCGACGGCGGCGTGGCAGCTTGGGCCGACGCCGGCACGATCTGTCCCTGGACGATCTACCAGGTCTACAACGACAAACGACTGCTGGCGAAGCACTACGATGCGATGACCCGGTGGGTAGAGTTCTGCCGAAAGAGCAGCAAAGGATTGCTGCGGCCGGCGGCCGGCTACGGCGATTGGCTTTCGATCAAGGCCGACACACCCTTGGACGTTCTGGCCACGGCCTACTTCGCTTACAGCACGCGGCTGACGGCTGACGCCGCGCGGGTGTTGGGCAAGAAGGCCGACGCGGAAAAGTACGACGAGTTGTTCCGGCAGATCAAGGCGGCGTTCAACAAGGCGTATGTCGCCGACGACGGGCGAATCAAGGGAAACACGCAGACGTGCTATGTACTGGCGCTGGCGTTCGATCTGCTGCCAGCGGAGAAACGTCCAGCCGCGGCGCGGTATCTCGTCGACGACATTAAGTCACGAGGCACGCACCTGTCGACCGGTTTCGTCGGCACGAGCGTTCTGATGCCGACGCTGTCGGCCACCGGCAACACGCCACTTGCCTACAAGTTGCTGTTGAACGACACGTTCCCCTCGTGGGGATTCTCGATCAAGCACGGGGCGACGAGCATTTGGGAACGATGGGACGGCTGGACGCCGGAAAAGGGTTTCCAGGATCCGGGGATGAACTCGTTCGCTCATTACTCGTTCGGCGCGGTGGCGCGGTGGTTGTTCCAGACGGTGGCCGGCATCGACACTACGGAGCCGGGGTTCCAGCGGTTGAAGATTCGCCCGGAGCCCGCGCCAGGGCTAACCTGGGTGAAGGCATCGTACCACTCGATCCATGGGCGGATTGCGGTGGAGTGGAAGACGGAGGGCGACAAACTCAAGCTCGCGGTTTCGATTCCGGCCAACACGACGGCTGTTGTTTACCTGCCGGGGAGCGATCCGACTGGCATGACGGAAAGTGGCAAGCCGATCACCGAGGCGAAGGGCGTGAAGTTCCTTCGCAAGGAAGGCGGCGAGTCGCTTTTCGAGGTCAGCGCGGGCAGCTACGAGCTTGTGACACCATGGGCCGGATAGTCGCAGGGCGGAAGCGCGAGCCTGTGGCGCAACAACGGGTTTGCCGGGCGTCTTAGCCGCGACCGCACGGGCAAGCTTTGCTTCTTGCCTTAGGCCGGGCCACCGGTTGAGTGGGGGTCGTTTTTGAGGCCGGTAAGGATGGCGTCGATTACCGCTTCCTTCTGCATCTCGACGGCGACTTCCATGTTGTGACGCCAAGCGGGGACGCGGCGACGGTCGAAGATCGTCTGACCGATGGTCAGTTCGCCTTGGGTTTCGACGTCGCCAGCCATCGGCTTGGTGGTGAACAGCTCGGGACGGACCGCTGCCATAAGGGTCAGCGTGTCGTGGATGTGAATCCCTTCAAGCCCAAACTGCCGGCGATAGCCGCGAAAGGCGTGCGGGAGCAATTGACGCATGAGCCGGCCGACGCGGGTCGATTCCTCCGGCAACTTGTTGAAGACGTCGTAGCAGAGCTCGACGCGGTTGGTTACGTCGAGCGGGATGAGCGTCTTGGTCGAAGGCGAGCGGAAGACGACTTGGGCCGAGATGGGGTCGCAGTACATGTTGAACTCGGCGGCCGGCGTGATATTGCCCGGTCCGGAAACGGTGCCGCCGGTCATGATGATCCGGTCGACCAACGTAGCCACCTCGGGATCGCGTAGAAACACCCGGGCGATATTGGTCAGCGGACCGAGGCAGATGATCGTAACCGCGTGCGGGGCATCGCGAACCTGGTCCCAAATCACTTTCTCGGAAGGGAGGAGGTGCTGCCGCTCGGCGACCACGAAGCCGGATTCGCCAAGGCCGTCACTGCCATACAGCCCACAACGATCGACGGCCAGCCGGTTGTCGGGCTCGGAGGCAGCGCCGAGGCGGGGCCATCGGGGCGGGTCGAGTTGCTCGATGATCGCCTGGACATTTCGCGTAGCCTGAGCCGGCGACACGTTGCCGCCAACGGCAGTCACGGCGACGACGTCCAAGTCCGGGTTGCCCAAGGCCAGGCAGATCGCCATGGCGTCATCAATGCCCGGGTCAACGTCGAGGATTACCTTTCGCCCCATTTCGCCCTCGTATCTTCGTTGCAGTAGACAAGTTGCGACACGAACCGGATTTTAGGTTTCGGGGTTCGGAAAAGCAAGTGCGAAACATTCCTCTGCGATGGGCAGGCGTCTCAGGGGCCCGTGCGTGCCTCGCGAAGGCCGGTTGGCATCGCGGGGGGGCTGGCGAAAGGAGGCGGGACGGATCCCCGACGCTATCGGGCGTCTTCGCGGCGTTCGGCGCCGGCAACGCCGCGGGTATACTCGCGGACTTGCTCGGCCCAGTCGGGCGGCGGGGCAAAGCGGCCGGACTCGCGGAGGTTTTGCGGGCGGTCCTGCGTGGTGGCGCCGCGACGCAGTTGCGTGCCATGGAGACGGAGACCGAGGCTCTTTAGTGCATCGTTAAGCTGCTTCCGGGCGGTACGGCCGGCGTCACCACTTTCGGCGGCGGCCCGTTGCATCTCCTCCCAGCGGGCAAGGAATCGGCGGGCCTCGTCTTTCGTCCAGCCCAGGCGATCCAGCAGCGGCGCCTTCTCCTTGGCCAATTGGTCGCGAAGATGCTGGAGCGCCAGAGCGGTCTGGCGGCGGGCGTAGTCGAGATTGGCTTCGTCGGCCGGGTCCTCCGGTGGCTGGGCGGTACCGTTCGGGCCCAGTTTATCGCCAGGACCGCCTGCGGGAGCAAGTCCTGGTCCCGGCGATTGCGAGGACTCGCCGGTCGGCGGTGCCCCGCCCTTCGCCGGCTCGTTGGACGGCGTACCGGGTTTGCCCGGCTTGTCTTGGTCTGCCGGCTTGCCGGTCGGCTTCTGGTCAGTAGTGCTGGCTTTGGCGGCATCGCCGCTGCTGCCGCCGGGAGTGGCTGCTTTGTTTTTTGAGTCTGTCGGAGATTTCGACGGCGTCTGGTCGCCGGGCTTGCTGCCGACGTCACCCTCGCCTGGCTCATTGCCGTTTGCGCTGCCTTGGTCGGCTGGGGTATTGGCGCCTCCTTCACCAACGCCGGGCTTCTTGTCTTTCTGGCCACCGCCCTCCGCTCCCTGGCCGGAGCGGTCGCCCGAGGTCTGCCCCTTGGCGTCCGACTGTCTTTTGCTGGTGCTGGGCGACTTGGCGTCGTCGCCCTTGGCGTCGGCCGGCGAGGCAGCGGTGTCGCTGGGCTTCTTCGGCTGATTGGCGTCCTGCGGCAAAGGAGTGCCGGCGTCCCCGGGCTTCGGCTTGGCAGTGCTTTTGCCGGGTCCTGCTGCAGGCTGCTCCGGTTTGCCACTGGGCTTGTTGCCAGAGTCGGCGCCACCGGCTACGTCTGTGTTGGGCTTCTCTTTCGCGGGGCCTTTGTCGCCTTGCTCCGGAGCGCCGGTTGGTTTGCCGGATCGCTTATCGGGACTTTCGGAGGCTGGTTGCTTTTCGCCCTGGTTCGCTTCCGCTTTTCCGAGGTCGTTCGGGCCGTGCTTTTTGCCGGACGGTGATTTTGCGTCGGGCTTTTGGCCGGCCTGGCCGGAAGGCGATTCCTCGGTTCCCTGCTTGGCATCGCCCGACGGTTTGCTGCCGCGGGTGTCCGTTCCGGGCTGTTTGGGACCGGCGTTTTGGTTGCCGTCCTGATTGCCGGGCTGTTGGTTGTTGCCTTGCTGCGGTTGCTGATCGCCGGACGGGTTTTCGTTGCCGCCGTTTTGTTGCTTCCCGCCGGGCTGTTGCTCGCCGTTCTGCTGCTTGCCACCAGGCTGTTGCTGGTCGCCGCGTTGTTGGTTGCCGCCGGGTTTTTGTTGCTCGGCAGGCTGCTGCTTAGCGCCGGGCTGTTGCTGATCGGCGCCTGGTTGATTGCCGTTTTGTTGCTGTTTGCCGCCGGGCTGCTGCTGATCGCCGGGCTGTTCGGATTTCTGCTCGGTGGACTGGCCCTTGTCCGGCGTGCCCTGGTTTTTCTGTTGTTGCTCGAGGTCGTTGATGATCTTCTGCATGGCGTCACCGGGCGCGGCGTCGGGATCGGTGCGCTGGTTGTCGGGGGATTCGGCAGCCTTCTGCTTGTCGCCTTGCTCACCGCCATTCTGGCCCTGCTGCTGATTTCCCTTTTGCGGGCCCGTGCTCTGCTGATCGCCCTTTTCGTTGGCGTCTTGCTTGCCGCTGTCCTTGCCGTCTTGCTTGCCATCCGGCTTGCTGTTGCCTTGCTGGCCGGCATCTTCGTTTCCCTGGCCGGACTTCTGGCCCTGCTGCTTGCCGTCACCCTGCTTGCCGTCGCTTGGCTGTTGGTCGGGCGACTGCGGTTGCTGCTGGTCGGGCTTGGCTTCCTCGGGCTGGCCTGGCTTGGCAGGCTGCTTCGCGGCCCGCTGGTCTGGCGATTGTTGATCCGGCGACTGTTCGTCGGGCTTAGACGGTGTGCCGTCCCGTTGTCTTGGCTGCGACTTTCCTTGATCCCCGCGTTGGTCGTTGCGGGTCCCCTTGGCGCCGTCGGGCTTTGCCTGCGGCCGCCGGTTGGCTTCAGGACCAACGACCGTGATCCATTGTTTTTCGGTGGCGGCGTGGTTGGCCGCGGGCTCCCGATTATCTTCGGCTTCGGCCCAATACTGGACGCGGTCTCCGGCCTTGAGCCCCAGGCGAGAGGGCTCGAAGAGGTACGTTCCCTGGAACTCGCCTGAGACGGCCTTCGCGGGCGGTCGCCGGTCGAGCAATGGAGGGATCGAAAGACTTCGGTCGTCTCGAACAGCGCGGAGTGTCACGCGGCGAAGGGCAAAATCGGGGTCCTCGGAGCGAACTTTGATCGTGAGCCGCCCATCTTCGGCCACTTGGACTTCTTCGCTCCCCGGCTCGATCAGTTGGACCTCGGGCGGCAAGTCGCGAACGACGTCAATATGGTTGCGAATCGGCCGGAGGTTCTTGTTCCCTTGCGCGTCGGTGAAGAGCAGTTGATAGCTGTCGTATTCCGCCTGTGTTGGATCGTCGGGGTTCAGTCGCAGCGTCAGCTGGCCGATGGCGGTGCGACCGCTGACGGTGAGGCTGAGGGTGTGGCGACCGGTGCAGCCGAGGTCGATCTCTGCGCTGGCTGGCTTGATGTCGGTGTTGGCGGTGGCGTGAATCGTAACTTCGGTGCCCTCGATCGCCCGCAGATCGCCTTGGCGTTCGACGGTTTGGTCGGCCAGCCCGGTGTAGTCTGGATAGTGATAGGTCACCGCATCAACGACGATGGCAGGAGGGATCTGGACGGTGACCTGATACGTTGGGGTACGGGTATCGCCAGCCTTGAGGTAGTACCGGCAGTCCTGCTGGAGCCCCACATTGCCGGGCGGCAGTTGGCAACGATATCGGAACTGTCCTTCGGGCAGCGTCATCGGGATCGCCTGATTGACGCTCTGGCCATCGGCCGTGGTGTAGACCAGCACCGGCTGCTCGGCCTCGCGGAGACCCTTGATCTCCGCTGACACGGTAAGCGACTCACCGTGGAAGGTCACGGTGTCGCGGCCTGGTTCGATGTCGCGAATCGACACTCGGGTGGGCGCGGCGACTGGGGTCCAAGGCCAAAGCACACGTTCGGCGGACCGCAAGAAGCTTTTTTCGGAGAACGCGAGGTAGAGAAAGCAGACTGCGACAAGACCACACAGTATGGCGCCCTGCCGGACTAATCGCGTACGATCGACGGCCCCTTCGAGGCGGACCTTCGAGAGATCAACGGCCGCGCGATATTCGATTGCTTGAAATACGGGCACGGCCACTTGCTCGCGGCGGCCACGAAGAAGCAGGAAGTTGATCAGGCTGTTGCGGAGCGATGGCTGGCTCTTTTCGATCGTCGCGGCAGCGAACACCGGATTCACGCGGTGGAGCAGGGGGGGGAGCACCCGGTAAGCGACGTACGATCCGCCAGCGGCAACGAGCAGCAGCCAGCAGAGCGTTCGCGCCCAGATGCCAAGTCCCCCGGTGACGAGCCAGTGGTCGGCCAGTGCAGCAACGAGCAAATACGCGACGACGCCGATCGATAGAGTCACCAACGCGTTGGCAAGGTCTACACCTTTTACGCGCCGACGCGTCTGGTGCAGACGTTGATCGATGAAGGCCTCGTACTCAGTCGGCGGCGCGGCCGAAGGGGCTTGCTGCGGCGGCACTTGTGGTGGCACTGTCCCAGACTGCATGGGGGATATCCCGCGAATTCCCTGTTCCTGACTACATTATAGTCGCAAGGTGTGGGGCTGGCGTTCCGTTTTGCGAGCGAATATTGGCGGAAAGCCCGGGCAGAAACGGAAAGACGACGTCGCGGCGAACGCAATCGCGAGGGCTTCTCGCCGCCGCGAATGGGCTTCGTGAGCAGCAGAGCGGCCCTTAGCCGAGGCGGCCGAGCTTGCGGCCGGCCAGGACGTGGAAGTGGAGGTGCATGACCATCTGGCCGGAATCGGGCCCGCAGTTGGTGACGACCCGATAGCCACCGGTAACGCCGAGCTTGGCAACGATTTTCCGGATGGCAACGAAGAGATGGCCAATCAGGGCCTCGTCCTCCGGCTCGATCCCGTCGACGGAGACGATTTCCTTTTTGGGGATCACGATCAGATGCGTCGGCGCGGCGGGATGAATGTCCTCGAAGGCCAAGCACTGCTCGTCTTCGTAGACAATCTTCGCCGGAGCCTCCCGATCGATGATTTGCTTGAAAATCGTTTTCCCAGCCATTGCGAATGCGCTCCGTGGGTGACAGTATAGCAGTCGCGCCGATAGAATTGTAGCATCGCGGCCGGTCCACCATGACCGACGGCGAACTCACCAAAACCGCTGGCTATTGGGATGGTGGAACAAGCGAGCAATCCGAAGACCGATCAAAGCGGTCCACTCGCGGGCGTCCGAGTGATGGTGACGCGAGCGGAGACACCGTCCGATCCGTTGGCCGACGAGCTGCGCCGGTTGGGGGCGGACGTCGTCATGCAACCGGCCATCCGGATCGGACCGCCACCGGATTGGCAACCAGTGGACGAAGCGATGGGCAGACTGCGCGAGTTTGACTGGCTGGTCTTTTCCAGCGCGAACGGCGTTCGATACTTCTTGGAGCGATGGGCCGGCAAGCCGATCAATTTAAGACTCCCGACCCGCTTTGCACGGGTGGCGGCGATGGGGCCGGGGACGGCGGCGGCATTAGAGGAATTCGGCTTGGCGGCCGATCTGATGCCTGCACAGTTCCGAGCCGAGGCGCTGGCCGAGGCGCTCGCGCCCGAGGCGGCGGGGCGACGATTCTTGCTCGCCCGGGCGAGTCGCGGGCGCGACGTCCTGGCCGAGCGACTGACGGCTGCCGGCGCAGCGGTGGAGCAGGTCGTCGTCTACACGAGCAGCGACGTCGATGAACCGGAACCTGAAATAGTCGCCTTGCTCGCTGCCGGGCAGATCGATTGGGTTACGGTCACCAGTTCCGCCATCGCACGGTCGTTGAGTCAATTATTCGGCGGGCAACTCTGCCGCGCTCGGCTAGCGAGCATCAGCCCCCTGACGAGCGGCACGCTGCGCGAACTCGGCTTTGAACCTACGGCGGAAGCGGTCGAGTATACACTTCAAGGCTTGGTGTCGGCGATTGTCGGGTGCTTACAGTCGCGCGGCGCGTGACACCGCATCCGCTGGGCGCCGGCCAGTGGTATCACGAAGCGTGGGGTTTATGGCAGACGGTCGCGCGGCGGGATCTTCAGCATTGCGCCAATAGGCAACAGCTTGGGATCCATGAGGACGTCCCGATTGGCGGCGAAGATTTCACCCTCGCGTGAAGCAGAGCCCAGATAACGCTCGGCCAATGCATCGAGGGTGTCGCCATCGACGATCCGATGTGTCCGCATGCCTCGCTCCTTGGAAGCGGGCGGAGGCAGCATAAACTCCATCGACGGGCCACCGCTGGCGTCGCCGGGCGGTTTTGGTCGCGGACGCTCAGAGCTGGACGGTGGCGGCGTCTCCTCGCTGGGGACAGGGGCCAGTAGGGTGGCTCGCGGAGGGCCAGATGGCGTCTGTTTTGCAGGAGGGGCGGCGTTCGCGGCTTGGCGTGGAGGCGGCGCAGCCCCTGCTGGCGCGGGGTTTGGTTGCGGTCCTTCGCGTCGAAACAAGCTCGCCCCAAGCGAGCCCGCCAAGAGGACGCACAGGGCCAAGGCGATTTTTACAGCCGGATCCGTCATCATCGATTTTGTATCGGGGGGTGCATCTTTCGATGTGAAACGATCCCGGCCGGCAGATCCGGAATCGGGGCATTTTGGGTAGGCTCGTGTCGCATCTGGCGAGCACGCCGGTTCTTAGGAACATGGCAACGGTACTACTCGCGCGGGTCGCCACCATGAATGAACATTGCGACGGTTGTCTGGGTGCGGAATCGGTCGTATCGAAGCTGGCTTGACCGTTCGAGGTTTTCCGTCGTACCATATCCAACCCATTTTCTCATCCGAAGGCTCCTTCCGGCCGGGGGATTCGACGACATGAAAGACCGCCATCGCCGACGACTTTTGACGCTGCTCGCGATCGCGCTGGTCCTTCGGCTGGCGGCGGCGTGGGCGTGGCAAGCCAAGCTGCCCGGCCATTTTGGGTTGGGCGACAGCGAAAGCTATTGGCAACTTGGGCGAGCAATCGCCGAAGGGCGGCCGTACGAGTACGGGCCGGAGCACGCCAGGGTGTTCCGGACGCCGGGCTACCCGATGTTGTTGGCCCCGGTCATTTGGCTGGCCGGCGATGGGTCGAACGGAATCATGCTCGCTCGGGCCGAGGCTGCACTCTTCGGCACGTTGGCGGTGCTCGGCGTTTGGTGGCTTGCGCTGCTGTTGTTCGGTGATCGCGTGGCTTGGATTGCCGCGATTCTGGCGACTTTCTATCCGGGCGCCATCGCGTTGAGTGTTCTGGTCCTTAGCGAGGCGCCGTTTTGCCCGTTGATGCTGCTGCAGCTCGGACTGTGGGTTTGCGCGAGTAGGGCGGCGAGGCGGTGGCAGGCAGTCGGGTGGGGGCTTGGGGCCGGGCTGGCGGCGGGCGCGGCCACGCTGATGCGGCCCAGTTGGCTGCTGTTCACGCCGCTGGCGGCTGCGGTGGTCGTGCTATTGCCGCAAAACCGCCACCATTTACCGGGCTTCGGAACGGTGGCTTGGGGTCCGGGGACAGACCGGCCGCCGGCGACTATATGCCATCGCATTGGCGTCGCGTGTTGGATGATGCTTGGATTGGTGATTGTGCTGATGCCTTGGTGGATTCGCACTGCGTGCGTGACCGGCCGCGTTGTCCCCACCACACTGCAAGTTGGGGCGAGCCTGTACGATGGCTTGAACCCGG
>JAJFUI010000255.1 GCA_021372555.1 Planctomycetaceae bacterium | reverse complement strand
ACCGGCGGCGACCATCGCCTGGGACTCGTTCAGCCCGTGGTCCCTTGACCACTCGGCCGTGTTGCCCGCTGCCGGGAGTCCGAACGCGCCGGCCGCACCAACGACCTTTCCCGCCCCGCCGAACAGTCCGCCGCCGGCCACTTGCGCCCCGACCGCCCCAGTCAGGTTCAATCCTCCCAAGACAAGACCTTCCGGGCTGTACCAGGCGACGTTTCCGTTTCTCGCCTCCTCGAAGGTTTGGTGATATTGCTGGACGAACTCCGGATCATCGCTCCGATAGGCCCCGGCCAACTTGTTCGCCCCGATCAGTGGCGAGATCGCGCCCTTGGCGAACGCTTTGAACGCCTTCTCCCCAAAACCGGCCTTGCCGTACTTGCCTTCCAGGGCCAAGGCACGAACGGCCCCGAGAACCGGCTGCCGCATTTCCTTCGGGATAAACGCCGCGGGGACCGGTTCGCCGTGATCGTTCAGGGCGTACCGGAAGATGCCGCCCAGTTCGTCCCGCAAGGCGCTGTCCGACCGGTCCCATCGCCGTCCCACCGCCCGCTCGTACTGCTTGAGCCAGCCTTCCGCGTCCTCAGGCGGATCGAGCACCATGTCCCGGATCATCCGTTCCCGCGGCGCGAGCATCGAAGACTTCACGCTGGCCACCACGACCGCCGGCAATTGCCCGCTCCGGCCCTGCAGGAACCGAGCCGCCTCCCGCTCCTGGTCGTCCGCACCCAATTCATGAGGCTTCGCCGCGGGCTGGACTGGCGAGGCAACGGCGGTCGGTTCGGCCTCGACCGGCGTGGCGTTGGCCGGTGGGGTCCACGCGGCGGGCGTCTGCGGTGACACCACTTCCGCGTCAGCGGGCGGCGTCCAGGCGGAGGCGCTCGGCACGAGTTCGGCGTCGGCGGGCGGTGTCCAGGCCATGAGCTATCCCTTCTTGCGATACGTTTTGCCGTCCGGCCCGACCATCATTTCGCCGGGTTTCAAGGCCTTCCACTTCGCGTCAAACCCGCCGTCGTCCTTCGCCGCAGGCTGGGGACTTGGCGACGCCGCGTCAGGCGTTCCGGCCGCCTGTCCCGGGTCGGCGAACGGATCGGGCGTTTCCTCTTCGGGATAAGGGAACTTGACTTCGGCCTCTCGCCACAACTGCGTCGCGCTCTTGCGCTCTTCCGCCGGCTTGTCTTGCTGGCCGTTGTACGCCTCCTTGAAGTCGAGCTCCCGCAGCTTGTCGATGCGTTTGCGCTCCGCGGCGTGCTTTTCTTTCTTGGCCGCCGCCGATTCCCGCTCCTTGTGTTGTCGCTCGGTCCGCGTCTCCGGCGTTTCCTTCTCCGGCTTCGGATGCTCCAGTTCCCAAAGCTCTTTATGGAAGTGCGGATTGCCGCCGTGATCGATCGTGTAGTACTTGCCGTACTTCTCGTAAAGCTCCGGGGACAAGACGCTTTTCAGTCGCCGCTGCTGGTGTTCCCGGACCTTGATCGGCTTGTACTGCGGGCCGAGGTTCTCTTGGCCCCGCGCGACGTACCAACTCCCGCCGGGCAATTGGTCGTACTGTTCCCGCGCGATCGTCGGAATCGACTCGGGCGACGGGGCCTGGTTCCGCGTCGGCGTCGGCATGTACTCTTCGTCGTCTGCCGGGGCGGTGACCGGGGATTCTTGGGCGTCCGGCGGCGGCTCTTCCTTGTAGCCCCGGGGCAATTGCAGCATCCCGGTCTTGGGGTCGAACTGCCACGGCTTGTCCTGCAAGTCCGGCGGCAGTTGGTCGATGGCCCGCTGTTTGTGGAGGTCCAACGCCTTGGCCCGATGCTCCGGGGGAATCGGCGCGGCGGCGCGGCGAATCCGCGTGTCGTCGGCCAGGGTCTGTTGGCGGACGGCGTCCTTTTGCTCCTGCGTGTAGTACGGGCTGGCCGCGATCCTCGCGCGGGCGTTCGCGTTGTGGACGAGCCGCTGTTGATCTTCGGGGCTGGCGATGACGAGCCGACCGGAGGACAGGCCATCGACAATCTGCTGGTCTTGCTCCTCTTGCTCGGCGTCCGTCAGTTCGTCGGTCCGCTCTTCCGCGTCCGACCAGTCCGCGGCCTGCGTCTCGGCGTCGTAGCCGTATCCGTCGGCCAGGGTGGTCATATCGAGTGTGTCTTGATCGTCCATGGCGTATGCCGTCCTCTCTTCTCTTCTCGCAATCGCACTCAGAAAACGGGTTGGAGGTAGGCGTTCGTCTGCGGGTCATAGGCGACGCCGGCGTTCTGACGCCGACGCTGCTCGGCGACCCGTTCGTAGTCGGCGATGTAGCCTGGAAGCTGGACGCCGGCCGTGCGTCTTGCCGGCGGCGTCGTCGCGTTCCCCACGAGGCCCGTGGCGGCCAACGGCGCCGACGCCCGATAGACCGGGGCCGCGCTGAGCGGCGTCTCGTCGCCGAGGATCGAAACCGACTGCGGCGACCGATAGGCGGCAGACGGTTGTTGATCCTCCGGGGCCTCGCGAGCCTGTTCCTGCCCCCGCTGCTTCACATTATGTTTGTCGGCGAAGTACCAGTGTCCCAGGGGGACCTGGTCACGCGACACGCCACGATGCGGCTGGCCGAGGCTGCCGTCTCCGCTTTCCGGCGAGTTCACTGCGCCCAGCGGCAGTTGTTCGCCGTCCCAATATGGCGGGGGAACTGTATAGCCGGGACGTGCGCCCAGTGGCACATCCTGGCCGGCGATCGCCACGGTGTCCGGAGAACCATAACCGGGGTCCGATGCGGAGGGCGGATTGCCTGCGATAGCGACATTACCGACGCCGGAAGCGGATGGCAATGCGAGCTGTCCTCCCCCCTGACCGAACACGTCCCCGGCGACGGCCTTGGGGCTCCCGGCGCCCTTGCCGCGAATCCCGGCAATCCGCTCTTGCGACTCGCGGCCGAGCCGGGCCCGCTCGTTCTCGGCCTCGATGCGAGCGCGGCTCCGCTGGCTGGCGCCGGTCTGCTGCCGGTCCCAGTGCTGCAATTGGAGGTTCCCGCGATACGCCTCCAGGTCGGCCATCGCCCGGTTGTGCTCTTGGCTCAGCAAGTAGCTTTGCCGCAGACGCTCGCCTTCCAAGAACCGCTGTTGTTCGAGGGCGGTCTTTTCACGGAACATCGGGAGGTAGGCGTTTTCCAACTCCTGCCGGTACTTGTTCTGGCCGCCCAGGTAGCCGGCCATCGCCAGCGCCGCCGGACTCCCGCCGTAAGTGATGTCAATCGCCATGATCCCGCTCCAGTATTTACATTACCCCAGTCGCTGGATAAGCAACCTTCCGGCCACGTTCACGTAGTCAGTGTTCTTCGCGCCACCAACAGCGCTAGCCCATACGGTAACGCGGACTTCATCATCACTTGCAAGATCGACAAGCGTTGCACCATAGATGTGAGGCGACGCACTTGGGTATCCGTTATTAAAGGACCGGACGTGCCCATGCCAGTAGTCATGCAACCCCCACTCGCCGCCGCGTGGACGAGTCTCAAACTGAACGATAATGTTCAGCCCGCCAAAGACAATTGAACTAATGCTGCATTGGTTGCCTGTCACTACCCCGGTAATCGCAGTTTGGGTAATGGACGGATAGCTACTGAGCAATCCAACGTCGAAACGCCACAGTCCAGGAGCCTTCACTGAAAGAGTCGGATCGTTATATACTCCTTCGGAAACTGTCTCAACCTTCGAAGCATCAGCGTCACCAGCCGCCACGTACATGCATGAAGCCCTAAGACCAGCGTCTGGCGACACTCGGGTGACATTCCAGGTGTTCGTCCCTTCTTGGACAAACGACATGTAGTACTGAATAGGAGGAGGAGACGGCGACACGGCCAATTCCATCCACCGAATCGCCGTCCCGTCGTCCGCGTAAAGCAACTCAATCTCTTCCTCCAAGTCGGCGGGCTGTCCCGTGCTCTCTGACGCCACTCCCGGGTTGTCGCCCAAGGCCGTCCGGACGATGCACGCAACCAGAATGTCGCCGACGTTGTACGGATACAAACCGCGCCGCGAGTATGCCTTCGCCACGGCAATCGGATGGGCCGCGTCGAAGAAGACGCCCGCTTCCACGTCCTGACCGCGGCAGAGCACGTAGTTGTCGTACGTGTCGTCCTCGACGACCTGGAAGAGGGCTAGCCGGGTTTGCGGGCCCTTGGCGTTTCCGATCGGCGCAAACTGCCCCGTGACCGGGTTGAAGGCCGGGAGTTGCTTGAAAAACGGCGCGGGTGATTTTCGGCGTCGCAGCGGCATGAGCAGAATCTCCTACGGCGTCATCCAACTCGTGCTCGAATCGCCAATCTGGCTGGCCAGCGTGGCAATCGAATCGAGGTTGGGCCCCACGTCGTTCCGTCGTTCCATCATCCCGAAGAGCCCGATCAGGGCGTTGTTCCGGGCGTCCAACTGGTACTTGAGCAACTGCTGTTGCATCTCCTGCCCCTCGCCCTGCCCCTTCATCCACGCCAAGCGGACCTCCATCAGGGCCAACAGGAGCTTGTGTTGGGCGTTCACCTGGAACTCGCCCGACTGCAAGGCCAACTGGGAGTAGCGCTCCTGACCCTGCAAGACGTTGTTCTTGATCCCGGTCAACTGCTCGAAGAGCCGGTCCCGCTCGCCCTGTTCGTTCCGCTCGACCTCCTGTTGATGGGCCTCTTGGCGGTTGATCCCCTCCAGGTTTGCCGCGCGGACCTGGCTCAACTCGGCCGACAGCTTGTATTCGTTGTCCCCGAGCCACTTTTGCAGCGCGTCCTGAACCTGGTAGACCCGGGCGGACCCTTCCGCCGTGAGCCGCCGCAGGTCGGCCACTTCGGCGTAGAGCCGCGTCTCCAAACCCGCCTGAAATTGCAGCACGGCCTGCCCGGCGGCGAAGACGGCCTGCTTGCCGGCCAGCGTCCGGTCCCGCACGCTCTGCAATTGCCCGTGGAGCGCGTGAATCTGTTCCCCGCGGAACTGGAGCGCGTCGCGTTGAAACCCGTAGACCCGATCCGTCGCGCTCAAGGCCACGCCGCGGGCCGCCACGTGCTGCTCGTACAACCGGTGCTCGTTCTCCCACTTCTCGCGGTTCAGCCGGTCGTTGAGCGTCGCGAGCCCCTCGTTCCGCTCCCGCTCGATCCGGGCGTTGACCGACGCCAGGAGCGACGAGGAGTACAAACCGCGGTCGGCCAGTTCCTGGGCCGTCTTGGCCTTGAGGCTGTCGAACTGCTCGTTGATCCGCGCCGTCTCAGTCAGGCCGAGGTTTTCCAGGAAGGCCGACGCCGTGACCGCGTGACTCTCCCAGTCGGCCAACAGCAGGGCGACGATCCCCTGGACGTCGGCCGCGTAGGTCCCAAACTTCGCGTCGGCCGTCCCGCAGAGGGCCAAGATCGTCGCTTCGTGCGCGGCGTAATCGGCCGCCATCG
>JAJFUI010000247.1 GCA_021372555.1 Planctomycetaceae bacterium | reverse complement strand
TGTTTGGCATAACGTTCCAACTGCTTCACGGCGCGAAGGGCGCCGGCAAAATCGCCGATCTCCACCATGCGCCGGTACATGTCCCTGGTCGCCTCAACACACCATCCCAACACGGTTTCAGGATCCATCTTGCCGGCATCCCGGATCCGCACCACCGCCGCCGCGATCAGCGGCCGACCATCAACCTCTGGCCACTCGTTGCGTACTGCCTCCCCAATGTCATGCTCGGAGTGCCCGGCGATGATCCACTTGAAGACTTGCTCGATCCGAGCCGCCTCCTCCGGTGTTGGCGCGGGCGGTTTGGCCTTACATTTTGTCGTTAAAGAACTTGACAATGTCGTATGGGTTCCGATCTGCCAGTTCGCGGCCTTGGATGGCCCATACCTGGTCGAGAATGCTGTTTAGGAACGCCGCCAACTCAGGGTCATGGGCGATCTGGAAGTCCTCAAATCGCGGGTTCATGTTGAGGTTCATCGAGGACCGAAGCACCACACGCCACTGCGGGTTTTGGATGATGCACCACTTCGCGTGGTTCTGCGCCACGCGGATGTTGTCCGCCCCAAACGCATCACGCAACTGGGCTGTCGTGGCCGGCTCGCGGCGGGCCATGCTGAAGTCGATCAGCCAGCGAGTGCCCAGGATGTCGCCGCGCTGGAGCATGGCCAGTAGCGACTGAATCTCGTAGCTGGCCGCCGTCCAAGTCGAGATTGAAAGATGGGCCGGGCCTGTAATCTCGAAGACGGCTCCGATCAAGTCGAGCAGCGAGAACTGGCCTTTGGTGAAGCCAAAGATTTCGGTTTCATGGTCGAGCCCCGCGATCGCCTCTCGGGCAGGCTGGCGGGATCGTAGATCGCGGATTTCGCGCCGGGCGGTGTTCAACCCACGCGCATGGACGGCCTTCGCCGTGATGGACTCTGGCCGGACCATCCCGGACACCGCTCGGAACAGGGTATTTCCCGTTTTTGTGAGCAAATCGAAAGAAAGACTGTGTGTAAACAGCGAACGATAGCCGTGGGACACCGTTTGGCGGGTGCCACCTGGGAGGACCCACCCCCGCTGTTAGGGATACGTGACGGATGATCGGTTGCCGGCGGCATCGACCGTGACCTGGACGCGATCAGTGACGCCATCGAGACCTTTGAACGTCTCGCGCTCCGTTCCTACTCCGCGGACCTCGCCGGCGATTGGTGCAGCGATGATGCAAAGGGCCTGCCGCACCGTCTTGCTGTCGATTGCCGCGGCACGATCAAGCAACGAGTCGGCTACCGCGTTGCGTTCGGCGACGGTCAGCGTGCCCGCCGCTTCGCCTATCGCCGTCAGCAAGGCGGCTTGCTGCTGCGTGAGACCACCGGAGTTGGCTGCCGTGACTTGGCCGTTCGCATCGGTTGCGAGTTTGTTTGCCGGCGCAGCCAGAATGGCGGCGGCAACTTCGGCTGCGGAAGGAAGCGCGGCGACAGATGCGGCGAGTCCCGAGAGATCCGGAGCAGTTCCTTCGGTGGCAAGGATCGTTCGTCCGACGACGATGTAGTCTGGGTGCGCAGCCACGGCCGCTTTATCCACTTCAGCTTGTGCGACCTGCGTGGACGCGGTAGTTGCTGCGTCTCGGGCGGCGAGATCGAATACGCCTTGCAATGAGGGCGGCAACGCGGCAGTGGCCCACGCTTGCAGGTCGGCGACTGAGCCGTCGGCGAGTACCGGCTGACAATAGCGGCCAAGGCCAGGATTCGTTGCCGTGCCATCGCCAGAATAGAGGCGGTAGGGCGTGCCGATGGCTGCAATC
>JAJFUI010000334.1 GCA_021372555.1 Planctomycetaceae bacterium | reverse complement strand
GCCACCTGCGACGATTTCATCGACATCAAGAACCTCACGTTCGAGCCGCTCTTCGAGGAGTACGTCCGCGAGGCCTTCAATCCCGTCGGCATCATGATCGACGCTTGGGCCGACAAGATGCCGCCCGGCCATCGTGAGTTTCCGGTCGCCGTGATCAACGACCTCGATCGCGCATGGCAGGGGGACGTGCGATTTCGACTGCTGCGCGACAGCAAGATGATCGCCGAGCAGACGCAGCCCTGCCAACTCGATGCCTGGGGTAGCCGAAAGCTGAAGTTTACGATCGACATTCCCAACCAATCGGGTTCTTATCAGGTTGAAGCGGCATTGATGCAGCCCGGCGAGAAGCCGGTGCGGAGCCTGCGTGATTTCAGAGTGACCGCGCAGTAAGCGGCGATGATTGTGGCAGGGGCCCGGCGTGGCTTCCGCTACGGCTCGCACGGTTCTCCCCACAGCGGGTAACCGCTGCCGCGGATGGGAAAGCCGAGACGCTTGCGCGAAAGGTAGTTGATCAGCGGCAAGCCGGCCTGCCAGCGGCGCAGGTTGCGGCAGAACAGCCGGGTCATGTTGTCGATGCGCCACGAACTCTGCCCGCCCACGTGCGGAGTGATAATTACGTTCGGCATCTCCCACAACCGGCTGTCTGGCGGCAGTGGCTCAGGTTCGGTGACGTCCATCACGGCCCCGGCCAGGTGACCGCTCTCAATCGCTGCCACCATGTCGGCCGTGACCACCAGCGGCCCCCGGGCGACGTTGACCAGCAGGCTGCCCGGCTTCATCTTCGCCAGGGCCGCCGCATCGAACATCCCGCGGGTCGAGTCGTTCAACGGCAGGCATAGCACCAGGAAATCCACCGCAGCGAGTAGATCATCCAGCCGATCCGCCGGCCAGAGATCCTCGACGCCCGCCGGTTTGTCCACGGGGAACAGGTCGGTGGCCAATATGCGCGTCTGGAACGGCGTGAGAAGTTCCACTAGCCGCCGCCCGTTGCCGCCCATGCCAACGATGCCGACCGTGCTCCGGGTCAGGTCCCGCGTCGGGCGGCGGATGAACTCCTTCTTCTGTTGGGCGCGAAAGAACGTTGGCAGCGCGCGGCACCAACCGGTCACGAGCGCGACCGTGTGCTCGCCCACCTGATCGGCCAACACGCCCGAGGCGCTGGTGACCACAATGTCCGACTCGATCACCGAGGGGACCAGGCAGTGGTCCATTCCCGCGGCCGACGACTGAATCCACCGTAGCCGCCCCTGCCGCACGACTCCGTCCCAATCGACCGGCACCTTCGCATGGCCGCAAAAGATGTCCGCCGTGAAAAGTTCCTCGGCGATCCGCTCCTGTCCGGCATCGATCACCTCGGCGTCCGGCATTGCCGCGGCAATCTCCGCCCGGTGTTTCGCTTCGACAGGATAACAAAGGACAATTCGCATCGAGAGTCGGCTCCGTTGGCCACATGCGCCCGCGACATCATACAGGAGCCGATTGTAGCAGAGGAACGTGCGCGGTACGATACGCCCATGCGATTGATCTGCCCAAGTTGCCAGGCACCGATTCCGGCCGCATCAATTAATGTAGAGCGGGATGTTGCGGCTTGCGCTGCCTGCGGCGAAGCGTTCGTGCTTTCCGAACTCGTGGCAAGCGGTCACGAGGAAATCACGGAGATCGGGTCGCCGCCGCGTGGCGCCTGGTTTCGCACAGGTATTGATGGCTGGGAGTTGGGCGCCTCCACTCGCCACCCTATTGCCTTCTTTCTGGTCCCATTCCTGTGTGTCTGGTCCGGCTTTTCGCTGGGCGGAATCTACGGAAGCCAGATCGTTAAGGGCGAATTCAATCTTGGGACGTCATTGTTCGGCATTCCTTTCGTGATCGGCACGGTTTTTTTGGGTTCGGCGGCCGTGATGGCCGTAGTGGGCCGGCTCGTCGTGACCGTCGTGGCTGACGATGGTACCGTCTTCGTCGGCGTCGGGCCGGTTGGCTGGCGACGGCGATTCCGCTGGGACGAGATGGAGCGAGTCGAGGAGGAGGACAGTACCACTCGATCCTCAGGCAGTTCTGGACGGGTTATCGCGCTAATCGGCAAGACGAAACTGCGGTTTGGCAGCATGCTCACGGACTCGCGGCGATATTTCTTCATTCAGGTGCTGCGCAAGATGCTGCAAGGGACTCGCAAAAAAGCATTGTGACGGGGCTGAGCAATGCAGGCCTGGAGCAACCTATGCCGACAAACAGTCACGAGCTGGCCGAACGACTCCTTACACTGCTTCCGGTCTGGCTGTCGCTGAGCTTCCACGAATGGGCGCACGCCCGGGCGGCATGGCAGTTGGGCGACGATACGGCGGCGTTGCAGGGTCGGCTCACCCTGAATCCGATCGCCCACATCGATCCGATCGGCACGTTGTTGCTCCCGTTGTTGGGCGTTCCCTTCGGCTGGGCGAAGCCGGTGCCGGTCAATCCGCTCCGATTTCGGCAAGGCATCAATATGCGAACCGGCATGATGTGGACCGCCATTGCGGGCCCGATGGCGAATCTCGCCCTTGCCAGCGGTTGTGTCGTGCTCTGGACCGCGTTGATCTACTTCCAACCGTTGGCCGGCCACGCCTTCGAGGTTGCTTACAAGTCGCTGATAACGATGATCTTCGTGAACGTCATTCTGGCCGTCTTCAATGCGCTGCCGGTCCCGCCGTTGGATGGAAGCCGTGTGGCCGACGCCCTGATGCCCGCCGCGTTTCGGCCAGTATGGGAAGGCTTCTACCGCCTGGGCCCGATCGCCTTGGCCGCCGTGATTCTTCTCCCGCAAGCCTTGCACGTCAATTTGTTCGTCTGGCCAGTGCGGGGGGTTCTGGGGCTACTGTCGTTCATTGCCAGAGCCGTTGTGGGATAGCCGGTGGGACCGCTGATTCGAGGTGGCTGCGCCTGCACAGGCCGCTGCGCAAATTGGCAAGATTGTTGCCCGAAAGTGCCTGGGGGCTTTTGCTTGCCAGTGGTATAATCAACGGCACCTACCTGCGATTTTCCCGCCTGCAATTCGCTCTGTCGCGAAGGAGTCCATGATGAGGAATCTATTGGCCCGTCGTTCGTTCCTGCAGCACCTTGGGTTCGGTTCGCTCGCCACGATGGCGGCCGGCTCCGCGATCGCCGCCGACCCTTCGGTTGACCAAAAGCCCGGCGAGAAAATCCTTGGCGCGGCGGGGGTCAAAACGGCCGAACGTCCGAAGGC
>JAJFUI010000332.1 GCA_021372555.1 Planctomycetaceae bacterium | reverse complement strand
GGCTTCTTCAAGAACTGATCATTACCGGCCAGATGAAGAGGCCGCTGAAAGACTGGGGGACCCCCTGCGAGCTCAAGCGGCTCGTCCGCATTGCGAAGGTGTGGCTTGCGGATCAAGACGAACAAGAATCCTCGGAATGAGTGAAGAGGACGGGAGCCGCTGGCCCTGACGCAACGAGAGGCGTGCACTCAACGACTCGCGGGCCCTGTGCCCGTCCCTCCCATGACTTCTCTTCTTCCCCGCCGCCGGTGTGAAGCTTTGTCGCCTGCGTCGACTGCGGACTCCAGGCCGACCGTAGCAGTCAAGGAGGACAGGACGCGTTGTTGCGGACAATTCACGTTGGACGGCTTTTGCGTTCGAGCATAACAAGGGATGGGGGGACGGTCGGTTCGCCCTGATGCGGGAACGGTGCTACAGAGGTCGGCAGCATGACTGGCAGGCACGCGCGGTGGTGGTGGGCGGGGGCGTTGGGACTGTTCTTGGCGACGCCGGGGTTGGCCGAGGAAGCCGCCGTGACGAGCGAAGCCCTGCCCGACGCCTGCACGGCCTGTTGCCCGGACGAGACGCCTTGGACGGTGCGGGCCAACGCGATGTTTCTAAAACGCTCCCGGCCCAGCAGCCGAACGTTTTTGATTGACCAGTCGGACGCGGAATTCCTGAACGCCTCCCAGTTCGACTTCCCGACCCAAGTCGGCTGGGAGCTTGATCTCCAGCGGCGTCTGGGCGACGATTGGTCCGTGGAGGGCCGCTACTTCAACGTCGGCGGCCAGGCGGCCCGCTTCCCCAGGTTCATTGCTCCCACGGGCACGTGCGTGCAGTACGCCGACGTCCCCCTCGGCATGTTCGGGGGCAATGTCCAGACGGCGTTGAGCTACGCCTCGCAACTCCAGAATGTCGAGTTCAACGTGCGCCGCGACGTCACCGACTACCTGACGCTCTTCGGCGGCTTTCGCTACCTCAGCCTCAACGAAGGGGGCATCCTGCTAGCGCAGCACTCCAATGCGCCGCGCATCGACGCCGACCAGACGATCGAGGCCTACAACGACCTTTACGGATTCCAGGTCGGGGTCGACGCGGCCCTGCTGCGTCGCGGACGATTCGCCCTGAACAGCGACCTCAAGGCGGGCCTCTTTGACAACGAGGCCGGCAACCGGTTTGGATACGAGTCGCAACGTTTCGGCCTCCACGGTCACACGGGCACCTCGACGAGCCACGTCGCCTTTGTCGGCGAGATCGGCCTCAGCGCCACCTACGCGTTGACGCAACACCTTTCGCTTCTCGGCGGCTATCGTCTTCTCTGGTTCGACGGCGTGGCTTTGGCCACAGACCAGCCCTCGGCCAATCCCTCGCCCGTCACCGGCTCGGCGACCGCCGTCGACACTCACGGCGACCTCTTCTACCACGGGGCCTTCGTCGGCGTGGAATTTCGGCGGTAGGGACGCTAACGGTGGACAATCCCGTGGGCTCGGACTGTTTGACACGTTCCGCAAAGCAAACTACGCTGATGCTTTGAGGCAACCAGGCATTCCGAGGTCAAGCAGGTGGGTTGAGCCATGCACGC
>JAJFUI010000307.1 GCA_021372555.1 Planctomycetaceae bacterium | reverse complement strand
CGGTTCAGGCAACGATGGCCGGCTCTTCCGGCACCACGATCCGCAACGGAAGCATCGTGCAGGGACAAGGCAATGGTCTTGCGTCGCTGCCGATCTATGCCGAGTACGCCTACGGGTTGACCGTTCAAGGCGTCAATACCTTCAGCACGGGAATCGATACCGGCGCCATCGACGCAAAGTATCCCAGCGGCGGACTGACCATCTCCGGCTGCGTCTTCAAGAGCACCTCCGACAAGGTCACTAACCGCATGGCCATGATGGGCGCGCTTGCCCAGGTGGCCTTCTCCAGCGATGCCGTCGTCGTCGACAACAACCAGTTCATCGATTCGCCGCAAATTGGCATCTTCGCTTCCGGCAACGACAACCTCAAAATCACCAACAACACGATCAAGTCCAACTCGATCGCCACGGACGGTTACGGCATTCTCTGCAACAACGTCCACAACTTCGTCATCTCCGGCAACACCATCACCGCCGACGTCGGCAAAAGCAGCCGCGGCATCCTCCTCGACGGCTACAGCGGTGTCACCTACAACGGCGAAATCTTCGACAACTACGTCGACATTCGCGAGAGACCTAATCCCGAATACGGGGCGATCGGGCTCGAAGCAACCGCGCTTCGCTTGCGAACCTGGATGGACGCCGGCTGGCACGATCTCCACATCTACAACAACACGTTCATTGCCCGAACCGGCGACGGCGAAGTGCACGAAGCCATCGGCCTTCGGATCTACATGCCGAGCAACACGCCCGGCGCCGACATGAACGTGCTAATCGAGAACAACACCTTCAAGGGAATCGTCGATAGCACCAACTCCTTCTATTCGGCGCGAGCCGTGTCCTTGGAAGAAGTCGGCGCGATCTGCTCTCCGCTGTTCAAAAACAACACCTTCGAGAGCAACGACACGTCGTTGGGACTCGGCGGTAACGACGGCAAAGACGCCTTCGACGGCGACTTCTTCTCCAACACCTTCAGCAAATCAAGCGAAGGCGCCACGCGGACGTACTACGCCGTCACCGCCGGCTACTGGAACGGCTCTGTCCAAAACGTCGTTATCAGCGATCCCAAGTACATCAACGGCGCCACCCAGACCATCGATTTCCCATCGGACTATGCTCCGGCGGACGGCACGACGCGAACCGTCTCCTTCGGCGGCGCCTTAGCCGTCAGCGTCACGGACACCTCCGGAAAGGCCCTCGCTGGGGCAACGGTCACCGTGCTCGACAAAAACGGCGCGAAGGTATACTCCGGCACGACCGATGCTTCCGGCCAGTTGGCTGGCGTCCAATTGCCAGCGACAACCTACCGTCAATCAACCACGAACCCCGACACGGTCACCAGCGACGGTAGTGGACCGTTCCAGGTGAGCGTCTCTCTGGCTGGCTACACCACCGCCACCCAAACAGTGACCCAATCGGGGACTGCCCAATTTCAATTGCCTCCCTCTGGCACAACCGTGACGGTGAACGCGCCGAGCGGCTTGACCGCCACCGGAACCGCATCCCCGGCGAGCATCAGCTTGTCCTGGATCAACAACGCCGCCAACGCGACCTCGTTTAGCGTCGAGCGATCCACCGGCAGCGCAGGAACCTGGACCGTTGTCGCCAGCGGTCTGGCCGCAACCGCCAAAACCTACACCGACAGCAGCGTGACCGCCGGAACCACCTACACCTACCGCGTCCGGGCGTTCGCCGGCAGCACGGCGTCCGGCTACTCCAACGTGGCCTCGGCGACAGTCCCCAACTCCCTGCCGAACGCCCCCGCTGCGCCGACGAATCTGGCGGCCGCAGCCACCGCGTCAAGCGTTAGCCTGACCTGGACGAACAACGCCTCCAACGCGACGGCCTACTCCGTCGAGCGGTCCATCGGCAGCACGGGCGCGTGGAGCATCGTGGCCAGCAACCTCGCTGCCACCGCGACCAGCTACACCGACAGCAGCGTGACCGCCGGCGCCGCGTACAGCTACCGCGTGCAGGCATTTGCGGGCACCACAGGCTCGGCCTATTCCAATGTCGCTTCGGCGACCGTGCCAGGCGGAACTACGACGGCGCCCGCAGCCCCGACGAACCTCGCCGCCACGCCGAACGCCTCCGCCGGGGGCATCAGCCTGTCGTGGACCAATAACGCCACCAATGCCACGTCGTACAGCATCGAACGCTTCAGCGGCGGCACGGGACTCTGGGGCGTCGTTGTCAGCAATCTCTCCGGCACAGCCACCAGCTTTGTCGACAACACCGTGACGCCTGCGACGTTCTACACGTATCGCGTGCAAGCGTTGGCTAGCACTACGCCCTCGGCCTATTCCAACATGGCGTGGGCCACCGCGCCCAACGTGCAGCCAACCGCCCCGGCCGCTCCAACCAACCTCACGGCCACAGCAACCGCGTCGCCGCTCGCCGTCGCCTTGTCCTGGAC
>JAJFUI010000297.1 GCA_021372555.1 Planctomycetaceae bacterium | reverse complement strand
CCAATTGCAGTTGGAGCCAGAACAATTGCGGGCCAAACGACGAGCCATTCGGCTTTCACACCGGGGGCTGCAACGGCGTTATGGTCGACGGCAGCGTCCGATTCCTGAGCGAAAAGCTCGACCCCGTCACCCTCCGCCGCTTAGTAACCCGGTCCGAAGGCATTCCAGTCGACACCGACGAATCGCTGCTCGGCCAGTAGCAGGACGTGGGAATTGCCGTCATCCTGAGTGTGCGAAGGATCTACCCCGTTCGACGTCGCCAGCAGACTCTTCACTGCGTTCAGAATGGCGATGATTGGCGAATTGCCGCAGGCGTCGGTCAATCCCGACGCTTGCGTCTTTGTCGAAAAACACAGAGGGGCGGCATCTCGGCGATGCCGTCCCTCTCGATCGCAGCGGGAACTGCGAAGGCAGGTCGCTACTTGTCCTCATGCGGCGAAGCCGGCGGCTGTTGCCCGTGCCCCGACTGAAGCGACTCGACGGCTCGCAACAACTTCTCCAGCCGGCGGTCCATTTCGTCCAGCCGCTGCTGAAGCCGCTCGTTGCCCGGCCCAGGCATGACCATTGTCCCCGGCCTTTCCACGGCGATGGCAACCTTGCCCGTTTTCGCCTCCGGCGACGCACCCCCAGGCATCACGCTCAGCCCACGAAAGAGGCCAATCGCGCTGCGGCCGAGCATCTGATCGACGAATGGGCGAACGTCCGCCGGGAACTTGTCCAGTTGCGTCTCGTTGGCCTCCCATTTCTTGTCGCCGCGTTTCACGGTAATGTTGGCCGGCTTATCGCCCTCTTTGCTGATGACTACGCTCATGTCTGGTGGCAGAGGCCGCGGCACCAGCACGTCCTTCGGCACGATCGCGCCCGGCCGAGCAACCCAAAACCGCATCGGCCCGCCGTCCTGTCCCTCGCGTGCCCACATGCCTTCCATCCATTTCTGGATCGTGCCCCAGTCGCCCGCCTCCGGTGGTGGAACCGTTTGGCCTGACACTTCCGTCCGTTTGCGAGGCGTCGCCTCGACCGTCTGTGGCTTGCCGCCGCGGATCAGTTCAATTTTCAGCTTCGTCTCCTTAGCGGCCTCCACTGCCTGAACCAGGTCTCGCACATCGCCGAGCGGCTTGTCGCCGACGCGAACCAGAACATCATGTTCCTTGACCCCAGCCTTAGCCGCGGGGCTCTCCGGCACAACGGCGATCACGAGCAAGCCCTGTTTCTCCGACAAATTCAATTGCGCCCGCAACGGCCGTGGCGCTGGTAGACATTCGATGCCCAGCCAATACTGCCCGGCGTCGAGTGGGCCCGCAACCTTGTAGAAGGCATTGCCATCGCCGGTAACCGTGACCGTCGTCGTAACCACGCCCTGTTCGGTCGCCGCAATTGCAGCACCGGCGCCGATCACAACGGCCGCCACGGCCGCCGCGCTGATCGAAACGAATCTCAACATCGCATGATCCTCTGCGAAACGGGGATTGTAGAATCGAAACGCAATGCAAATGGCTCTCGGCGAAACGCTCGCCTAGTATGCTGGGTTTCCCGTATAGTGCACTTCGACCTGATCGACGGGAACGACAAGCCGGCGTCCGTCTTGCAGCGGCACCGGCACCAGCTCGCGACGCTGCTGCACCTCGTGGCCCGTCCGCGCAAGCGCTCGCAACACGTCGTCCGGAATCGCCGACGGCAGGGTTCGCAACCACGCCTCGTCAACGTTCTCTCGCTCCATCGCCGGCACGCGAATCGACCGCTGCGGCGACACACCGTCGCCAGGCGTCGAGAGCGTAACCAATCGCCACGGGTTTGACGCTGACTCGCCATTGCCCCCCGCAAGCTGATTCGCAGGAGACGTATTAGCTGGCCCCTTTACAGTCGCAATATCCATTCCACCGGGCTGTTCCACCACCCGGCTCCGCTGCATCGACGTGACCAATCCGAGCGCCACCAAAAAACTCGCGGCCATTGCCGTCGCCGTCGCAATGCGGCGATGCCAGACCGAATATCGGCCTTCGGCACGAGCCACAGGTTGCTGCATTGACGGCGGCGGTCCCTCTCGCTCCCCCCGTGGCTCGCGTGCCATCGCGCCCAGCGATTCCTTCCAGCACTGCGCCTCCAGGAAAGCAAGTGCGCAACGCCGCCATCCACCTGGCTCCTCCTCCAGACTTTTCAGCAACTCACGACGTTCCTTCTCGCTCAGTTCCCCATCGACCAACCGGTCGAGGCGGGCGTCGTCGGATAACGGATTTCTGGTGTCGGTATTCATCGCACTATTCCGTCCTCTGTTGCCAATGGGCCATGTCGCGCCCAGTCAGCCAGCAAACTCCGCTGAAACAGCCGTGCCTGCGGTTGAACCCGGACCAGTGGCAATGTCGGCATCAATAACTCAACGCTCAATACAACTCTGCTGATATAACGTCCAGCGCCGCCAACTCTGCCCTGAGCCGCGCCCTCGCTCGGTGCAAGCGTGCCTCCACGGCGCTATGGCTAATGCCCAACCGTTCAGCCAACGCGTGATAACTCCACTCCTCGTTGTATTTCAACATCAGGATTTCGGCGTCCCGGCCTGGCAACCGATCCATTGCCCTCCGCACCTGCCGACGACGCTCTTCGGCCAGGAGCCAGCCGAGCGGGTCAGGCTCCCGGCCATTGTCCTCGCGCGGCCGGAACTTCGTCGCATACCGGTCCACAAGCCGCCGTCGGCGTCCCTGTTTCCTTCGGAACAACAGCGACTGTCGCACCGCCAGCCGATAAAGCCACGGTGCAACCTTGGCCGCATCCGCGATCGGCGACTTTTGCCGCACGGCCGCTAGCGCCACCTCTTGCATCACCTCGTCGACCGCCTGCGGCTCGCCAAGCCGGGCACGCACGACAAGGCGCAGCCACCGGTCATGCGCAGCCAACGCCGCCGACCAGTCCACACCGGACGTGTCCGCCGGTACCTCCTCAGGACGCGGGGCTGACGTGCTCATGGCTACCAGATGGTTTCCGCCGCCAAGGGAATCTTGCACAAGTCGGGGTGGACGACTACTCTAACATTATTCGTGCAGCGGATGCGGTCTACCCCCAACCATGGGCAGCAACCCGATGTACTGGGTTTGGGCACTCCTGTTACTGATCCTGGGCGCAGGGCTAGCCCTGCTCGAGGTCTTCTTTCCCTCTGCCGGCCTGCTCGGCTTCCTGGCGACTGCCGCCCTGGTGGGGGCGATCATCATGGGGTTCTATCAGGGACCCGTGCTCGGAACCGTCTTGCTCGTCGGCACGCCCGTCGGCGTCATCGTCCTTGTCATCCTGGCTTTCAAGTACTGGCCCAAAACCGCCATGGGCAAACGCGTGCTCCTCTCCGCCCCAAGGAGCGAAGACGTCCTGCCCGACGATCCCCAAAAGGAGCGTCTTAAAAGCCTGATCGGTCGCACCGGCCGAGCAAAAAGCAAGTTGCTCCTGAGCGGGGCCATCACCATCGACGGCGAAACCATCGACGCCGTTAGCGAGAGCATGCCCGTCGAGATCGGCCAGGCCGTCCGGGTGGTTCAGGTCCGCGGTCACAGGGTTGTTGTGCGTCCGATCGACGAATCCGCCGACGTCGTCACCAACCCCTTGGAGCGAACCTACGACGACCCTTTCGAGTTACCCCCGGCTTGACAGCCGCCCGTGGCCGCGCGATGCTAATGCATTGCCGTTGCACAACTTATTGGGTCCTGTATTGCCAACGGGCGATGTCCCGGCCAGTCAGCCGGTAAACTCGGCGGGAAACAGCCGCGTTTGCGGTTGAACACCGATCAATGGCAATATCGGTATCAATAACGGTCCATTTCCCGACAATCCTTCTCGACTACCCGCGGAGCCGACGATGTCGCTGCTGGCCCAGGCACCCGATAAACAAGCCGTCCAGATACTTGTCATCCTCGGCGTCATCGTGGCGCTGTTCGTGGCGTTCATCTTCTTCGCCGTCTTCATCGGCTTCTTTCGGCTCTGGATCCAGTCGGTGACCACCGGCGCCGGCATCGGCATCTTCGACCTGGTCGGAATGAAATTCCGCAAGGTCAGCCCCGCCGTGATCGTTCGCAGCAAGATCATGGCCGTCCAGGCCGGCATTGGCGATGAGCACGGCGTCACCTCCAAGAGTCTTGAGGCCCACTACCTGGCTGGCGGCAACGTCCCGCTGGTCGTCCGGTCCTTGATCGCGGCTGCGAAAGCGAAGCTCGTCGAACTCGATTTCAAACTCGCGGCCGCCATTGATCTCGCCGGTCGCAATGTGCTCGAAGCCGTTCAGACGAGCGTCTATCCCAAAGTGATCGATTGCCCCGGCAAAGGCATGGGCAAAGACTCGTTGGACGGCGTCGCCCAGAACGGCATACAATTGAAGGTCCGAGCCAGAGTCACGGTTCGAGCAAACCTTCGGCAATTGATCGGCGGAGCCACCGAGGAGACAATTATCGCCCGCGTCGGTGAAGGCATCGTCAGCGCCATCGGCTCGTCGCATTCGCACCTGGAAGTGCTGGCCAATCCCGACCGCATTTCCAAGACCGTGCTCGCCCGACGGCTCGACGCCCAAACCGCTTTCGAAATCGTCTCGATCGACATCGCCGACGTCGATGTCGGCGACAACATCGGCGCCCGCCTCCAAGCCGACCAGGCCGAGGCCGACATGCGAGTCGCCCGGGCGAACGCCGAAGGCCGCCGTGCGATGGCCGTGGCCGAGGAGCAGGAGATGATTGCTCAGATCGAGCAAAACCGAGCCAAAGTCCTGGAAGCCGAGGCCGAAGTGCCCAAGGCCATCGCCCATGCTTTCAACTCGGGAAAGCTGGGCCTGATGGATTACTACCGCCTCCGCAACATCCAAGCCGACACGGATATGCGGTCTTCCATCGCCAAGGCAGGCATGACAACCACGGGCCGTAAAACGAGCAACACCGGATGAGCGTCTTAGCGTCTTTGCTGGCGCAGCAGCGAGTTGATGCCGATCTCGTCCAGATCGTCGTCGCCGTAATCATTGCAATCATTGCCGGTGTCGCCAAATTGATGTCGGCGATGCGGCAAAAGCAGCCCCCGCCGGCCGACGACCCCGCGGATCCACCACCGCCGCCGCAGCGCCCCGCCCGGCCGGTCCCCACCGACGTCAGCGATGAAATCGACGAGTTTCTGCGGCGTGCAGCTCAGCGACGCAGCGCGAGGCCCCCAGCCACGCCCGGCGATGCCGCGCGGTCCACGTCGCCGAGACCACCAGCAAGAGAAGCCTCCAGTGTTTCCACACGTTCGTCGCCCGCCGAGCCGATCCGAGCGGAAGCGGCAACGCTCGATCGCCCCGTTGGCGGTCAAGTGACCGAGCATGTTCGCAAATATCTCGACGACGAATACTTTGACCGTCGCGCCAACCAACTCGGCGAGGACGTCGCCAGGGCCGATCAGCAGGTCGATCAACACCTGCACCAGGTGTTCGACCACAGCGTGAGCCATTTGGCCGCCGTGACCGGCGAGTCCGCAATCGCTCCGGAAGCTTCCGAGCCACTCGGCGACGCTCAGCCGTCCCCGGAAGCGCTGGCCTCGTTCACCGACGGCGTGCTCGGCGTCTTCTCCGACCCCGACTCGATCCGTCAGGCGATTGTGCTCAACGAGGTGATCCGGCGGCCCGAAGAACGTTGGCAATGATCTGGCTCGCCTCTGTTCGAGCCTCGCCACCCTGGTGCCGCTTTTGGCCGCACTCTCGCACGCCTAGGCGCCCTCTTGCGCGCGAAACAGCCCGCGGGCGTTGGCCGTCGTAGCGCGTGCGAATTGCTCCGGCGTAGTGCCACGCAGCTCGGCCAGGAACGCCGCAGTGTGCACGACGTTGGCCGGCTCGTTCCGTTGCCTTTTGCCCCGGAACACCTGTGGCACGAGATACGGACTGTCCGTCTCGACGAGAATCCGGTCTTCCGGCACTGCACGAGCCACCTCGCGCAACCCGTCGAACTTTCGGTTCGAATAGGTCACATTGCCCGCGAAGCTCAGATGCAGCCCCAACGAGAGGCACTCGGCGGCAAACTCCGCCGTGCCGCTGAATGCGTGCATCACGCCCCGCAGCAGGCCACGCGCCGCCGCATCCCGAAGCATCGGCAGCATGTCGTCCTGCGCATCGCGACAATGAAGAATCACTGGCAAATCGCGATCCGCGGCCAACTGCAAATGGCGACCAAGATACTCCTGCTGGAGCCCCAACGGAGCATGGTCCCAGTAGCGATCCAGCCCTGTCTCACCAATGGCCACAACGCGCGGATGTCCCACCATCGCCACGACAGCCGGCCAATCGTCCGGCGCTGCCTCGGTCGTCGAATTCGGATGGATGCCAACCGCGGCCAGCAATCCAAACTCCTCGGCCACCTGCACTGCGGCACGACTCGATGCTGCCGAGACGCCAGGGCAAACCATCATCGCAACGCCCGCCGTCCGCGCGCCGCGAATCACCTCGGCCCGGTCCGCGTCGAACTCTTCCTGATCAAGATGAGCGTGCGTGTCGAAGAGCATGGTGACGAATAACGAAGCTCGATCCGCAATTCTTATTGACCTTTGCGTGGCCAATGAACCAAGGCCGACCAACGGAAGGCCGAAAAATAGACCAAGCAGGTTGACTCACCGGCTCAACATCCAAGCAAACATCAATAGAACTTCGGATTTCGAGCTTCCGACTTCCTTTGTCCTTCGTCCCCCTACTTCGCCATTCCCTTCAGCACGTCCCGATACCCCTTCGCGTTCCCCAGGATCTCCTCGATGAGCGCGTGCAGAGCGGGAACGCCATCAACCTCGGCGGCGTAGCGAGTGATCGACGCAATGTCCTGCTCCTGGCACTCAAGCACATCGTGGAGCAGATAGTCCATCGAAAGGTCGTTCTTTGCGGCAAACGCCGCGCGAAAGTGCCCAGGATTCGGCTGGCCGCCAAGCCGCGTAATCGCCTCGGCCACGCGGCGCGCGTAGCGATGCTGGTCGGCCGCAAGCCGCTCAATCACCGCATCGACCTCCCCGTAGCTGAACCCTCGCCAAGGCTTTGCCTCTGACAGGTACGCCGGCAGCGAGTGGCACAGTAGGCCCAGAATTCGGTTCAGCGAGGGAACAGCTTCAATCGCTTGCATCATATCACTAAAACAGGGTGGACGCGGCGGCGTGGGCCCACGGCAATACGCGGTCGAGCGCGAAGAATAGCAGCAGCATCGGCGCCGTCAGCAGCCCGCAATACATCCCGACCATCGATGTCAGCGGAATCGTCGGCGCCTCGCGGTACAGCGGCTCCGGCGACAGAGCCATCACCCGAACAACCCGTAGATAGTAGAACAGGCTCAGGATCGTGTTCAGCAGTCCGACCGACAGCAACGCCCACAGAGCGGGACAGACGTGGGCGGCCTCGATCAACGAATAGAACATCACCCACTTCGCCTGGAAACCCGCGAGCGGCGGCAGCCCCACCAGACTGAACATCACGATCGCCATGCAAACCGTTAACCCCGGCGAACGTCGCACCAGCCCAGCGTAGTCGGCAATCTCCTCGCTGCCCGTCGCATTTCGCAAAAACGCCACAATGGCGAACGCCGCCAGGTTCATGAACAGGTAAATGCTGATGTAGGTCACCAGCGAAGCCACCGCATCCCGGGCGCCGTCGACGCTGACCCCGTCCGAGCCAACGCGGATCAGGGCAACCGCAGCCGCCACCGGCATCATCATGTAGCCGGCGTGCGCGATCGTCGAGTAGGCAAGTAGCCGCTTCATGTTCGTTTGGCCATAAGCCGCCAGGTTGCCAAACGTGCAAGTCACCGCGGCCAAAACCGCTACGATTGCCACGATGTATTGCCGAACCGGCGCTAACGCCGCAATCAGGCTAGCCTGCGGCAGCAGTTCGCCGATCGGCGAGTGAAAGTACATGTCCGCCGGAAAGGCAAATGCGGAGCAGAGCCGCATCAGCAGCCCCAGCGCCGCCGCCTTCGAGGCTACCGACAGGAACGCCGCCACCTCGGCCGTCGCCCCCTCGAACACGTCCGGCGCCCAGAAGTGGAACGGCACGGCCGACAACTTAAACCCCACGCCAACCATCACCATCAGACCGCCGAGGCTCAGGATCGTGATCTGCTGCGGGCTGATGCCGCCCTGGATCATCTTCGCCAGGTTCGCGGCCATCGCCGGCAGATGGGCCGTGCCAAGCCCGCCCGCCAAAAGACTCAGCCCGAACATCATCACGCCGGCCGCGCCCGCGCCGAACACGGCGTACTTCAGCGCCGCCTCGCTGCTCTTCGACTGCCGCCGCTTCAGCCCGGCAAGCACGTAACACGGAACGCTCGCCATCTCGACGCCGAGCAGAACGATCAGCACGTGATTCGCCGAGATCATCAGGCACATGCCAACCAGCGCGCCGAGGATCAGCACATAGAACTCCGTCCGGTCGTCTTCGCCGTCTGTCGAAATTTCCGCGAACGCCGCAAAAAGCATCGCGAACGTCAGCAAAAAGAAGCGAACGACCGTGGTGAAACTGTCGGACACCAACGAAGCCGTGAAAATCGGCTGTGCCAACGTCGACACGGCAGCCGCGGCAGAACCGTGCCACGGGAAGCCGACGAACATGGCCGTCGCCAGCCCAATGACCGTCAGATGAAACGGGCTCTGCTTCCACGCCGGGATCAAAATCTTCGCCAACAGAATGGCAATGATCGTCGCGCACAACGTCAACTCAGGCTGCACTGCCCGCAGCGAAGCCAACGTGTCTTTCTGAACAACATCCTGCAGCAGTTCGTTGAAGTTCACTGCGACCGGCCCTCCGTCACGTCGTGCCCGGTGGCCTTCGGGCTAGCTTGAGCCCAGTCGGTCAACTTCTGCACCACGGTCTTTCCAATTGTCGGCTCCGTGTACTTGAACAGCGCCTGCGGATAGACGCCCAGCAACAGGGCGAACGCGACCAGCGGCGCCGCGATGGCGATCTCTCGCCGGGTCATCGGGGTCAGCGCGTCGGCGTGCGGTCCCTTGTATTCCGGCCCCAGATACACCCGCTGGATCGTCCACAGAATGTAGCCCGCCGTCAGCACCACCACCGACGCCGCCACTACGGCCAGCCACTTGCAGTACGCCCAAGTGCCCACGACGACGAAGAACTCGCCGATGAATCCGCACAACCCCGGCAGGCCCAGGGCGGCAAAGAAAATGACCATCGAAATGCCCGCATACACCGGCATCCGGGCGAACAGCCCCCCGAACTTGTCGAGGTCCCGATGATGAACCCGTTCGTAGACGACGCCCACCAGGAAGAACATGCCAGCCGAGCTGATGCCGTGGGCGATCATCTGGAACATCGCCCCGTTCATGGCCATGTTCCAATAGTTCGGGTCGTAGGACGTTCCGGCCGTGGCGCTCCACGCCCCGATGCCCAGAAGCACGTAGCCCATGTGGCTCACCGAGCTGTAGGCCACCAATCGCTTGAAATCCTTCTGCGCCATCGCGGCCAGCGCCCCGTACACCATGCTGACCGTGCCGAGACCCGACACAAGCCAGGCCAGGTGGTAACCCGCATCCGGACAGACCGGATAGCACACGCGCAGGACACCGTAGCCGCCCATCTTCAACAGCACGCCGGCCAGGATCATCGAAATTGGCGTCGGGGCCTCGACGTGGGCGTCCGGCAGCCACGTGTGCACCGGCACCGACGGAAGCTTGATGATGAAGCCGATCAGCAACAACACGAACGCCCACCAAGAGAGCGATTGCCCCCACAGCAGCGTCTGGTGGAATGGCGAGTCGGGCATCTGCCCCAGTTGCATCAGTGCCAGCAGGTTGAACGTGTGCTTCGTGCCGTGGCCAATCAGATTGCTCGCCACCTGCTGCGCCTGGCTCAACTTGCTCACGTCGCTGGCGAAATACAACATCAGCATCGCCACCAACAGCAGCACGCTGCCGACCAACGTGAACAGGAAGAACTTGATGGCGGCGTACTCGCGACGCGGTCCGCCCCAGATGCCGATCAAAAAGTACATCGGCAGCAGCATCACTTCCCAGAACACGTAGAACAGGAAGAAGTCGAGCGCCAGGAAGACGCCCAACATGCCCGTTTCCAACAGCAGGAACAGAGCACAGTACGCCCGCACGCTCTTCGTGATCGGCCAACTGGCCCACATCGCCAGCACGCTAAGGAACGAGGTCAGCAGCACCAGCGGCAGGCTGATCCCGTCGATGCCGAGCATGTAGTTGATGCCGAACGCCGGAATCCAAGTGTGATTCACAATGCTTTGCATCCCCGGCTGGCTGAAATTGAAATTGCCTACCCGTCCGCCCGGGATCGCCAACCACACGGTGAGCGCGAACACCGCAAGCGTGATGAACAGCGAGAATCGCTTCGTGCTGGCATCGCTCTCACGCGGCGCAAGGCACAGAATCAATGCCCCCACGGCCGGCAGGAAAATAATCGCGCTCAGTAACCAGGTGAGCAAAACGGTCGGATCGGAGAAATTGAACATTATTGGATAGTGGCTAGGGATTGGGGATTGGGGACGCTTAGCTCGCAGCCCCGTCTCTCACCCTGCAATGGCATAGCTCCAGAAGAAACTCATCAATACGAACAGGCCCACCGTGGCGACGACCAACCAAAGCACGTACTGGCGAACGTTGCCTGTCTCGATCGTTCGCAGCCGCATTCCCAACGCATACGTCCACCGCGCCGCAACGTTTACCGCCCGGTCGATGAAGATGCGATCAAACCAGTCGTCCACCCGCGCAATGCCCTCGATCGCCCGAGCCGAACCGTCAACGAGCCAGTCAATTCCTCGACGATCGACGGCCGCGACCCAATCAGAAATCTTCAACATGGGGCGAACCAGACAGTACGAATAAAGCTCGTCAAACATCCACTTCCGGAACAGGAACCGGTAAAGCCGCGGGAACGCGCGCGTCACATCCGCCGGATCGAGCTTCCGCAGCCCGTAAAACACCGTGGCCAGCAGGAAACCAACCAGCGCGACGCCAAACGCCGCCCATTCCGCCTTGATGGCGTTCGCGTGCTCGTGCGCCAGATGCTGCGCCGGCATGGCGATGCTCGACCAGTACAATCCCCCCGAGACACCGTCGGCAATGCCGGCCGGCTGGGCCTGCTGCAAAAGCGACTGAAGCCCCAGTCCGCCGGTAAACGGGATATTCCACGCGCCGACTGCCGCCAGCACCGCCAAAATCATCAGCGGCACAGTCATCGAACTGGGCGACTCGTGAGCGTGATAGTAAACGTGCCCATCCCGTGGGTTGCCGGCAAACGTCATGTACCACAACCGGAACATGTAAAACGCCGTCAGTCCCGCACCGAACAGGGCCGCATAGAAGAACCAGCCGCCCAGCCGCGGATTGGCCGCCCAGAACGAAAGGTCCTGGGCAATGATGCTGTCCTTCGAGTAAAAGCCGCTAAACCCGATCACGGTGGCCGGAATGCCCGCGCCGGCAATGGCCAAGCAGCCGATTAGCATCGTCATCGCCGTGATCGGCATCTTCCGCCGCAGCCCGCCCATCGACGGCATCTCGTTCGTGCCGCAGGCATGAATGACCGAGCCCGAGCAGAGGAACAACAACGACTTGAAGAACGCGTGCGTGAACAGGTGCAACATGCCGGCCAGCCAGCCGCCAAGCCCCAGGGCCAACATCATGAATCCCAGTTGGCTGACCGTCGAATAAGCCAGCACCCGCTTAATGTCTGTGGCCGTCAGGGCAACGGTGGCCGCGATGAAGAGCGTCGCACAACCGATGCAGGCGATGACCATCAGCACTTCGGGCGTGAAGACCGGATAGAACCTGCCGACCAGATAAACGCCGGCCGCCACCATCGTCGCCGCATGGATCAACGCGCTAACCGGCGTGGGACCTTCCATCGCGTCCGGCAGCCACACATGCAGCGGCACCTGAGCGCTCTTGCCCACGCACCCGCAGAAGATGCCGAGCCCCGCGATGACAAGCAAGCCGTAGCCGAGGCCTTGCGACCGCCAGTCCTTTAGCTTTTGCGGGGCACTCAAATCGCGAATGTCCTGTGCCGCAACCGCGACCGCTTTGGCGTCCGACTTACCCACCAGCACATTGGACGCTTGGCTACCGACGGCCGACTTCACCATGCCGTCAGGAATCTGCAGCTTGTGTTCGTTCGCCGCCGGCCGCACCTGGCTGAAAATGCCGGGAGCCATCGCCACCGTTCCGTCGGCCTTGGTGACCTTGTAGTCGCCGAATGAGAACGTGCCCATGCCCGTCCAGACGGCCATCAGACCGACGATCATGCCGAAGTCGCCGACACGGTTGACAATAAACGCCTTGTTGGCCGCGTTGCTCGCGCTCTTGCGCTCGTGCCAGAAGCCGATCAGCAGGTAGGAGCAGATGCCCACCAGTTCCCAGAAGACGAACACCATCGCCACGTTGCCGGCCAGCACCAGGCCCAACATGCTGAAGCAAAAGAGCGAAAGGCACTGGAAGAAGCGGTAATATCGCCCGCGGCGGCGAATCATCCGCCCTTCTTCAGTCGGGCCGAACGTGTCGAACACGTCGTGCAATTCGCCGTGCATGTAGCCGGCCGAGTAGACGTGGATGCACGAGGCCACCAGCGTCACCATGCAGAACATGCAGAGCGTCAAGGCGTCGATATAGTAGCCGATCGTCACCCGCAGCGAACCGAACTCGCCAAGCGAGTACCAATCGCCGTTAATGTGCGGCGGCACTGCGGCCGCGTGCGCGCCGTGGGCGGCGCCGACCGGATGCTGCGTGAGCCAGAGCCCCAACGAAGCAAACGACAGAACGCAGGCGGCGATGATCGCCGTCGTCGCCACGTGCGCGGCGTACCGCCCGGCCCGGCCCATGCGCGGACCGAAGAACACAATCAGCGCAAACGAGCAGAGCGGCAGCAGCCAAGCCAAGGCCAACAATCGCGGTAGTAAAACGTTTAGGTCCATTTCGCTATGCAAAACTGCAAAATGCAAATTGGGAATTGAAAAATGAAAATTGAGCGACTCTCCGCCAGTTTGCAGTTTTCATTTTGCAATTTGCAGTCTGCAATTTACCCCTTTAGCTCATTCCCTCGGTCCACGTCCACCGTGGCGTGGGTATGGTAGTAGTTCAACGCGATGGCCAGCGCCACGGCCGCTTCCGCCGCAGCCAGGACAATCACAAACAGGGCGATCAATTGACCGTCCAGCCCCAGCGTGCTCGTGCCGCAAATCGCCGGACTGCCAAACGCCATGAAGTTCAGGTTGGCCCCATTCAGCACCAGTTCGATCCCCATCAACACGCCCAGCACGTTCCGCTTCGTGGTCATGCACAACACGCCGCAGACGAACAGAATCGCGCTGACGACCAGGTAGTGCGACAATCCAACTGGCTCACAAAAAATGCTCATCGTGTCAGTCCTCCACGCCGCTGGGTTGCTCGCCGCCGCGCCAATGCCGTGGCACCATGCGCCGCCGCGCCCGAGCCAGGTAGGCTGCCCCCACGAGCACGACAACCAGATGCACCGAAATGATCTCGAACGGCAACAGATAGCCCGACATTCCGCCGCGCAGCACATGATCGCGCTCGGCCAGACGGTCGATGCGAACGCCGATGAGCCCCAGGCCAAGCGGCGAATAAGACGCCGCGTCGGCCACATCGTTCCCGCTGGCCGCAAGCTCGCGGCTACTGCCAGCCGCCGCAATCGGCTTGCCCTGCGTCTGGCCAAACGTCCCGAAGGCCGCTTGCAGCAGCACGGTCAACAGCGCGCCGGCGGCGATCACCGCCACAACCCACTGCGCCGCGCCAATCTTCATCGACACAAACGGTCCACGGGCGGTCAGCATCACACCGAATATCAGCAGAACCATCGTGCCGCCGACGTAAACCATCAGTTGCACCGCCCCAAGGAACTCGGCCCCGGTCAGGAAAAACAGCCCCGCGACCGCAGCCAGCGAGAGTACCAGCCAGCACGCCATTCGGACGATGTTGCTGCTGATGACCACGGCAATGGCCGCCCCGCAGGCGATAGCCGCCATGAGGAAGAAAAAGCAGGTTTGCCAATTGATGGGTCCCATTATCGCTCCACTTCCTCCGTCCCATACACCAGCAGCGAACGCCCGGCACCGCCCCCTTCCCCAAGCTCGCCCCGCGGAATCGTTCTCGCTGTGCTCTTTGTCGCCGTCTTCTTCGCCGGAGCTTTCGGCGGCGCTGCCTCGCGGTGTTCAATCGCCGGACGCAACTGCGCTGTCACATAAGCCACAACTCCGCTGGGGAACACGAAGCTCCACACCAAGACGCCGGCGATCATCGCCGAAGCGATCGGGACACAGTATTTCAGACAGGTGGTCATTACCTGGTCAATGCGTAGCCGTGGCATCGTCCACCGCACCCAGATCATGCACGTCGCGCCCAGCACGGCCTTGATGACGAAGTTGCACATGCCCAGCAGATTGCCAAGCCATGCGGCGAAGCATACGTGTTCGTGAATCCCAATATGAGCGGTCGCCCAGTTGCCGGCCGCGTCAATCCAAGCGCCCAGCCCGTGCGGGTCAACGCTGAGTCCTAGCCACTGGCTTACCGGCACGGGCCCGTTCCACCCGCCCAAGAAGAGGATCGCTCCCAATCCGCTTACGGCAAACATGGCCGCGTATTCGCCCATGAAGAAATACACCCAGCGGAAGCCCGAGTATTCGGTCAAGAAGCCGGCCACCAGTTCGCTCTCGGCCTCGGGCAGATCAAACGGCGCGCGGTTCGTGTTCGCCAAGGCGCAGGTGCAGTACACCCAAAACGTCACGAACGCGAACGGGTTGAAGATGTTCCAGTTCCACAGCCAGCCTTCCTGCTGCCGCCCGATTTCGACCAGGTCCATCGTGCCCGCCAGGAGCACGACCACCACAACGCACAGGGCCAGTGGAATTTCATAGCTAATGACCTGCGCCGCCTCGCGCATCGCCCCGTAAAGGGACCACTTCGAGCCCGACGAGTAGCCGCCGAGAATCACCCCAAAGACTTCGAGCCCCGCCACCGCCAGAACGAAGAACGCAGCCACGTTAAGCTGCAAGGCAACCCACCCCGCGGCAAACGGCAGCGCGAGAAACACGCAGAACGTCGCACAGAAACTGATGTACGGCGCTAGACGATACAACGCACGATCGGCCGCTGCGGGAATAAGGTCTTCCTTGAGCAGGAGCTTGATGCCGTCCGCCGGCGGTTGCAGCCAGCCAAACCGCCCGCCCACGCGCGTCGGGCCCAGCCGGTCTTGAATCCGCGCCGAAACCTTCCGCTCCAGCCAAATGAAGATCACCGCCGAGCAGAGCGCCACCACCAGCAACAGCGCGGCTTGAATCGCTCCCGCGATCGTCAATACGATCCACGAGGGCAATGGAAGCAGCGTCAGTAATTCAGTCATCGAAACCATGGTTACGAGCCCCGCGCGCCGCCCCCGTCCTAGTTTGCAGCCTCAGTCCCTCACCTGTCGATTTCGCCCAACACCAGGTCCAACGAACCGCCGATCGATGGAACGTCGGCCACCAGCACGCCGCGGCACAACTGGCCCATCACCGACAGGTTGCAGAAGCTGCTGCTGCGGAGCCGGACCCGCCACGGTATCGGCGAACCGTCGCCAATAATCATGAAGCCCATCTGCCCCTTCGGCGCTTCGGTTTCCAAATACGCTTCGCCCTTCGGGAGCTTCTTCTTCACGTCAATCGGCTTGTCAACCTCGCCGGCCGCCCGCAAATACTTCTCCATTCCCTGGCGAATCAGGTCCATCGACTGAACGACTTCCAGCATCCGCACGAAATACCGGTGCCACGAGTCGCCGACGACGGCCTCTTTGGGAATCGCCGGATAGGGATGATCGTCCGGATAGCGGCCGTTGACCGGGGCAATAATGCGCCAGGTGTACCCCTCGTACATCTCGGTGTAGATCGGCTCGCCATCGCGTCGCAGGTCCCAATCGACGCCGCTGCCTCGCAGGTTCGGCCCCGTCACGCCGTAGTCCAACGCCATCGCCGGGGTCAGCACGCCGACGCCCGCCGTGCGCTCAATGAAGATCTTGTTGTTCGTCAGAATCGCGTGCAGGTCGCCGATTACTGGCTCGAACTGCTTCAAAAACGCCTCGCAACGATCTAGCCAGCCGGGCGGCAAGTCGGCCGTCACGCCACCGGGCGTAATATAGCTGTACGTCAGCCGCGCGCCGCAGACTTCCTCGAACAGGTTCAGAATCTTCTCACGCTCGCGGAACGTCCACGTAAACGGCGTGAAGCTGCCCAGGTCGAGCCCGTAGCATCCGGCAGCCACCAGGTGGTTCGCAATCCGGTTCAACTCCGCAATGACAACCCGCAGGTGCCGGGTCTTTTCCGAAACCCGAATGCCCAGCAGCTTCTCGACTGCCAGCGACCAGCCGAGATTCATGTTCATCGCGGCCAAATAGTCCAGCCGGTCGGTGTACGGCAGGAACTGGCGCGGCGTAAGGTTCTCGCCAATCTTCTCGGCGCATCGGTGCAAATAGCCAATGTGCGGCGTCACCTCCGTGACGATTTCACCGTCGGTCCGCAGCACCAAACGCAGCACGCCGTGCGTGCTCGGATGCTGAGGCCCCATGTTGATCAGCATCTCGTCCGTGCGGACGTCAAACTCGAGAGTCTCGGGATCCATGCGCTCGGTCAGCATCGGTTCACCTCGCCTGAATCCCGTGATACTCGGTCGGCATCTCGTAATCTTTCCGCAGCGGATGCCCCACCCAATCCTCGGGGCAAAGAATGCGCCGCATATCGCGATTGCCGACAAAACGCACGCCCATCAGGTCGAAAACTTCCCGCTCGTGCCACTCGGCCGTGCTCCAGACGTTGCTCACCGTCGGCGCCTCAGGCATCTGCCCCGGCTTGTCGTCCTTCCACCGCGGCAACCGAGCCTTCAGCACCAGCCGATGATGATGCACCGTGCTCGACAGGTGATAGATCAGCTCGACGTGCGGCTGCCACTCCACCTGCGCGGCCTTCTTCTCATCCGGTTGGAAATAGTCGACCGCCGTAATGCAATGCAGCATGTCGAAAGCCAAGTCCGGATCTTCACGCAGATAGCGGCCAATCTCCGACAACCCTTCGCTGCGGACCTCGATCCACGGATCGATCGCCGCAAAGTCACTGCCCACCAACCACGGGCCAAAAGGCTGGTGCAGCCGATCACGGATGGCTTCTGCGTTCATGTCGGGAACCCGTCCTGCCGCAGCCGCAAAGCAGCCGCATTGGCTTCCGCCGACGTTGCCGGATGACGGACCGCACGAACCCAGTTGAGATCACCCCGCCGCCAAATAAAGGCAAATCCCACCAACAGCACCGCAAAGAACGCCCCCAGGTCGATCATCGACACCAACGCCAGCGTCCGCGCCGACTCGGGGCTAATCGCCGTCCGCTCATCCCTCTTGTCTACCACCAACGTAGCGGTCGGAGCTGCAGTCGACACCGCCGTCTGCGCCGCTTCCCGTCGCGCCTTAGTCGCCGCGCCAAAGATAGTCGCCGTCGGGAAGAACAGCGCCACCTCCACCTCGAATATCAGAAACAGCAGCGCCACCACGTAAAACCGAAGATCGAATTGAACCGTCCCCGGACCAACCGATGGCTCGCCGCACTCGTAGGTCTCAAGCTTCAGCGCCGTGGGCGTCCGCGGACGAAAGAACTTGCCCAGCAGAAGGCAACCAAAAACAAACAGTATTCCAATCGTCGCGAACAACACCAGGTAGGCGACGATTGCGGTCGGCGATGTCTGCGTGATAGCGTTCACCGTAGCGGGAGGGCTCGACGCCCAAAAGGGAGTTATTCTAAGAGATCACGTACCATTTGCAAGAGTCGAACACCGCTCGTAGTCCCCCTTTAGACGCCAACGGCGCTCCTCAACCAACCTTTAGCCGCCAGGCCCGCCGTGAACCGCTTGCGCCACCGTCTTCGACTGAGCCACCGCAGTCGGATTCAACGTCGCTCGGCCCCACGCCACCTCGACCGGAAGCCGCGTGAAGTCCACAATGCAGCCGTCTCGGCTGTAACAACTCAGGTCGTAAGACGAGCCCATGAAAATACAGTCGACCGGGCAGTTCTCCGTGCAGATGCCACAGAACATGCACTTCCCGTAGTCGATCGTGTAGCTGGTGACCTGGAAGCCCTTGCGCCCGGTCGCACGCTCCTTACTGACTGAAATGCACGCCGCTGGACAGTCCCGCGCACATCGCTCGCAGGCGATACAGCTTGTCAGATCATAGCGGTGAAATCCACGGAAGCGTGGGGCCACCTCCAGTGGAAATTCAGGGTATTCGTACCGCTCAGTGAACGTCTTCACCTTGGGGTCGTACGTGCGAAACCACCACCTCAACCCCACCCCCAGGGTGTGCAGAACCGTCACCGCTGCGACATAGACGTTCCGGAACCAATCTCGCATGGCAACCTCGTCACAACTTTCGCCCACCAACGCAGCAAGCACACACCGTCGGCCGGCCGCTGAGCGCGTGTCTGAATTCGATGATGGACTAGCCCGCAAATCGCGATTATAAAGGACTCGCCCCCAGGTGCCAAGGCATCCGGCCCCCGCCGGCTTTGTGGTGCACTCGCCCCGCCTGCCCCCACATCGGCGACGCGACGACAATCGTTGCCACGCCTGAGCTTGTGGTGCAGACTCCAAGATTTTGTGGTGCAGGCGTCCCGCCTGCCAAGCGCCCCGGAAAACAGCCGCATTTCAATACGCCCCCCCGCGAATCTCCCCCGGCCAAACGAATTTGCCTCCCAATCGCCGGCCACGTGCCCTCGACATTCTCCGTAACTCGCTGGAAAGAAACGGCTTGCGTCTCGCCAAAAATCCATGCGTCTCGACCTTTGCCGCCTCGCAAAATAGGCAGCCCGGGGGAGCCTTGACAACCTTGCGTCGGGCCGCCCGCCTTACGGATCGAAAAGATGCCGGATGCCCGTAAATTTCCTTGACTTCGCCCAATTCGAGCGTATCGTAAAATGATGGTACTATGTATGCGCACGTGCTTTGGTAACTTTTGGCAGGGCGCAGAGAGCGATTTGGGGCTCTGGCAAAAGTTCGAAGGAACGTCCTATGCTCGTGTTGTCCCGCAAAAAGAACGAAAGTATTGTCATCAATGATGACATTACGATCGTCGTCGTCGAAATCCGGGGGGATAAGGTCCGGCTCGGGGTCGAGGCGCCCAAAGAGGTCCCTGTCCACCGCCGCGAAGTCTTCGACGCCATTCATCGAAACGAAGCCCCCTCCGACCAAGCGGCTACCAACGCCGATGTCGCCAGCAATGGCGGCCGCGACTAGCGCTCCGCTTCTAGGCCGGGAGGGTTTCGCCCGGCTCGCTGTCTGTATCTTCCGGGCCCCTGCCCCCGCTCTTCGCCATAGCTCCGCTCGCGCCTTTTAGCGCAAGCTTCAAGAACTGCACTTGCGGGTGCTCCCGCGGCTTGCTACCATCCCGCCCTCCCTATTCTTGCTCCGGCAATGGCTCCGTAGGAGGCCGCAATGTCATCGGGCGTCAGGCGGGCGACAACCTTCAGCCGCATGCCTCTCCTCTGCGCAGCCGTCCTGGCCACCCTTGCTGGCTGCGCCGACAATCCGATGGTCCTCAAAGGCCAACTCAACAAGGCCGAGCAGCAGCAGACGATGCTCGCCCGCCAGCTCCAACAGCTCCAGGACCGCACCAACGCGCTCGACCGCGACAACCAAGAAAAAGATACCCTGCTGGCCCAAGCGCGTCAGCAAACCAAAGTCGCCGACGACCAATTGGCCGCCACCAAGGATCAACTGCGAAGCCTCACCGCCCAACTCGCGCAGGTCCGCGTGGAAAAAGATGGAAGCGACAAGCGGGCCCAAACCTTCGCCGCCTCCTTGCAGCGTCAGGGCGGCGTCTCCATCGATCCGAACAATAGCTTCCTCCAAACTCTGCCGGCCACGAACATTGCGGGCGTCAACGTCCGCCGCGACGGCGACGTAATCCGCATCGAACTCCGCGGCCAAGTCCTATTCGAGCCGGGCACTTCTCGACTTCGTCCCGGCGCACCCAATCTCCTTAGCGACGTCGCCAGCGAAATCGCCCGCACCTATCCCGATCAAATGATCGGCGTCGAAGGGCACACCGACAACGACCTCGTCGCCAACGCCCAATTTCACAACAACCACGAATTGTCGGCCAGCCAGGCGATGGCCGTCTACGACGTGCTGGTCAGCCACACTCGCTTGCAGTCCAACCAGTTGTTCGTCATGGGCCAAGGCGCCAATCGCCCCGTCGTCTCGAACGCCACGCCCGAAGGCAAAGACCGCAACCGCCGCATCGAGCTGGTCATCTATCCCGAGCGCAAGAGCTAGCGTCCTCGCCTTTCGTCTGGCTTCGCGATCTCAGCATCCCAGCACCTTCGCGGTCACCAGCCACCGCAGCTTTCCCGTCCCCAGCGCTGGCGCACCGTCGAACTCGATTGCAGCTACGCCCCCCTTGGCGAAATTCACGAGCGCGTCCGGTCCGCCGATCATCGCCGCGCAAAGCCGATCCACGTCCGGCGCATGACCAACCCAAGCAATCCGCTCGTGCTCGCGTGCTTGCTTTGCCGTCCACCGCAGCAGCCCCGCCACATCGCCGCCAGGCCGCAGTTCGGCAAGCTCCACGACTGCCCGCTTCTCCTTCAACCCCGCCACCAACAACTCGGCCGTCTGCCGGCAGCGGACCAAGGGGCTGGTGCCCACCACCTCGGGCGCGAGCCCTCGCCCCGCCAACGCCTTCACCACCTTCGCGAACCGCTCCTTCCCTTCCTCCGTAAGCGGCCGCAAGTCATCATCCGGCCATCGCTCATCGTCCCGATCAAACGCCCACGCGTGACGGATCACATAAAGATCCATATGTCACCCCAAGTTACTAGATAACGATCGGATGTAACTCGACTGAATACAAAATGGCCGCGAGGATGACAGCGTTGACGAAACAGCCCATAATCTCGGTCCATCGGCATTCGACGCCGCTCCACTCGCCGCTCAATCGAAAGAGAGCAAGCGCCACGCCAAACACCGCGCAGATTGCCTGAGCAAGAAAGGCCACCATGAGCGCGACCAGGCCCATTTCCAGGTTTCCAGCGACCGTCAAACCGAGGTAGTTCAACACTGGAACGATCCAAAGCCATTCCCCCGGGCTCAGTCGCAACCGCCGCCGTCGCATAACCCATTGCGAGACCACCGCAATCGGCCCGGCGATTAACGTCCCGAGAGAGATTCCGTCGATCACGAGATCGCCAATGGTAACCGGCGTCGTCCAAGGCGGTCTGGCCGGAACCTTGACGGCCTCTTCCCACCAACAACGGCTGATCCCGAACCCCAACGCGTAGCTGAACATCAACAGCAACAAATCCAAAATCGTCAGCCGGCAACGATCGCCTGCCGTCGGTTGCCTATCGCTTTCCGCCATCGGCTCCCTTACCTCTCTCGCCACAAGATCCCGTCGGCGATCTTCAGCTCCCGCTGTTTCTTAGCAATGTTAGCGCGAAACCGCTTCGCGTCCACCGGGTAGCCGGCCGTCGGTTCCAAGTCGGGAATGTGCCGACGCCAGAACTCGTTGAACGCCCGCATCGCCAGCTCCCGCAGGTACTTCGACGCCATCGACGCCAGGGCGGCGGGCAGGCACGACTCCGCCTGCACGCGGAAGCAGAACTCGATGCGGCGATCAGCCGGGCCAAAGCGATACGTGCTCCGGCGGCCGCCTTCGCCGCGGATTTCGATGAACTGCTCCGGAAAATGATCCGCCAGCAAATCCGCATACCGATTCCGCCCGCCATGCTTGTCGCAAATCACCGACACGAAAGGGGACGGAGACGTTTGTAGCGAATCGCAGCCAACGGGACACGTCTTGTCGACCAGTTCCATCCCCTTCGTCGGCAGCGACTCGATCATCCTCGCAACCAGCCGCAGCGTCTCGTGCGACAACGCCGCTCCTTTGTTGCCGTGCCGATCGACCAACGCGTTGAACTCATGCGCGAAGATCGCCCGACTCCGCACCGCAACCAGCCGCACACCGACCGCCTCAAGCCCCGCCCGCAACGGCTCGGCCAGCAATGTCAGGTCCTCACCATCGCAATCCAACGGCGCCGGCCGGTCGTACTCCGCATACCACGGAACTTGCCGCATCTCGTCGAGCGCGTCCGGCGCCACCGCGCGCCAAACGTCGCGCCACTTCGCCGGGCGGCTGCCCACCAGCCCCATTGCCGCCCACAGCCCCCGCTCCAAATGCCGCAGCCCCTTGTCCGCCGAGTAAAGCACCTTCGAATCCGCAAACACCACCCTTCTCGTCCCGATCGTCCCCTCTGCCTCCCGGAGATGACCAGGGTCAGGGCCGTGCCGGCCATTGCTCGTCCCCTCTCCCTCCGGGAGAGGGCTAGGGTGAGGGCTGGCCGCTCTCATCCGGCCGTTTCCGCCGTCCACCGCCGAGCCTGCCGACCGCCCCAGCCGGCTCGCCACCACATGCGCAAGCCGCTCGAACAGATCCTCCCCGCCAACCCCGTCGGGCGCCTGCCACACGGTCGCCGAAATCACCAGCGGCCCCAGGTTCGGCGCGTACCCAGCCTCATCGGTCCCGATCAGGTATGCCATGCCGCGAGCCTAGCATCCGCCCGCCGAGGCCGCAAGCGGTTGGCCCCCGACCGCCCACCGGTTACAATCGCCCTCCAGCAATGCTTCACGTCATTCAACTCACGCCGCCGGGCCGCGGGGCCGTCACCACGCTGCGAATCGAAGGGCCGGGAGCCCTCGCAGCCGTCCAATCGCACCTCCAAACGCCAACCGGCCGCCCGCTCGCCGATTACCCACCGCAACAACTCGCCCTCGGTCGATTCGGCGGCCCCACCGGTGAAGAAGTCGTCGTTTGCCGACACGGCGATGATTCCGTCGATTTGCACTGCCACGGCGGCTTGGCGGCGGCTGCGCTGATTCAACAGACGCTTATAGCCGACGGTTGCCAGTCGCTTGCCTGGACCCAATGGGCCAACAGCCCCTCAGCGGATCCCATTCGTGCTGCCGCGATCGTCGCAATGGCCGACGCCCGCACCGAGCGAACCGCTGCCATCCTTCTCGACCAGTTCGACGGCGCACTCCGACGCGCAATCGACGACATCCACCGGACGCTCGCCCGCCGCGAGTTCCTCCCCGCGCGGCAAAAAATCGACGCGCTGCTATCCCGCTCGTCGCTAGGCCAGCACCTCGTCCGCGCATGGCGCGTCGTCCTCGCCGGGCGCCCGAACGTCGGCAAAAGCAGCCTGATGAACGCCCTGGCCGGCCACCAACGGTCGATCGTCCACCACGAGCCGGGCACCACCCGCGACGCCGTCACGCTCGACACCGCCATCGACGGCTGGCCGGTCCAGTTGTGCGACACCGCCGGCCTTCGCCAGGCAAACGATGACCTCGAATCCGCCGGCATCGAGCTCGCCCGCCAGCGATTGGCCAAAGCCGACCTCATCGTCCTCGTGTGCGACCAGAGCGTCCCCTGGTCGGCCGCCGATCAGACGCTGCTCGACCAATGGCCCGGCGCACTAGTCGTCTACAACAAGTGCGACCTGGCCGTCGGAACCGCCGCCACCTGCGGGATCAACTACCCGCCGTCTGGCTTGCAAGTCAGCGCGCTCCGCGGCGACGGCATCGAACCCCTGCTGGAAGCGATTGCCCGCCGCTTGGTTCCCGATTCGCCCCCACCCGGCGCAGCGGTTCCCTTCATGCCCGAGCAAGCGGCCGAGATTCGAGCCATGCGCGAACTCTCCGAGTAAGATCACGCTGGTAGCCGCGCGTTGTCCGCGGTGATCTGAAGAATGAAGCGAATCGTGCGAGTGCACGCCCTACGATTCAGCCCGAGACTCGAGCGCTGTCGTCGCTGGCTTCGTGAAGAACGCTTGGCAAATCAGCAGCGCCGCGCCGCAAACCAACGACGCGTCTGCCAGGTTGTAGTTCGGCCAATGCCACTCGCCAACCTGGCACATGACGATAAAGTCCCGCACCGCATGTGCCGGCGCGCCATCGTGCCACCTGAACCCGTGCAGCGCCAACCGGTCGTAAAGATTGCCCAGGATACCTGCGGTGATCAATCCGAGCGCCACCGTCAACAGCCAATCCCGCGCAGCCCGGAACCAGAAAAGCCAAACCACGATGCCCACCGCCGCGGCAAACGACAGTACCGAGAAGACGGGCCACAACCCCTGGGCCATCCCGAACAGCGCCCCGCGGTTTAGGCTCGTTTGAAAGCCGAAGAGATTTTCCCAGAGCCACCACGTCTCGCCGCCCGGCGGCCCAAGCCGCTCGAACGCCAAACGCTTGGTCAAAAGATCCGCCGCGCATGCCCCGAGCGCGATCGCAAAGAACACCAGATAACGGCTGAGCGGAACCCTCAGTTTCAATACCGTGCTTCCTGCTGCTCGGTGCCTGGCTCGGAGAAGCGAACTCGACGCCGTCCTTAACGCGGCGGTCCCAGGTCGTCGAAAAAGGCAAAATGGCCGTTTCGCAGAATCCCGGGTGTTCCCGTCCCCGCCGTCTACCTACCCTACCTGCTCCTGCTGTTGGGCACAACGCACGCAAAGGGTCGCATAGGGGATGGCGTTTAACCGGCTCTTGGGGATCTTCAACCCGCATTCCTCACACTGGCCGTAGGTCCCCTCTTCGATGCGTTCCAGCGACGCCTCGATCTGCGACAACGTTCCCCCGTCATTTTCCATCAGGCTGAGCGTAAACTCTTGCTCGAAGTTGTCGCTGCCGATGTCGGCCATGTGGATGGGCATGCTCGACAAGTCGCCGTTAGCCTCGCTGCGGCTCTTCCTCAATGCGGCATCCGCCATTCGGTTGACGTCGCCGCGGAGTCGCGCTCGCAGCATCAGAAGCTGGTCCTTGTAAACCTGCAGTTCCGGCTTGTTCTTCATCGCACCTTCTCCGCGTGGGCTTGCTCCAGTTAGCTGGGATTCCGACCCCTATAGACTTCTGATTCTAAACCAGCCACCCGCGACTGTCAAACGACCCACCCGCAAGGAGAGGTACCCAAAAGCGGTCTCGCCCCCATCGCCGCCCTCCGTTCCCTTCGCCGTTAACCACCAAGCGGCAAGACGTTGCGCCTCCCGACCACCACAGCACGCATCGCCGATTCCACCGCCGCTGGACACCCGGCCAAGCCAACGTGGCGTGCCTTCACGACCAATCCCGCCGTCACTGTAAGCGGAGCTTGCGGTGGCCTTGGCCGGCATGAAAAACCAGACGCCCGACCTCCGTCCGGATGGCGCCCCGTCGGCCAAAAAAACCCTTGAAGGCAGCCGACGCGGTGAAGTATGATCCGAAAGTCTCATTCCCTGCGCTGCCGAAAGCTGCACCCTGGAGCGCCGGTTAGCCGAAAAGCTCCTCTGGTGGTTGACTCTCCACGCCCGAATCGAATTGCGCTCACGCCATGCGTTGCCACCGCTCGACAATTCGAGATTCGCAACCTACCCTTGGCCAACGCCTTAGGGCGCCGCGCGGCGATTGTGCATGTGCCCCTGCCTTCGGGCTATTCGGTAAGCAACAACCCAAATCTCGCCGCTCCAAAGGCTTGCGTCAAGAACGGCCGGTGCGCGAAAATGGCTTGCCCCAGGGGGCGTGCGCAAAGAGCCGATTCTCAAATGCGTTCACCGACCAGCGGCCCCAGCGGTCAGGATCACCACGCCCATGACAAGCGCCTTCCAACAATGCATTGATCCCCAGTGCGGCGCGACCTACGCCATCGACGATGTCCGCGTGGCCTGCCAGCGATGCGGCAACCTGCTGGACGTTGCCTACGCCTGGGACAAGTTGCCCGTTCCGCGTTCCTTGACAGACTTCGAACCCAAATGGGCACGCCGCAACGACCCGCACTGCTTTAGCGGCGTCTGGCGGTTCCACGATCTGCTCCCCTTTGCCCCGTTGCCGCAATGCGTCACCATCGGAGAAGGCCAGACCCTGTTGCTCGGCTCTGAGGGCGTCGCCCGCTACATCGGCCTCACGCCCGGCCGGCTGCACTTGCAGTACGAAGGCATGAATCCCTCGGGCAGCTTTAAGGACAACGGCATGTCGGCCGCCTTCAGCCACGCCCGGCTCGTCGGTGCGAACCGCGCCGCCTGCGCCTCGACCGGCAATACCAGCGCCTCGCTGGCCCTCTACTGCTCGGCCACCCGCCTGATGCGGGCCGTCATCTTCATCGGCTCCGGAAAGATCGCCTACGGCAAACTCTCGCAAGCCCTCGACTACGGAGCCCTCACCCTCCAAATCACCGGCGACTTCGACGACGCCATGGCCCGCGTCCAAGAGGTCTGCCGCCAGGAAGGTATCTACCTGGTCAACAGCCTCAACCCCTTCCGCCTCGAAGGCCAAAAGACGATCATGTTCCGCGTCCTCGAAGGACTCGGCTGGCAGGTGCCCGACTGGATCGTCGTCCCCGGCGGAAACCTCGGGAACAGCAGCGCCTTCGGCAAGGCATTCCACGAGCTCTACGAGCTTGGCCTCATCGACCGCATGCCCCGCCTCGCCGTGATCAACGCCGCTGGCGCCAACACGCTTTACCAGTTGGTCGAAAAACGCGGCCTTCGCTGGAACGGCGGCCGCCCGCAGATGGAGATCGCTCGCCGCTGGTACGACGAAATGGACGCCCACAACCGCCGCGCCTCAACGATCGCCAGCGCGATCGAAATCAACCGCCCGGTGAACCTGACCAAATGCCTCCGCGCGCTCGAATGGTGCAACGGCGTGGTCCGCGAAGTGACCGACCAGGAAATGCTGGACGCCAAAGCCCAAGTCGGCGCCAACGGTCTCGGCTGCGAGCCCGCCAGCGCCGCCAGCGTTGCCGGCGCCAAGCGGCTCCTGGACGAAGGCGTCATCGGCCCGGACGACCGCGTCGTCTGCATCCTGACCGGTCATCAACTCAAGGACCCCACGGCAACTGTGGCCTATCACAGCGGCGATCAAGCGAAGTTCAACGAGGTGCTCGGAAGCCGCGGCATCCACACCGCGCCCTTCGCCAATCACGCCATCCCGGTCCCCAACGACCTCGACCAAATCATCAACGCCATCAAAACGCACCACTAGCCACTAGCCACTAGCCACTAGCCACTAGCCACTAGCCACTAGCCACTAGCCACTAGCCACTACCCTTGCGACTCGGCATTTTCGGCGGCAGCTTCGATCCGGTCCACATCGGGCACTTGCTCTTAGCCGAGTGCTGCCGGGAGCAGTGCAGCCTCGATGCCGTGTGGTTCCTACCGACCGCCACCGCCCCGCATAAGCAAGACCGGCAGCCGACCCCCGCCCCGCAGCGCGTCGAGATGTTGGAGTTGGCCGTCGCCGGGAATCCAGGCTTTTCCGTCTGCCGCTACGAAGCCGATCGCGGCGGCGTCAACTACACCGTCGATTCGTTGACGCACTTCCGCGAAGAAGACCCCAGCCGCGAACTCTTTTTGTTGCTCGGCGCCGACATGCTCCTCGACCTGCCCCATTGGCGAGAGCCAGGCCGCATCTGCGAGTTGGCGCTGCCAGTCGCCGTCTGCCGCGCAGGCTGCGAACCCGTCGACTTCGATTGTCTCCGTGCAGTCGCCTCGCCCCAGCGGATCGAGCTAATCCGCTCGCATCGAGTTGAGATGCCCGAAATCGGCCTCAGCGCCACCGACATCCGCCGCCGGGCGTCGCTCGGCCAAAGCATTCGTTACCGTGTGCCCCGCGCCGTCGAGGAATACATCCATACGCACGGTCTCTATCGCACACCGTGCTAAGCTACGCGATCTCCGAGATGCCGATAACCTGGCGCAACTCTTTCGGCATCTCCAGCTTTCCAATTTCCGGCTCGGCGCGAAGGACCTCCAGAATTTGCTCAAGTTGTTCGTCGGCCCCCAGATCCAGGTCCAGAAAGAACAACTTGCGGCCCTTCAACTCGCAACTGCCGCCCCGACCCGCCAGGCAGTCTTGCCGAATCGTGTAGCCCAACCGTTTTGCCGCTCCGATCGCGTGCTCCAGCAACTCCACCGTATGCATTCCGTGCCCTCCGCTGCGTGGCCGCCGCAAGAAGCCGCTTTCCCACGAACACGCCGATTATAGCCGCTTCTGCTACAGTCGAGGAGCCGACTTCGACGATACCGCCGAATGGATAACTGCTTTCGCCGCTTGAAGTTAAGACACGCAAGCGCGGAAGATCAGCAAGAGCGATAAGAATGGGGCAGCCAGGGCGCGGCGGTACTTTGCCAGCGACCTTGGGTTTTAGCCGGTCTGAGCAAGATGGGAGCAAACCGTGACGAGCAATCGCGTTGAGGGCTCGCTGGATCTCCAGCAGCAGGTCGAGATTCTCAAGCAGCAACTTGGTCAGGCACAGCGTCTGACCGCACTCGGAGAATTAGTCAGCACGACGACCCACGAGTTCAACAACGTGCTGATGACGATCCTCAACTATGCCAAGATGGGCATGCGGCACAAAGACGCCCCCACGCGTGACAAGTGCTTCGAAAAAATACTCGCCTCGGCCAATCGCGCGGCCACAATCACCAACACCGTTCTTGGCATGGCCCGCAACCGCACGGCGGCCCAGGAACCAACAGACCTAGTCAAGCTGGTCGACGACACGTTGCTGCTTTTGGAACGCGAAATGAATAAATATCGCGTCGTCGTCGAGCGAAGCTATCAGCCGATTCCGTCGGCTAACGTCAACGGCAACCAAATTCAACAGGTCTTGCTCAACCTGCTGATTAACGCTCGCCAGGCGATGCCGAACGGCGGCCGACTCTGGGTTCGGCTGCTTCACGATGCGGAGAACAACATGGTCGACCTGGTGATTCGCGACAGCGGCTGCGGAATCCCGGCCGACAAACTGCCGCGAATCTTCGAGTCCTTCTACACCACGAAGAAAGGTCCCGACGCCAGCGGCAAAGGCGGCACCGGCCTCGGCCTGTCGATGTGTCGCGACATCATCGAGGCACATCACGGACGCATCCGCGTCGACAGCACAGTAGGCAAGGGGACGGCATTCACACTCAAGTTGCCGGTCGCCGCGAAGCCAGCGCCGAAGAGCCCAACCGTTGCGCCCTTCGCCCCGGTTGCGGCCACTCCGTTTGGACAGCCGGTGGTGAGTCCGACCGGTCGCTAGAGGATCCGGCCCCGGACGTCCGGAGCGGCTGTCGATCGGCCCTGCGTCACTTGTCCTGTCCGCGCATCGCTGTCTGCGGCGCAGCAGGTTGTCCGCAACGGCTTACGAGGTCGGCGATGATGCGCTGTTCCAGCGAAGCGTCGCGGCCCTGAGCGATCCAGCCCTTCGTCGTCGGCTCGCCAACGACCGGATTGACGATTCCCACCAAGGAGCTGTCATACCGAAATGTGGCGGTGCCCGCCGTAGCATGCTCTGGCCGGACCAGGTCCTCCAGCTCCTTGAACACCGACACGTCGACCCAGTGCCCGCCCTGAGCCGGCACCACTCGAACCACGGCCCAACGACGCATTGTCTGCAACGTGTTCTCGGTCCGCTGCTCCGGGTCCGCTGTGTCATGGCGCCAGGGCTCGAATACCGTCGAGCTGACCTCCGGGAACGTCCTGATGCGTCCCTCGATAAGCGTGTCGCCCACTCGGCGAACCGGCTCTTCGCGTTCGACCCGGAAGTAATCGCTTAGCACGCCGACGGTGGTCTCCCATGCGCACTGCGGATCAGCCACGGGAATGAAGGCCGGATTGTTGTGCACGACCGCCGGCTGCGTCGCATTCTGCCCGAAGTAGTCGGTCGAAGCGTTGTACTCGGGACCAGCGTTGCAACTGCCGAGGAGTAGCGCTATCGCCGCCGCCGCAACCGTTCCACGCATTGCCATCCCCGCGGTTCCTCAGAAAAGGCCGGCACTCCAGCGACAAGTTCAGGTCGCAGTCTCCCAGGAATCGCATGATAGGGCAAGGCCAAGTCGCCCTTCGCGTAGACTAACCACCTCGCACCGGCCACCCATCTTACCAGGGCGACAGAATTGGTCTGCGGAACGTTATCCTTTTCTTGGTGGCCTCGTTCTCGCTCAGCACTCGTTGGGCCTTGGCCAAGTCGTTGACCTTGATGACTGCCAGTGCCGCACCTTGCCGGCCGCCGGCCATCGCGCAATAGGCGTAGTCGATGTTGAGGTGTTCCGCGGCCAGACGCTCGCACGTGTGGCGAAAACCTCCTGGCTGCCTTGAGATATCCACTGTCAGAACGTCTGCGGTATCGTACCTGACCCCAATCCTGTCCAGAACACCCTTGGCGGCCTCTACGTCGTCAGGCACAAATCTGACTGAGCCTCGTTCCCCAGCATCCAGAACCACCAGCGCCTTCAGATTCACTTTTCCTTTGTTCAGCGCAACCAACACATCAGCAAGTCGTCCCGGCTTGTTGACCAACGAAACCGACAGCTGCTTGGCCGTTTGCATCTTGGTCGTCCTTTCGTCGAATCGATAAGGGTTCTCCTCCGACATGAAAAGCTTAGAAGTGGGCTTCCCTGGCGCGAGCATTCTCGCGTCGATTCGCCCAGTCCCCCCGCTCGCCGCGATTCGGCTGCCGAGAGACGTTCGAACTCGAAGCGTTCGCAGAAGCATCTGTAAACGATAATAGCGGTTACGTCCGCATCGTCAAACCAACGCGGAATATCGCGAAGTCGACTGCTGGACATTTTGCCCAGCCTTCCAGCTTTTCCGGCCACGATTGACCGACCACGCGTTTGTCATTTTGCCGTCCCGCTGGAACCTTTCTTGCCTTACCGTCATCCAAGCTTCTGTGATCGCCCACAAGGCGACCAGTCTCCCCCGAAGTCCGACGCGAATGAGGAGAAAGAAAACATGTGCCGCCTGGCCTTCTGTACTGCCGCCCTGCTGGCTTTCGTAATGCCGGCCGTTGGGGCTGCCCAAGGATTGCTGATCGTCGACAATCCCAACCAGTCGGTGCGGCTGCCCCGGCCGATCACGATATGGCCCGGCCGACCCGTATCGCCAATCACACCGACTGCCAGCTACAGAATTAAGACATTGGACGTTCAGGCCCGGCTGATCGATCAGGTGGCCGAGGTCCAGGTGTCGCAGACGTTCGTCAACAACGGCAGCCAGCCGCTGGAGGTCGCGTTCGTCTTTCCGCTTCCCTACGACGGGGCAATCTCGCAAATGACGCTGATGATCGACGGCCGCGAATTTCCGGCCCAACTGCTCAAAGCAGCCGACGCTCGCCGAATGTACGAGGAAATTGTGCGGCGGAATCGCGACCCGGCGTTGCTCGAGTGGATGGGAACCGGCCTGTTCCGCACGAACGTCTTCCCGGTGCCGCCTGGGGCCAGTCGCACCGTCTCGCTGCGCTACTCACAGCTCTGCCGCAACGTAGGCGGCCTGACCGACTTCCTCTTTCCGCTGAGCACGGCCCGATACACGGCCGAGGCGCCCGAGACTTTGTCGATCCGCCTTTCGATCGAGAGCCAAGACGAGATCAAGAACGTCTACAGTCCGACGCATGCCGTCGAAATCAAGCGGCCGGACGAGCGCCACGCGGTCGTCACGTTCACCAGCCGCAACGAACTTCCGGCCGGCGACTTCCGGCTCTTCTACGGCCTCGGCAAGGGCCGCCTTAGCACCAGGGTGTTGAGCTACCGGCCCGACGCCAGCCAAGACGGTTACTTCCTGCTATTGGCCAGCCCCGAAATTAAGGCAGCCGACCGATCTCCGCCCAGCAAAACGGTGATCTTCGTCATCGACCGCTCGGGCAGCATGAGCGGCGAGAAAATCGAGCAGGTCCGCGGAGCGTTGAAATATGTGCTGAACAACCTTCGCCCTGGCGATCTGTTCAACATTATCGCGTACGACTCGACCGTCGAGGCGTTTCGGCCCGAACTCCAGCGATTCGACGAACAGACGCGCAACGCCGCGCTGGCTTTCGTCGACGGCCTTTATGCCGGCGGCACCACCGACATCGACGCCGCAATGCGGACCGCGCTCAGTCAGGTGCAGGACGCCAAGCGCCCCAACTACGTCGTCTTTCTCACCGATGGGCTGCCCACTTCCGGCGAGACGAACGAGATGAAAATCGTGGCCAACGCCAAGGCGTTGAACCGCATGCACGCCCGACTGTTCGCCTTTGGCGTCGGCTACGACCTCAACAGCCGGCTGCTCGACAAGCTGGTTCGCGAGAACTACGGCCAGAGCGAATACGTCCGCCCCAACGAGAATATCGAGGACCGCGTCAGCCGGCTCTATAACCGGATCGAGTCGCCCGTGATGACAAACGTCCGGCTGCAATTTGTCTTCGAAACGCCATCGGCAGGTTACCAACCTGCCCCACGCATCAACCGCGTCTATCCCAAGGACTCCTTCGACCTGTTCGCCGGCGAGCAACTCGTGCTGGTGGGCCGCTATCGGACATCGGGCACGGCCAAAGTGGTCGTCCAGGGCATGGTGGGCGACAAACAGCAGACGCTCGGCTTTCCAGCAACGTTGGTCGATAAGAGCCGTGACGAGAGCTTCGCCTTCGTCGAGAAACTTTGGGCGATCCGTCGCGTGGGCGAGATCCTCGACGAATTGGACCTCAAGGGCAAGAACCAAGAGTTGATTACCGAGCTGGTCGAGCTGGCCACCCGACACGGCATTCTCACCCCCTACACCTCCTTCATGGCCGATGAGGGCGTAAGCATCCACGACTTCGCCGGTAACGCGGCCCGCGCCGGCGGAAGGTTGGAATCGCTCAAAGCCGCCGAAGGCGAACTAGGCTTCGCCCAGCGGCGAATGAAGGGAGGCCTGCAAAACGCCCAGCAAGCCGCGCCTGCCGCCTCGACTGCGCCCGGCGACTCGTCAGGCATGTTCGGCGCCGGTGCGACTGCCAGCGCGATGGCCAGACGCCCGGCCAAAGGCACTCTCAGCCCCGCGGTTCAGTCGGCAGGCAAAGACGCGACAAGGGAACTGAGCGACGCCGGCCGCAACATCCGCCAGATCGGCAACCGTACGTTTTACCACCGCAACAACCAGTGGGTCGATTCGCAAGTGAGCAAGTCGCAGATGGACAATGCCCGGCGGATCAAGCAGTTCAGCGACGAGTATTTCAAGCTCGCCGAACAACACGGCCGCACGCTCTCCCAGTACCTCGTCTTCGACGAGCCGGTGTTAGTGAACGTCGGCGATCAGGCGTATCTGATCGAGCCCTGAGTAAATCGGTCCCCTCGCCCTATGGGCGAGGGTTAGGGTGAGGGCCGTGCGGTTCAAAAGTCCCCTCGCCCTTCGGGAGCGGGTTACGGTGAGGGCGGCACGGCTCAAAAAGTCCCCTCGCCCTCTGGGAGAGGGTTAGGGTGAGGGCAACTCGAGACCCATTTTCACGCCGCCGACCGTCATGGTAACGGGCACGTAGTGCGGGCTTAAGGCGAGAATTGGGCTGCCTTTCCTTAACGTTGACCGTCTCCGCTTTTCTGAATATAACCAAGCGCCCGATTCGTCCCGCGATCAATTCACGAAAGGTAACCCGACGATGAAGTTCGTCTCTTCAATCTTGTTGGGCGTGGCGTTCGCGGCCTGCTCGTTGTCGCTCGCGTGGGCAGGCGAAGAGACTGCCACCGCCTTAGTGCGGTTTATAAAGAACGACAAGCTCGGTTTCAAAGACGCGGCCGGCCGGGTTGTGATCGAGCCCGTCTATGACAATGCGGGGGATTTTGCTTTTGGATTGGCTCCCGTCAATGTGGGCGCGAAGTGGCAATTCCCCGGCATCAAGGATGGCGGCAAGTGGGGCTATATCAACACACAAGGCACGGTCGTTGTCCCGTTGACGCTGGAATTCGCTCATAAGTTCTCCGATGGCCTCGCTCGCGTCTGGGACGGGGGACGCGATCGGTACATCGACCTAAATGGCAAAACAGTCATCACTTTGCTGGAAGGAAGCGGTGGAGACTTTCGAGAAGGCGTAGCGCCAGTCTCAATTGACAAGCCGCTGGGGGACAATCATTGGCAGAGGCAAACAAAGTTCATCGACAAGAATGGCAAAACAGTCTTTGTGCTCGATGGCTACGCTAAGGAGTTCTACGAGGGCTTCGCCGTTCTCTGTCTCGCTAGCGCGACTGTGGGAGAGGAAAAATACGGGTTCATCGATCATTCGGGAAGGACAGTAATTTCACCGAGATTCGTCTCCGCTAACCGGTTCAGCGACGGTCTCGCCGCGGTCGCGACCGAGAGAACGGGCGGGATGGCTGATGGCTGGGGATACATCGATAAAAGTGGCCGGTTTGTCATCAAGCCACGGTTTAACGAGGCGGAGCCGTTTCGGAATGGCGTGGCGATGGTACACGTCGGCGGCGTCGCGTACCAAGTCATGGATGGGCCCGTTCCCTATTACTGGAAAGGCGGCGAGTGGCAATTGATCCACAAGACGGGGGCGGTACTGAAGCGGAGCAAGGAGCGGTTTGCATACGAGGAGACGTCACACGTCCGAGCCAAAGTCGGCGACAATCTACTGGCGTTTGAAGGCACCGTTATCTCGCTTGAGGCGTCGCCAATTCAGTATTCCATGAAGAACTACCTCGTCACAATGCGCGTAGATCGTGTTGTGAAGGGCAAGTTCGATGGGAAGACGTTCCAGTTTCGCGTGCACAGTCCGGCATCGTCGGGATTGGAGGTCGGCAAGAGGTGCACAGTCGAAGCGAAACGCACGCCTGACGGCTACGTGGTGGAAGAACATCAATGGCCAGGTCGACTGGCGAACACAAATAAGACACTCTACGCGGCGTTGTTCACCGAGGGGCGGGAGATCGTTATCGAGCCGGATCCAAACAAAATGGCCGCAGCCGGGGTGAAGCCCGAGCAACTCGACTTCTTGAAAAGGCGACGCTTCTCGTCGGGCGACTGGACGGTGGAGGTCAACGGCATAAACCTCAACCTGGCCGACGTTGCCAAGATCACCGAACGAGACTTGGTCGTCAGGCCGTTCACCGTAACGTTACGCGACGGACGGGAGGTAGTGGTCACGCCCGATGCGAAGAAAGTCGGAAGATATCTGGTGACCAGCGAGGCGTTTGAAGAGGACGTGCGGGCGCGTCTATCGCAGCCCGACGTAAAAGATCCGGCCAAGATCGCCGTCCTATCAGGCATTCCGGTGCCCGGCGGACGAGTGCCAAACTTTTGGAAAAAGGACCGTGTCCACATTAGCGTCGGCGAGCCGCTGGAGACGTTCGGCAAGGTCGAGGTGCGAACCAAAACGCCGGTAGACAAAAAGGGGATATAGACAAAAAGGGAGATAAAAAGGGGGATAAGTATGCTCTGTAGAAAACCTTGATTCGTTGAATCAAATCGAACGGCAAGAGGATCATGATGTTGTGGGTCAAGACCATGAGCATCATATCGCGGCGGCGGGACCAATAGGTCCCGCCTGATGTGGCAGAACCTAGACGACGCTTGATCATGCTCACCACCGTTCCTTAGCACCAGACGGCGGTGTCTTGCAGGCAGGCCATCAGCCCGCGATAATCCGTCTTCAGAAACGCCTTGAGCACCAGGCAAGCGAAGAGTTGGTGCTGCGTGAACTTCTTCGTGGATCGGTGGCTGTATGCCGGCAACACGGCCTTGGCGACGATCCAAGCCGTGACAAGCACCGTCCCTGGCGACTTGCACGTCCTGCTCATGCAACCATCTAGCATCGCCAACACCTAAGGTTCAGCGTTTTCTACGGAGCAGACTTATCCCCTTTTCCTTCCGATTTCCTTCCCGAAGCGGTGCCTAACATCTGGATCCGTGCCGGTCTCTACCGGCTGTACTCGGATTGCCTCAATCTCGCTCGCCCACGGGAATCGGCTATCGTCCGCACGAAAATGAATTTCCATCGTATGATTCATATTGTAATCGATTGGCCACGATAGGGTCGGAAGAAACCCCGTTTCCACCAATCTGTTCTGGTAACATATCATACCACGTCCGTATCTTCCGTCGTCTGAATAGAGTGAATCTCCGACGAACACAATGGGAACAAGCGGCTTAGGCTCGATCTTGCCCAATACCATGCGTTCCCAATTGGTAGAATTCCGTCGCTTGATCGCAAATGTAAGAAGCAACGGACTCTTCACTCTGCCATCTGTGATATGAAGGACCATCGGGCAGAAGACGTCTCCAACCGCTAGATCGGAAATCCGAAATGGCACCACTGCCTCCCTTTCAGGGATTTGCTGGGTGCCTGACCTATCCTGGCAGCTACGAACGGCCTCCCAAACTCTCTTCAATTGCGAGATGCACTCTAAGTGGGATGATTTCTGAGATGTGCTGCATCCATACAGACTCAGGATGCACAGCAACATTGCAGCGTATAACCAGGCATTTCTAAGACAGAGGCGTACCATTTGTGCTTAGGAGACAAAAAGGGGATATAGACAATAAGGGAGATAAAAAGGGGATAAGTCTGCTCTGTAGAAAACCTTGATTCGTTGAATCAAATCGAACGGCAAGAGGATCATGATGTTGTGGGTCAAGACCATGAGCATCATGTCGCGGCGGCGGGACCGTAGGTCGGCGTAATGTGGCAGAACCGTCCTGCTCATGCAACCGTTTACGCATCGCCAACACCTAAGGTTCAGCGTTTTCTACAGAGCAGACGTATCCCCTTTTCTCCGTCTCCCACTCTTCTCGTCTCGCAACTGCTCCAATTCTGAAATTAGGTCTTTTGCGGTGCCGTTCTCAGTCAACAAGTTGTTTAGCCGTAACCGCTCCATTCCGTACTCCTTCCATAGGAAACGCGCCGCCTCTAAAACACAAATGTCATCGTATCCGGGAGCAAAAAGCAAGCGGAGCGAGTCCCGTGGATGTATGTATGCATTTGGTAGGTCCAGTATCGCGCATATCTTCGCGAACACCTGCTGTGCGAACGCTACAGCAGCGTCATCTTCTTCCCATGCACGACATGGAAAGTGCGTCCTCAACGGCAACTGTGCTTCAACGGACTTTCGTCCTCGACCAATTCTCTCACGCATAATGAAAGGGGTATGGCAGTCCAGCCACGAGATCGCCCGGCTGACTACTCCAAGAAAGCCAGTCGGAGTTTTTCGCGTCTCCAAGACATCATCTATATAGAGCGGCACTACGATGTCTTCTGATCTCATTGTTTTCACCGTTTTGCCCTAACCGCCGAACCGTGGCGAGCAAAACAGACTTGGTTTGCGGCTACGGTCTGCAATACTCGTCGATTAGGGAGACAAAAAGGGGATAAGAAGAACAAAGGGGATACGTATGCATGCTGCCTTGGTCGTCCACGCGGGAGAACGGAGGAACAGTCGCGATTCTTGACACGACGTCATTGTAGCCACCGACGGATTCGGGGGACACGAACCGATTATGGGTGTTTGAGTAATTTTGTCGGGTGGCCGGGGCCCTTGGGGAACTACCATTTCCTTCTCGACCCCTTTACGTCCCCTTTATCTCTCCGACCCCTTTATCTCTTCCCAGGGCACCGGAAGTCTCCCGTGTACTGGGAACGTCGTTATGCTGGCCGGGCACGTTCCTGGCACTGAGGTAAACAAACCAAGGCACAAACCTCCAGCCGAACTTGACGTAGTCATAGGTCAGCGCCGGGTCACGAGCCTTGATCGCTTCTTCGACTGCTTGGGGCGGGAAATCCATAATTACCCCCTTCTCGTAGCCGCGCAATTCGAGTCCTTTTCCCACTTCCATTTCAATGCGGCTACCGCGAGAAAATGGCTGAATCTGCATCAACCCGATGTCAACAGGCTGATGCAGCTTCTTGCCGTTGACATACCGGACCCGGAAGAACACTCGTGTACTCTTGCCGTCATCACTTTCCCGTACGTCTCCGCGAATGGTCACCATCGTACCCCATTGATATCCCAGTTCACCGACGACTTGTACGGTGCGAAGTAGGTGTTTGGATTCAACCGACTTCGGCCGGTAATGATCACCGGCGGAGCCCGGAGTACCCGACGGTGCTCCAACTTGCGTTGTTTGACCGTCACCGCTCCGCATCCAAACGAACGCCCCAGCTAGGGCAACCAATGCCAGAGAACTAATCACCTGTCGTTGCATCATGATCCCTTCCTACGTGGCCGACACGTGCACACCGCCAGTTGACTGGAGGCCAAAGGAGGCGAAGACAAGGCGTCAAGAACCGTTATTGACGTCGAACCAGAAAGTGGGTGGGATCGCGGCATGGGATGAGCGATGACAACGGTTGCCGGTGGGTTGGTATACCATGCGCTCGAGGGTCGCTGCGTCCCGGTTTCGACTCCCGAAGCAGTATGCCGACTGTCAGTCGTGCTCGAAGAGCATTTCCTGGACGTCGACGCCCTTGAGCGCGGCGAGCTTCGCCTTCAGTTCTCGACACGCTCCCAGGTCGCCAAACATCTCCAGGAGGATCAGCCCGCGAGGCGAACAGAGCTCATTGTCCACATGGTGCAGTCCGATGCGCGTCTTGATGCTGCAACCATACTGGGTAAGCAGCTCCTGGACCGTGGGCGCCTGATCCGCACGATTGGTGACGTGTACGCCGAGAATAAGATGCGGTTGTTCCATTGTCCAATCTCCTTGAGTGGCTCCAATTATAGCGACTTGGCCAACGACGAAGCAGACCGACTAGTCGTCGCGGACCGATTCCAGCGCCGCCGCGAACGCGTCATAAGCCGCCCCGTCGAAGAGTACAAAACGGATCAACTCCGGCTGGTCATGCGTCTTGAGAAACTCAGCCGCCGTCGCCAGGGCGATCCTGGCCGCCTCATCCATCGGGTAGCCGTAGGCCCCAGTGCTCAGCGCGGGCATCGCAATGCTGCGGCAACCATGCTCGGCGGCCAGTTCAAGGCTTCGCCGGAACGCGCCGCGAAGCAGTTCGCTCTCACCCCGCCCACCGCCGTGCCACACCGGCCCGACCGCATGGATCACATACTTCGCGTTCAACTCGCCGGCCGTCGAGATCACCGCCGAGCCCGTCGGGCAACCGGCCGGATAGCGATCGCGCGTGTCGCGCATGATCGTCAGGCCGCCCCGGCGATGGATGGCCCCATCGACGCCTCCGCCGCCGGCCAAGCGGCTGTTTGCCGCGTTGACGATCGCGTCTGTCTGCTCCGCCGTAATATCGCCCTGGCGAAGCTCGATGGTCTTTCCGTGAAATTGCGTCTGCATCGTGCTTCCCCAGGAACGACCTGCTCGGGCGCATCAATTCCGGATTCGCACCCGCCGTCCTTCGATCGCAACTCGTCCGGTTGCGATCAGACCGATAGCTTCGGGATACGCTTCGCACTCCGCTTCGAACACTCGGGCGGCTAGCGTCCCAGGCGTGTCGTCATCGAGCACTGGCACCGCCCGTTGCAGAATGATTGGCCCGTGGTCGTACTGGTTGTCGGCGAAATGGACGGTGCAGCCGCTCAGTTTGGCGCCATATTCCAGCACGGCCTCGTGGACGCGATGGCCATAGAACCCCTCGCCGCAGAAGGCCGGCATCAGGGCGGGATGGATGTTCACGACGCGGTTGGTGAATTCGTCGGGAATGGTGACCCGCTTGAGAAACCCGCCCATCACGACCAGATCGGATTTTGCTTGACGGCAGCGGTCGAACAACGCCCGACTGAATTCATCCTGGCCGGTGAAGTCCTTGCG
>JAJFUI010000296.1 GCA_021372555.1 Planctomycetaceae bacterium | reverse complement strand
TGTCAGGACGTGTGGTGCGACTGCCTCGTCGCCCGCTTCCTGACAGGGACACCGCACGAGGCGTCAGACTTACTCCCGCGGTGGAAGCCCGTTGTTGGCCGACGTCTGACAGGCCGCCAGCGGGCTTTTTTTATGCGCAGTGTGCGATGCGTTTTCCTGGCTCAGCGTCACCGTCGTAACGTACGGCGACCGGCAATGTGACGGCCCAAACTCTCTTCGCTCCGCTGAGAGCGGCTCGGTTGAACGCCTCCACGTAACGGGTGGCTTTGCGTCTGGACATGGTCCCTGGTTCGGCGGGCTCCATAGCTATGGCGTCTCTGGGCGGCGCCAGCCAATCGGACGGCGGAGGGCCATCGTACCGGACGATCCACACGCGGCACCGGGTCCTGTTGCCTTTCATGATCCCCTCTTGACAGCGGAATTTGCGTTTAGTATACATAAGTACATAAAGCTGTCAAGGGCCCTATTGTGTCCACCCACGCTCGCGAAAATCTGTTGCGGCTGATGGCCTCGGCGGGCCTTTCGATACAGGATGTTGCGCGGCGAACGGGAGTCGACGACCGGACAATCCGCGGGATCGCCCGAGGCAGCCAAAAGCCGCATGCCAACACGCTGCACCGGCTGGCGGTGGGGCTCGGCGTCAAGGTCGACGAGTTTTTTGTCGACCCGACGCAGCTCCTTTATCGTCGTTTCGACCGCGAGACCAACCCGCGGGTGGCGGAGGCATTGGACGAGCGGCCTGAGCTGTTCGAACATTGGACCGAAGCCGATTTCGATGAGCTACACAGCCGCGTTGGCGCCGGCGGGGCTCTCACGGCTGAGGGCACACTGGCCGCGGTTCAGCAGATGAACCGGAAGCGGAACCTGCATGACCGATTGGACGTGCTTCTGGAAAGCAGTCATGCAGAGCTGGCAGCCGGAATTCTCAACGTGCTTTACGACGAGGTGATGGTGCGAGGGTAGCCGCGGGCCGGTCGCTCAAAGCCGGATCTCCGCTTCGATCACCTGCAACTCGCCGATGCGGTCGCCCCCGACCGTGCCGGTGATCGCGTAAAGCGTGCCATCGGGACCGCGAATGCCGCACGTGTGGTCGAGTTGCAGTTCTTCTTCGATGAAGATGCGAAAGTGGCGCGTCGTGTAGGGCGTATCGGCGTCGGTGACGATGTTGGAGTCGCTCAATTGGATCCGCGCGCGAATGCCCGTCTTCCACGTCTGCCACGTTGTGCCGCCGAGGCCGGCAACGGCTTTTAGCACGGAGATGGTGTCGTCGAGTCCATAGGTGACGGAGACGTTGCGGCTTTCGCACCGCCAACGGGTGCCGAGGGTGGTTCGCTTCACCGTCATGACCGTCCACCGTTCTCCCCGTCTGTCGAGAATGACATCACCCAGGCTGGGCGAATCGGGCAGCTCCGCCGTTGGCAAATGCCAGACAAGGCCGGCGGTGGTGCAGCGGCCGCCGGTAGCCGGGTTCTTATGGACATCGCCGCGTCCGACCACCGAGGCCTCGCTGCTGGTGCTGGCTCTCCGCAGGGCATGCGGAATGAGTGTGCCTGAGCTGCCGGAATCGCAGCCGCGCCGCAACAGGGTGACCGGCTCAGTACCGTCGGCTAACGCCGCAAGATCATTGGAGGGGTCGAACATAAGCGTGGAAAATCAGGTCGAGGGTCAGAGGGCCGAGTGAAAAGGTTGGGCGATGAGTCCGCCATGTGGACTTCGACCACTGCTAGCTGTATCCTTGCGAGCGAATTTCGAAGGGGGACTCGCCGGCCAGTTTCTCGTTGCACCAGTCGACGGCGCGTTGCAGTTGCGACAGATAGTCGCCCCAGGCGACCAACTGGCCATCGATCTGGTAAGTGGGCTTGGGCTGGGCGGTGATTTCGGCGATGCGTGCCAGCGTTTGGCTCTTGATCGTGGCGATTTGCTGAGCGTCGGTCATGGGCGCGGGACCTTCTTTGAATTGGGAGACGGGACAAGGCGTGGATCGGCAAGCGATCAGATGGCGTTGACCCTGAACCGCACAAGGATGACTTGTCCGGTCGCCGGGGTCAGTTGATACTCGACCAAATATCGGCGGCCGGCGATGGCGAACGCCTGGTGCGTCGAGACGTCGAGCACGTGGCGGAAGTTGTAGCCAATGGTGTCGACGGTCCACAGTGGGCCGGTTTGGAGCGAGGCAAACAGGACGCTCCCGATGGACAGTCCCGCATTGGCGTGCCCCTCAACGGCGGTCCTTTCGTCGGCGTCCTGATCGTTCAGCAGGTAAACGGAGTACTTGATGGCGTTGATGGCTGCCGGGCTCACGTTGTTGCCGCTGCCGTCGACGATTCGGGCGAGCAGGCTGAGGGACCCGTTCTTGAACGCCGTTGCGTAAATATCAGTTGGGTCAGGCATTGGATTGTCCCGCGGCCGCGCCGCTGTGAGAGTGTTGGCCTTGTGTCGCGCCGGTTCCAAACGTCTGGGCGTTGGCGACCCGGAACGGGCCGCGAAGTTTTAGCCCGGCCAGCGTCAGGCAGCGGAAAGTCCTGGCGATCAACGTTCGTTGGCCGAATGTGCGTTTCATGAGAAGTACTCCACGTTCGTGCGGTTGGCGTCCGCATCCGTGGTGACGACAGCTCGCGTTGTGACGCCATCGAGTCCTCGGAACGTTTCCGTGCCCGTGCCGGCGCCAGTGATTTTGCCCGCAAGGACTGCGGCCACAATGCGCATGGCTTGTCGAACCGTTTTGCCGGTCTCGATGGCGTTAGCGCGGTCGAGCAGCGCATCGGCCACGGCCGCACGCTCGGCAGCCGTTAGCGTGCCAATGGCTTGCGCGATGGCGGTGAGCTGATCGGCCTGGGCTTGCGTCAATCCTCCGGGATTGCTGGCGGCGACTCGTCCCTGTGAATCGCTGGCGATCTTGTTGGCCGGGGTGGCGAGAACGGCCGCAGCAAGGTCACCGGCGGTGGGCGGGGTCGTGTAGCCGGCGGCGGCAAGCCGGCTGCTAACGGTCGCGTCGACGCGTGCGAGTTCCGTCGTGAGTTCGGTTCTAACCTGGGTGGCGACCTGCTCTTTGCTGGCGATTGTGGGTCGGTTGGCCACATCGGTCGCCCAATTGAGTGTGGCGGCTGCTCGGCGGTTCTCCATGGAAAACGCTGCGAGGACGGCGTTAATGGTCTCGCCGTCAATTACTGCGCCGGTCAGCACGACGGTGAAGTCGTGGCCCGTGGAGTAGAAGCTGCTGGAGGTATCGATCGTGACAAGGTTGATGCCGACATGGCCATCAAAACTTGGCGAGTAGGTGATGCCTTGCGTAGTCTCGATGTTGCCGTTGTCTTTGTAGACCGACACGCTGCCGGTCGTGGTCGGCGCGACAGCCGTTCCGTCGCTGTCATTGGTGGAGAACATGAACGTGATCGTTTGCGCTGCGGCGATGTTGCCCAAATATCTCATGCGGCTGCTCCTGTGAGTTGGGGACTTGCGGAAAGTGAGCCGTCGACCAGCGGTCGTCTCTGGCCGCTTGGCCCGAGGAGAGCGGAGCCGTCCCGGTACATGCAGAAAGGCCGATTGAACAGATTTAGGACGTCGGCGGCATTCAACACGCCGGCGTAAAGTCGGAGGAGCGAGATTTTTCCGCCCCCGAACAATGCCGTGCCTCCGCGGCTCATCAGATAAAGCGTGTAGTCTCCGAAGCGTCCCGTCGGAAACGTGGAACTGCCCGACGTGGCAAAGGATACCGGCCTACCATCGAGATAAGGCGTGACCGTTTGGCTGACGCGGTCAAGCACGGCGACATAGTGGTGCCACGCAGTCGCGGACGGGCGTGGGAAGTCGGCGGCTCTATTCAGGTAAGAACCGCCGCCGGCCGTCATCATGACGCGGAACGTTCCCAGACCGCAGTTCGGATCAATATAGAACGCGTTCTTGTTGTTTGAGTCGGCGCCGTATTCAATCGCAAGGTTGTCCGTCGTACTATAGTTATTCCACCACAGCTTGAGCTCGACGCTAATCGCTGAGAAAGAACACAGAGTTAGCGGAATCGACGCATAGCTTGAGGAGCCGTTGAACTTCCAGAAAGGGCCCGTGTTATCGCAGTCCCCCACGACGCCACTGCTCGACATGCCTGTGGCGCCCGCGACGCTGTCACGAGTGAAGCTCGACGAGCGGTTGTCAAACAGGAACGCCGCGATGGTGCGGCTTCCCAGAGGATGACTTCGATCGATGGTGATGCCGCACGGTGGCTTCTGCGCCCCCCAGGTTTCTGGCGGCGAGATGGCGGATGACGGTTCGTGCATCAGGACACCTTGGTAAGCTTGTCGAAACGTTGCATGTCGGCCATCACGGCGAAAACGGCGCCTGCCGTTGTCACGTTCCCGGCGTCAAAGACTAAGGCGTAGACGCTTCCGCCGGGCACCCACAATTCCCAACTGTTTGCGAGCGTGAAATATTCGTTGTCGTTGTGGGCGTACCTGGATGGCGTGTCTGGGATGGCAACGCTCGATGCGACCGAGGAGCAACGAAACAGCTCCATGTTGACGCCGTCGGCAAAGCTTAACGGCCCGCTCGCGCTGGGAATGGCCGTTTGGCCCCAGAAGCAGAGGGTGTCACCGTGAGCAAAAGCG
>JAJFUI010000239.1 GCA_021372555.1 Planctomycetaceae bacterium | reverse complement strand
TGGGTTTGTGGGCCCTGACGGCGCCGGCAAGACCACTACGATGCGGCTCCTGGCCTCGATCATGGAGCCCACCGGCGGCGACGCGTGGGTTGCCGGGTTCCACATCGTCCGCGAAGCGGAGCGGATCAAGGAGAACATCGGCTACATGAGCCAGTGGTTCGGGCTCTACCCGGACCTCACGGTCATCGAGAACCTCAACTTTTACGCCGACGTGTACAGCGAACCGCGCCGCGGCCGGGCGGAAAAGATCGACCGGCTGCTCGGCTTCAGCAATCTGACGCCCTTCCGACGTCGGCTGGCTGGCAATCTCTCCGGCGGCATGAAGCAGAAGCTCGGACTCGCTTGCGCCTTGATCCACACGCCCAAGGTGCTGTTTCTCGACGAACCAACTAACGGCGTCGACCCCGTGTCGCGCCGCGATTTCTGGCGGATTCTGCACCAATTGCAGCAAGAGCGAGTGACCATCTTCGTGTCGACGGCCTACCTGGACGAGGCCGATCGCTGCCATCGTGTCGGTCTGGTGCACCGCGGGCGGCTTCTGGCCGCGGGGACGCCCAGCGAACTGAAACGACTGATGCGCGGCACGATTCTGGAAATTCGCAGCGAGCAACCTCGCGACGCTGTGCCCGCCGTCCGGCAACGAATGCCGAAGGCTTCAGTCGGTCTGTTCGGCGATCGGGTGCATGTCGTGGTTCGCGAGGCCGAATCCGGAACCGCGGAAGTGAAGACGGCGATGCGTGAAGCCGGACTGGAGGTGGCAAGCGTGCGCACCATCGAGCCGTCGCTCGAAGACGTCTTCATTTCGATGTTGGCGGAAAAGGAGCCCGCCGCCACCGAAGGAGGTTCGGCATGAACCAGAACGCGGTGGTGGTCACAAATCTGGAGAAACGGTTCGGCCGCTTCGTCGCCGTCAACCGTGTCAGCTTCGAGGTCGCCCGGGGCGAAGTATTCGGATTTCTTGGGCCCAACGGAGCCGGCAAGTCGACCACCATTCGCATGCTCTGCGGCATCTTGGCGCCCAGCGGCGGACGCGGCACAGTCGCCGGTTTCGACGTTCGCACGCAACCCGAGCAGATCAAGGCCAACATTGGCTACATGAGCCAAAAGTTCTCGCTGTATCAAGACCTGACAGTCGAGGAAAACATCGATTTCTTTAGCGGCATCTATCGCCTTCCGCGGGAGAAGAAGCGCGAGCGCAAAGACTGGGTCATCGAGATGGCCGGCCTCAGCGGCCACCGGCATAGCCTGGCCGCGGTGCTGTCCGGCGGATGGAAACAGCGGCTTGCGCTCGGGTGCGCCATTTTGCATGAGCCGCCAATCATCTTCCTCGACGAGCCGACCTCAGGGGTCGACCCGATCAGTCGCCGGCAGTTTTGGGACCTGATCTACGACCTGTCGGGCCGGGGAGTGACCGTTTTCGTCACGACGCACTACATGGACGAGGCCGAATACTGCAATCGGCTTGGCTTGATCTATCGCGGCGAGTTGATCGCGCTGGGCACGCCGCACGAACTGAAAGTCGAGCTTGCCACGACCACGGAGGCGGCTGGCAACGCAGTTGTCTCCGACGCTGCTCGGCAATCGCCTCCGACCCCGTCCGCGCTGCCAACGCTCGAAGATGTGTTCGTGGCGAGGATCGAAGCGCATGACCGGATGGAGCAACCCGAGGCGGAGGTGCAGCGATGAATCTCCGCCGCGTCAGCGCCGTCGCCCGGAAAGAAGTGCTGCACGTGGTGCGCGACTACCGCAGCCTGCTCATGGCGCTGGCAACGCCGGCTTTCCTTTTGACGCTGTTCGGCTACGCATTGACGCTCGACGTGGATGACGTCCCGATGGTGGTGTGGGATCAGAGCCAAACGGCGCGGAGTCGCGAGCTGATTAGTCGGTTCGCGAGTTCGCACGGCAACGGACCTCGCTACTTCTCGATCCGTGGCTATGTGAGCCGTTACGCGGACGTGGAGAAGGCGATCGATCGGCGCGAAGCGATGATGGGACTCGTCGTGCCGCGGGATTTTGCCCAGCGGATCGATGCCGGCCGTGACGCGCCGGTGCAGTTGATCGTTGACGGCAGCGACTCGAACACGGCCACCATCGCCATCGGCTATGCCGACGTCGTGACGCAAATCTACGCGCTGGATTTGACCATCGAACAAAACCAGCGTCGAGGCATGCCGCCGCTGGCAATTCCGTTGGACGTACGGCCGCGGGTTTGGTTTAACGAGGATCTTGAATCTCGCAACTTCATCATCCCCGGTTTGATTGCCGTCATCATGATGGTGATAGCCGCAATGCTGACGTCGCTGACGATCGCCCGGGAGTGGGAGCGGGGTACGATGGAGCAACTGATTTCGACGCCCGTGAAGCCGGGCGAGTTGATTCTCGGCAAACTGGTCCCCTATTTTGCCATTGGCATGTGCGACGTGCTGATTGCGGTGCTGATGTCGGAGTTCGTTTTCCACGTCCCCCTGCGTGGCAACGTGGCGTTGCTGTTCGGCATGTCAGCCATTTTTTTGACCGGCGCGCTGGCGATGGGGCTACTGGTGAGCATCGTCACGAAGAGTCAACTGCTTAGCAGCCAAGTGGCCGTGTTGACGACCTTCCTGCCAGGCTTCCTGCTGTCCGGCTTTATTTTCACGATCGCGAACATGCCGCAGGCCATCCGGATGGTGACATATCTGATCTCGGCTCGGTATTTCGTGACCATCCTCAAGGGCATTTATCTAAAGGGCGTCGGTTTGGAAATTCTTGCCACCGAGGCGCTGTTCCTGATCTTCTACGCCGCGGTGATGGTCGTGTTGGCAAGGGTGAAACTGAAGAAGAAATTGACGTAGTTCATCTGGTCTCCTTTCCCGCACATGGGCGAGGAGAGAGATGAGTCACCATGTTCGAACGCATCAAGCACATGCTGGTGAAGGAGTTCATCCAGGTCTTTCGGGACCCGCGGATGAGGGTGGTCATCTTCTTGATCCCATGCGCTCAGGTGCTCATTATTGGCTACGCCGTTTCGACGGACGTCACACACGTCCGGACGGCGGTCTACGACCTCGACAACAGCCAGCAGAGCCGCGAGTTGGCAAACCGGTTCGAGGCCTCCCGATATTTCGACATCGTCGAGCGGCCGGACAGCGACGCCAAGGTGCGATACTTGCTGGATCATGGCGACGTCAGCGCCGCCCTGCGATTCAATCACGGGTTTGCCGAGGACCTGAACGCCGGCCGCACGGCACGGCTCCAGGTGTTCATCGACGGGACCGACTCGAACACGGCCGCCATTGTGGCCAGCTACGCCAGCAAGATTGCCGCCGCCTACTCGGAGCAGGTGCTCATCGACCGGGTGCAGAAAGCATACGGCCGGGCGGGCAAGACAGGCACGATCGACCTGCGCACCCGGGCGTGGTTCAACGAAAATCTGGAAAGCCGCAATTTCTATGTGCCGGGCGTTCTGGTGATTATCGTCGCCCTGAGCACGCTGCTGCTAACCAGCATGGCCGTGGTGCGGGAAAAGGAGATCGGCACGATCGAGCAAATCATGGTCACGCCGATCACGCCCACCGAGTTTATCTTGGGCAAGACCCTCCCGTTTGCGCTAATCGGTCTGGCCGAGGTACTGCTGGTGACTCTGATCGGCGTCTTCTGGTTCGAGGTGCCCATTCGCGGGCAACTGTTTCTGTTGTTTCTAAGCACGTGCCTGTTTTTGATGAACACCCTGGGGGCGGGACTGCTGATTTCCACGTTCAGCCAGACGCAGCAGCAGGCGATGATGAGCACGTTCCTCGTTTTCTTCCCAATGATGCTGCTTTCGGGTTTCGCCTTCCCGGTGGCCAACATGCCCGAGGTGGTCCAGTGGCTGACGAAGATCAACCCGATCGCCTATTTTCTCGTGATCGTTCGCGGAATCTTCCTGAAAGGCGTCGGCTTCGACATTCTTTGGACACAGATGCTGCCGCTGCTGCTGACGGGGCTTTGCGTCTTTTGGGCAGCCGTACGGCGGTTCCACAAGACGTTGTAGAACTGGGCGAGACTCCCTGGCAGTATGGTTATCCTGATCGCAGCGAAGAATCCCCGCCGACTTAAGGGAGATCCCTCCCGATGCTCAGAATGGCAAGGTCCCGCACCGGCCTGCCGAACGTCGGCATTTCTTGCTAGAATGCCGAGCGGGAGAGGCCGAAGATGGCGAAAGAACCGTTGAGTCGCGAAAAGTCCATTGTTTTGCCGGCAGCGATTACCGTCGCGGCGGTAGCTTGCGCCGTCTTGCTGTTCGCATGCTGGCACTTGCAAGAGGGGATCGCACTCCCCTTCGACACCTACTCCGGCTACTTTGTCTCGAACAAGTTCGAGCCGAACGCCGCGGAGTCGTTCGTCGTCGTCGCTAACCAGAAGCGGTTTGACGAGGTGTTCGGTGTGGCGATGGTCATGGGCGACAAGTCGCGCCGGCTGGCCAAGGACATTTTCGCCAGGAGTATTGTCCTGACGGCAATCAAACGCGGCAACGCCGTCTACGAGTACAAGGTGCAGAACGTTGCGGAGCGTGACGGCGTGGTTACCATCCGCTATATGGTGACATCCACGCCGAGCGATTCGGCCAGCTTTGCCTGCCCGATGATTGTGTCGATTCCCAATCGGAACTACAGCGCCGTTCGGTTTGTGGAGAACGGAAAGCCGGCGAAGACGGTGGAAGTGCGTCACTCAGAGCCACACCAATAACTGGCTATGCCGCAGATAGGCTTCATTGCTTTTTTTGTCTTTTACGGGCATCCGTTGTTATAGAAGGAACTCGCATGGGATTCTTGTCAGGCTCGGTCACCATGGACAGCTTCCGCATCGATGGTGAGCAACCACGGCAATTCGGTACCGAACACATCAAGACGCTGGAACGCTTCTCCATCGATCAAGCTCAGACCTTGTCGCCGGATCAGCCAGACGTGGGCTTTATCGCCGGCGGCCACCTTTTCGACATCGACTTCGACCAGGAGAAGAACGTTATCGGCGAGACGCTCCACTGCGGCGTGCGGATCGACACCAATCAAATTCCGGCAGCGGTGCGAAAGGCATGGCTGCAGATCGAGTTGGCCGCGCTGACGGCCGACAACCCTAGCGGCCGGCCCACCAAGGTCCAGCGGCAAGAAGCGAAGGAAGCCGTCGAGGCGCGTTGCCAGGATGAGGCCAAGAACGGCAGCTATCGCCGGATGCAGCAGTTCCCGGTGCTGTGGGACGCCAGTCAAACCATTCTTTTCTTCGGCGGATCGAGCGCCACAGCCGCCGAGGCATGCTGCGATCTCTACGCCCGGGCGTTCGAACTGGAACTTGCGCGTCTGACCGCCGGCCGGCGTGCCCAGGAGTGGGCGGCGGAAAACAAACGACGCAAGGCCCTCGACGAGGTAACTCCTGCGTCATTTCGGTTGGGCTATGACCATGCCGACATCGCCTGGTGGAATAACGAATCAGGCAACTTTGACTTTCTCGGCAACGAGTTCCTGCTTTGGCTCTGGTGGCGGTGGGAGACGCAGTCGGACACGATCGCACTGCCCGACGATTCCGAAGTAACCGGCATGTTCGCGCGAACGCTGAGCTTGCAGTGCCCTTTGGACGAGTCAGGCAAAGAGACCATCAGCGCGGAATCGCCGGTCCGGCTGCCGGAAGCTGCACAAGCCATCCGTACCGGCAAGCTGCCGCGCAAGGCTGGCCTCACGCTCGTCCGGCAGGGCGAGCAGTACGAACTGACCTTGCAGGCCGAAACCTTCACAATCAGCGGAGCCAGAATCCGGACCGAAGACACCGAGGACTCGGCGGATGGGCAAGGCTTCCTCGAACAACGGTTGGAAAGCGTCCGCGGCCTGCACGAAACCGTCGACCTTCTTTTCCGCGCCTTCTGCGAACGGCGGGTGGGTAAAGACTGGACGGCGGACCTCGATCACATTCGCCACTGGTTGAAGAAGGACG
>JAJFUI010000238.1 GCA_021372555.1 Planctomycetaceae bacterium | reverse complement strand
CCGTGAGTTGCCGCAATCGTAGCACAGCGGCAGCAGGCTGCCAACGGCAGAGACGGAAACGGCAACCGGCTGGGGACCGATTCTTTTTCGGCCACTCGGGTGGCACGCCCTGAAAGGGCGTGGCGAGTGCCATGCGGCAGTTCGCCGATCGGCCACGCCCTTCCAGGGCGTGCCACCCATCGGAATTCCATCAAGTTATTCTTCGGCGGCTCCTTAGGTTTACCGCCCCACGACTTCCCCGCCGGCGCGGGTGAACCGCGCGCGGAGAGTCTCGGCATCCGTCAGGCGCTTCTCAAAGGACTGTACCGAACCGTCGAAGAACGCCGCGTTGAACTGGCCGTCGAAGAAGTGGCCGAGGCCACGGCCCGGCTCTTTCGGGTCGAACGCCCAATCCTCGGGCTTCGTCCAAACGACGGCGTGCTGATCGTCCACCTCCACGACCATGATCGTGTTCGACGTGCCGTCCTTGATGTCCTTAAACGAGACCGGCTCGTGGAGATTGAAGCCGGCCCCGTTGCCAACCGGCAGCAAGTAATTCGTCCGGCCGGCCGGCGTCCCGGACAACGGCAGGCGATAAACCGGCGGCATCTTGTCGATGAGCGTGCGGTTGTGCGGGCCGTCCCACGGTTCATCAAAATGGTATTGGTCATAGAGCTTCTTTCCGCCATCGAGATATGGCAGGATGGCGATGCGCCAACTGTAAGGCGTCTTGCCATCCGGCCCATAGAGCACGGCTGGCGGAAACTGCTGCTTGTTCGCCTGCGCATAGTTGTGCATCGCCAGCGCAATCTGCTTCAGATTGTTGACCGACTGCATCTTAGATGCACTGGCGCGGGCGAATCGCAACGGCAGAGCCACCAGCGAGACGAGTTGCTCGATCCGCCTCTGGTCGAGCGAAAGCACGAGACGATTCGCTTCGAGTTGCGGCGTCATCGCGGTGGCCAGCGCGTCGAAGTCGGGCACCGCTTGGCGGACGCCCTTCAACTGGCCGCCGGCATGGATGACACCGGCCAACTTTGCCCGCAGCGCCTCAGCAGCCTGGGCGTCCGGCGATTGGACGACCAGCCGCAACGACGCCTGGGGACTGAAATGCATACCGACGGCGGCCCAAGTGAGCCCTCGCGAGAAGACCTTGCTCGATCCGCCGCCAATCGCCGGGGGCAGTTGCGGCATCATTTCGTCGATCACCCGACGGCTATAGGCGGGCGGAATCAGCACGACTTGCACGGCCATGTCGCCCGCCGCGCGGAATGCCGCGGCCAGTTCGGGCCGAACGGCAGGCCGAAATGCCTTGAGCGTCGGCTTCGGTTGGCCGTGGGCCGGCGCCAGCTCAGCCGCATCGAAGACCAAAAGTCCTTCGATCGTGCGGCCCACGTTCGCCGGAATCCTCAGCGTCTGCCGCACGGCCGTTTGATCGGCGTCCTGCGGAATCGGCAGGGCCAGGATGAGGTATGGTTGCAGGCCTTGGCCGCCCGGCGTCACGAGGCAGTACAGCTCCCGAACGCCCGCCTGCTCAGCCGTGTTGAGAAGGTTGGCGATCTCCGCTTTCGCCCGATCGGGCTCGCCGGGGCCGACCGGCAACAGCGGCCGGAACAAAGCGACCAGTGGGTCAAGCTGCACGCGCGTCAGATCGACATGGACGACCAGGGCCGTCTCTTCTTCGACGAGCGGGGCGATCGTCTTCGCCCGCTGGTCCGCCAAGTCGGCTTCGGCACGAGCGATTGCCGCGCCCGCCAAGAGAACGAGGAAGAGCACGCAACGTTTCAGCGATTTCATCGTTCGGTTCCTTCAATTGATTGGTGGACAATCCGGTTTCCAGTCTGGTTCCCACGCTCCTGCGTGGGAACGAGGGAAGCTGTCACATTCGGGTGGCACGCCCTGAAAGGGCGTGGCGAGTGCCGTGCGGCAGTTCGCCGATCGGCCACGCCCTTCCAGGGCGTGCCACCCACGGGCGCAAGTGGTCACTTCTTGCCATGTTTTCGAACCTGGTTCCCACGCTCCCGCGTGGGAACCCACTCGGCCGACGCTCCCGCGTCGATCCAAGCAACGCAGAGCGTCGCCACCCGTCCGTTCCCACGCAGGAGCGTGGGAACGAGACTAAGTGGTCACTTCTTGCCCTGCTTCAGCGAAATCTCATACTTCCACGGCACGCCGCGCGGGCCTTTCTCCGAGCTTAGCGTGGCACGGTCTCCGTCGCGATGGTAGAGGAACGGCTTGCCGTCGAAGGGATTCTTCGCGACCGGCACTTCGGTGATGTCGCTCAACTGGTCGGGCCAGCGGCCGCCGTGGCTGGCCGCGTAGAGCCGCATCGCCTCGAAGACCCGCAGCATGGCCACGTTCCATTCACCCCGCGTTTCCGCGTTCTTCGCCGCAACAGCGGCCGGCAGGAACGAACGCACCAGCGGAATGACCTCGGCGGAGAACACGCTCTTAATCTGCTGCTCCATCTGTTCGAGGTTCCCACCGACCTCGCTCGCCGGGAGAAAATACCATTTGAACACGTCGTCGCTCGCCTCGTTCCAGATTTGCACCGAGTAGACGAGGATCGCCTGGGCGACGGGCATGGCGTCGACTTCGGCCGCCGAGCGTCCGCGCTCGATGAGGCCTCGTCGCGCCTTGGGATAGCCTTGCAGGGCCAACGTGGTCGCCGTGGCGACGTCGGTAGCTGGCCGCCCCTCGGGCTGGCCGTTCATGCCGGCGGTCACTCGCACGATCTTCTGGAGAATCCGGTTCCATTCGTCCGCCGAATACTTCTTGGTGGCGACGTCCCGCAACTCGGGGAACTCGAGGTAAAGCAGGTTCGCCTCCGACTCGCCGCCCGGGCGGAAATCCACCAACGGCCGCGGCAGCCCGCTCAAGGCCCAATACAGATTCGGCGAGTCGGGCTGTTGGATCAGTTGCTCGACCTCGTGCGACATCATTGCGGCAATGGTCACGCCGACCAGACTATTGATGAGCGTCTGCCCTTGCGCCACGTCGCGGCCCTCGGCATAGCCGACCTGAAGCGTTCGCACCGCCTGATCGTAGTTGCCCTCGGCGATTTCCAGATGGGCCTTCGCCTGCAAGAGCCGGGCGTACATTCGCGAGTACTGCACTTCCGGCAGCAGGATCTCGAAATAGTTCCCCTCGCGGATGGGCAATTCCCTGTCGCACGACTCGAAGCGGGCCGCCCGCTGCATGTCGGAATAGACCCCGCGATCGCGGAGAAGCTCGATCACCTTCGACAACTCGGCCTTGCGATAGGCCTTCTCCTGCGGCGTGCCAATACGCATCTGCAGCCACTTGTGGATGACGCCCGACTCCTCCCACTGCTTGGACACTTGGTCGAAGAATGCGTTTCGCTCGGCCGGCAGCCGGTTCCACCACACGGCCGCGTTGCCGGGCCTTCGTTCGAGGAACGGCGGCAGCAGTTGATACTTCAGCGCCGGCCGCGGCTCGGCCGCCGGATACAGCGTAAGATGGACGGCCTTCTCCTTCTCCGCCGGCTTGGGTGGGCGGGACGTCTGACCGAACACTGAGGCCGCCGCAAGCACGGCCGCCAGCACCAATGCGCACCTGAAAACTCGCATGATAGGCTCCCTGTCGTTAGCGTCTGTCAACGAAAGACCTTGTTCCCGTGCTCCCGCGTGGGAACAAGGTCACGCATTTGTAGGATGGGCTTCCTAGCCCGTCCCAGAAACTTCTGTACGGCATCTCATGATTCGATAGACAGCCGTTGCCGTAGGATCAGGAAATCCATCCTTGCCATCACGCCCTTACAGGGCGTGCCACCCCTGTTGTTCGGTCTCTTTCAAAAGCCGACCGAGCTGCTCCCGATACGTCAGGGGTGCTTTGCTCGTTGCCCCGTTGGTCATCGCTGAAGAAGGAGCAGGCGACTTCCACGAAACGACTCCGTTCCGCAGCGATTGATTGCGCAAGGCCAAATAGGTCTCGCCATCCCCGCTGGAATCTCGCCCGGAAGACGCCAGCCCATCCCGCGACGCATCGTCGGCGTCGGAC
>JAJFUI010000228.1 GCA_021372555.1 Planctomycetaceae bacterium | reverse complement strand
GGAAACCGCGACCGCAAAAAAAACAAACAAGATTCTGCCAAGCAACGCCTACACCAAGCTCAAGCCCGGCGAAGCGTATCAGCCGATCGTCCCGGCCAGTGACCGTCGTGCCGAAGTGACGGTCTGGTCCGTCACCTTGGGCCTGACGATGGTGGTCATCTTCTCCGCGGCTTGCCTCTACATGGCCCTTCGCGCGGCCAACGCCATCGAAGCGGCGATTCCGATCGCCATCATGGCGATTTTCTTCGGGCGGAAGGGTCTGAAACGTAGTGGTAAGAGCACGATCCTTGAAAACGTGATGGTGCAGTCAATCGGGCAAGCCGCTGGCGTTGTCGCCGCAGGCGCCGCATTCTTCATTCCCGCGTTCTATATCAACGGACTCGCCGTTTCGCGGTGGCAGACGTTTCTCGCTTGCTCAGTCGGCGGGTTTCTGGGGATTGCGCTAATCATCCCGCTGCGCAAGTACTTCGTAAGGGATCTTCACGGTGAGCTTCCGTTCCCCGAGGCGACCGCAATCAATGAGATTCTCGTTTCGGGTGAAAGCACGTCCGCCGGAGCAGGCAAAGTGCTGTTGGCGGCCTTCGGCCTGGGCCTAGTCTATGACTTCATCGTGGAAGCCGTTCACCTTTGGAGCAAGACGATGACCAGCAAGGCACTCCTCGTTTGGCCCACGTTTGAGAAGGCGGGCCAAAAGGGTGTCAGTCTGGGGCACAGCCTGACGGACATGCGTATGGACATATCGGTGGATGGCACCGCAGCACTGTTTGGCCTTGGCTATGTCATTGGGCTCCGCTATGCCGCCGCGATTGCCGCCGGCTCGGTGTTCGCGTGCCTGGTGTTGACGCCGCTGATCTACCACTTCGGCTCCCACGCTCCCGAGTTTACCTACGCGGGGACTACCTACGCCATCGCGAAAATGAGCTCGAAGGAAATCTTCGATGAGTTCGTGCATCCGATTGGCATCGGCGCAATCGCCGTCTCGGCGATTTTCGGCATCCTCCGCATGGGTAAGATCGTCGCCAGCTCGATCTCACTCGGCTTCAAGGGCCTCAAGGGCGGCGGAACCGAGACGGCGCCGCGCACCCAGACGGACATCGCGCCGCGCAGCGTCTTGCTCATCCAAGCCGGCTCCATGCTTCTGATGGCGCTCTTGTTCTTCGTCGTGGCGAAGTCAAGCATTGACCAGGCCACCGGCAAGCCATTCTCGATCGAGGCCAGTGCCTGGTACGCGTTGGTGGGTGCAGTGGTCGGCTTTGTCCTGTCGTTCCTCTTCACACCCGTTGCCGCCCAGGCCATCGCGATTGTCGGCGTCAACCCGGTGTCCGGAATGACGCTTATCACGGTGGTGCTTGCAATCCTGGTGTTGCGCTCCACCGGCCTGAAAGGAACGGGCGGCATGTTCATCGCAATGATCGTCGGCTGCGCCGTTTGCACTGCCTTGTCGACCTCCGGAGCGCTCGTTTCGGACTTCAAGATCGGCTATTGGATCGGCTCCACGCCGCGCAACCAGCAGAGGTGGAAGTTCGTCGGCATCATTGTGGCAGCTCTGGTCGCCGCGTTGGTGATTCCCCTAATGGACTCCGCCTACCATTTCACGGTGCCGGACCCAGTAACCGGCAAGCTAGTTTCAAACACGGACGTCCTGCCCGCCCCGCAGGCCAATCTGATGGCCGCCGTGACCAAGGGGCTTCTCGAAAACCCGGCCAACCAACCCTGGCTGCTTTACGGCGTCGGAGGGTGCGTGGCTATCATGCTTTATATGGCGGGCGTCCCGATGCTCGCGTTTGCGCTGGGTATCTACATTTCGATTCCCGTTAACATGGCCGTGCTGGCCGGCGCTTTCGTTTCTTACATCGTAAGCAAGACCGGCCGCAGCGGGAAAATGAGAGAGGCTAGGAGCCAACAGGGCATCCTCATCGCCTCAGGGCTCATGGCCGGTGGTGCCATCGCTGGAATCGTCGGTGCCATCCTGCGCCAACCCGCCCTCGGCGCGCCAATCCAATACATCTCTGTTGGCGAAAAGTTCTCGCTTGAGCCCGCGAAGGCGACCGGCGAAATGTTGGTGCAAAGCAAGGCGTATGAGTGGTTTAAGGGCGTGCCCGGGCAGACAGTCAGCTTGGTCATGTTCCTCGCTCTTGCCGCGGCCTGCTTCTTCCTGGCCAAGAAGGGCGCCGACTGGGCGCTCCGCGAGGAGGCCGAGGCGCAGGACAACGGGCCTTCGTCCTAGCTGACGGCGAGAGACCGGCATCGCGAGCTGCGGCGCATGACGCCGATTTCCCGCACGCGGAGCGTTAATGCATCGCGCGGCCTCCTCTCGGTGTTGTCGTCTCGACTCGGGACCGTTCATACACCGCAAGCCGGATGCCAGAGCGTCCAGCGTCCCTCGGCGCGCGGTTTGCACCGAAACTCGGTTGACCTGCGTCAGCCCCATCATGTGCCAGACCGTCATGCGGCTGCGCATCCGTCGAAAAGAAGTGCCAAATGGCGATGATGTTGTCGCTGGGCATGGCGACCGTGTGCAGAGCAAAGGAGATACCCATGGGGAGATGCGAAGTATGCGGCAACGAGTACGACAAGTCTTTCTCGGTCGTCTGCGATGATCGGACACACGAGTTTGACAGCTTCGAATGCGCCATCCACGCCCTAGCGCCCGCTTGCAGCCAATGCGGATGCAAGATTATCGGACACGGCATGGAGCAAGAGGGCCGAATGTTCTGCTGCGCGGCCTGCGCTCGCCAAGCCGGCATCCTGGGCGTGGCCGATCGCGCCGAGCCAGTGGTCATTGGTTGAGAAACGGCGACGCCATGTCAGGCTGAGTCCGCGGGGACCCGCAATCAAGGAGCCGGTTTTATGCACCATCCGGAACAAGGATTGAGAGTAACCGATTGGCTGGAGCATCGGCACGGGAGCCGGGATCGGCGCCGCCTTGGCTTACGTTCTTGACCCGGACGTCGGCAAGCGTCGCCGGGCGGTGCTGCGAGATCAGGCCGCCCACGCGATGTCCCGATCGGTCAGGGTCGCCGACGTTGCCCTCCGCGACGTCAGGAACCGAGGCCGCGGACTGCTGGCGGAACTCTCCGCATCGCTTAGGGGCGAGCAGCCCACCGATGACGTGCTGGCGCAGCGTATTCGATCGCGCATCGGGCGCTACGCCTCCCACCCTGCGGCGATCGACGTCGACATTAGCGATGGGTGCATCGAACTGCGGGGTGATGTCCTCGATACCGAGGAGCCTGCCCTGCTTTTCGCGGTGTCATCCACCCGAGGCGTCAAAAGCGTCGAAAACTTCCTCAGGACCCACGCCGCGCCCGGAGATATTCCGGGACAGCAAGGGGCACGCTCAAAGACGCAAACGATCATGCATCTGATGGAAGAGCAGTGGTCGCCGGCGACGCGGCTGGCAGCGGGCGTGGCCGGCGCCGCGCTGACGCTACGTGGGCTGAAGCATCGCACACCGGCTGCCGCGACGCTCGGCTTGATCGGCGCGGGAGTGATGTTGCGCGCGGTGACCAACGTCGGCATGCGACGAATGGTCGCGGCCTGGGCCGGCCGACGTCGCTAGGGAGCGATCGGCGCGCTTAGCTTCCGGCGGCACAGTAGTTACTCCACCTCGTTGTTCCGCCAGGCGGCGCGCTCGGAAAGCAGCGTCAAGAGGGACGGGGACCAACGCGAATCGCTTTCGCTCCCGGAGACCGCATGGACGCCGACCCCGCCGGGCCGCGGCAGCAGGCGATTGGCCCAGCCGAGCACGCGCGACGTCGTGCCCGGAAACAGTCCGTGAAGGGTCGACGCGGTGCGCGACATCCACGACACCATGATCTCCGGATCTCCGCGACGGCAAGCGGCCACAATCCTCCGCGCGGCGCGTTCGGCGTCAATCGCGACCAACGGCAACGAGTCGGAAATGCTGAACCAGGCGTGTTCGTCGCGATGCCGTCCCTTGAACTGCGCGTGCCGTGGGCTGCCGGTCCGCATCAGGCCGGGGCACACCGTCGTCACCTGCACGCCGCTTCCGGCAAGCTCCGCTCGCAGCCCTTGCGACAACCCTACCAGCGCGAACTTGCTGGCGCAATAGGGGAGCAAATGTGGAACGCTTATTTTGCCGCCGATCGACGAAATGTTGACGATTCGTCCTTCGCGGCGCTCGAGCATTTGCGGAAGCACGGCGTTGACGGCGTACAGCGGCGCCCAGAAATGCACGGCCATGGCGTCTTGATAATCGGACAGCGTCATCTCCTGCACCGGGCCGACCTGAATGATTCCGGCGTTGTTCACCAAAACGTCGATCCGGTTCCATCGTCGCATCAGCGAATCGACCATGCGGTCGACGTCGTCCTGCACGGTCAAGTCGCAGACGACGGTCGTCACGTCGCTGTTTCGTACGGCAACAAATTGGCTGACCGCACGCCGCAGTTCCATCTCGTCGCGGGCACACAGGGCCACGTGGGCGCCGTGGCGGGCTAGCTCGCGCGCGATAAGCAGCCCTAGCCCCCGCGATCCACCCGTGATCAACGCGGTCTTTCCTCGCAACGTGTAAGACATGTCGCTTCTCAGCGCGGCGCGGAGCGCAATCGCAGCGCCGATCCCGCCAATGGTCCAAAGTAGCGAAGAGCGGCTCATGACGTTGGTTGCCTTTGCGGTGGGTGGTCGTTGCTTCGCCAGACTGCTTGGCGGGCGACCACGAAAGGGCGTAACTTGCCACGCGGTTGTTGTGACGCGAATACCGACTGCTGCGGCCCGCCGTCCGATCGAGCCGGCCATTGGTGCCCCTCATCGACAATGACGCAAACGCCATGCCGTGTCCGCGGCACCCTACTCGCCCTCGGTCAGGCTGAGTTGCTCTTGCCCCGCAGCCACAACGGCGTGCAAAAACGCCGACCGAAGCGGCTCGATGGCGATCGCCGCTTTCCACAGTGGGGTTCGTTCGAGGGCGGCCACCAAGCGGCCCAGGATGCGGTGACCCACGCGTCCGCGCCGGTCGAAGAGAAAGTCCGCCAGTTTGTTTCGCTCGATGGCCATCATCGCCATGCGGTCGACAATGGTCTCGGGCGTGATTACTCGCTGCGCGCGCGGCGCCATCCGAATTGCGTCACGACTGCACTCGCTTGCGCACAGCCCGCAGCCGATGCACACTTGCGGGCAGACGCGTGCCCTTCGTGCGCCATGAGATGAACCGTCTGCCCGTGGCGACATTGCCATCTCGCCATCTTCCGACGTCAATTCGATCGCATCCATTGGGCACGTGGCGGCGCAACGCCCGCAGCCGTTGCACTTGTCCGCATCGACCTGCATGATCCAGTTCGAGGTCGTGATAGCATTGCGAATGTTGCCAAGTTTTGCAGATCGAAACATCTCGCAACAGCACCCGCAACAATTGCACATGTAGGCGACCCGTTGCTGCACGTTGTCGGCGATCTGGACGAGGCCAGCCTCCTTGCTTCGCTCGATGATCGCCATTGCCTCGGCGGTGGTGATTGGTTCGGCCAGGCCGTTGCGGATAACGGAGCGAGCGGCGTAGTTGAAGGTCAGGCATACCCGCTGCGGTCTGTCGCAGGCGCGGCCCAGGTGGCTGGCCATGTGGCGGCAAGCGCAAAGGCCGACGCCGATCGCCGAAGCAGTTTGGACGATATGGCTCGCACGCTCCCAATCGAGAACCTCAACGCCATCGTCCGGAATCGCACGCTCGTCAACCAGGGTGCGACCGATCTGCGTTGGCCCGCGAAAGACCGAGGCATAGATTCCTCCGGTCGTGGATTCCTGCATATACTCCTCGAAGAGCCTGGCCAGCTCCGCGATGGGCAGATCGCCGCGTGTTCGCATGAACGTGAACTCGAAGAACCCGAGAGCCAGCGGCGCCAAGGAGAAATAGCGGCGTCCGTCATGCTCGACGTCGAAGACCAGACCACGCTGGGCCATCGCCGACAGCCGGTCTTCAATCGCGGCCGCCGGCACGGTGAAGCGTCGAGCCAGTTCCTCCACGTCGGTCAGTCGCAGAGGCAAAGCCGCCGCAAGCTCCACGTCGTCCGACGGATACAGCAGCCGAAGTATTTTCAACAGCGTAGGCGACGGTGGCGCCCCGGTGACGGTCCGGTCGAGCTGCTGCTGGAGCAGCCGGTACTGCCGTTCCGAGTTGACGATGTGTCCCATTGGCGTCGCCTGTTATAGATCTGCGGTCACGCGAGCATTTTAGGGTCGCGGCTCAGACACGACATCGGAAAAAGCCGCAGTAGGGTTCCGGGTTGGGGAGCGGTGGAAAGCGCCCACTCCGGCGGCGCGACTTCGCGGCATGGGAATTGCCTCGATTGATACAGCGCCGCCGTAACGGCGGCGGCAACAGTGCCATTACCAAGTCAATTTGGAGGACGTGCGATGAACGCCGGAGTATGCGAAAGCAAAATGCAGGGCGAGTCTTCACAGCGTTGCGAAAGCCCAATCGGACACATGATCGAATCGCAGACGGCCAAGCTGCCGTCCGACGCGTTTCTCTGGGCGGCGTTCGGCTCGATCGGCCTCTCGCTAACCATGTGGATGATGGGCCGCCAACATACGGCGCACTTTATCGGGCAATGGGCGCCCACGTTCCTCGTCCTGGGGCTCTACAGCAAGATGATCAAGCTGGCTGAGCACGAAGAGCAGCGGTAGGCGGTGGCAAAACGTCAGGTCCGATGGCTGGCGCGACGTACCGCACCAGCCCAAAACGCACCGCATTGCCACGATAGCCGTAATATAGGCAAGCCAGGCGGGCCTTGCCGGCCGCACGCCGACCGCAGGGGCAAACAAGGCGAGATGGAATAAACTCGCCTTCCCGCAAAATCCGAAATTATCCCACGGTACGCCATGACGCGACTTTGGCAGCCCACTCCATTCCAAGAGTCTCACTGTGCCCCGACTGTCAATCGTCATCCCACTTCTGGGCGATCCCGCTCAACTCGACGACACGCTGGCTTCGGTCCTCCAGAACCGTCCCGCGAACTCCGAGGTTCTGGTTATCCATAACCGGCCGTATGATGATCCTTACGGACTGGCCGGCGAGGTGCGATTCATCGAGGCGGCATCCGACGCATCATTGGCCGAATGCCTGAACCTGGGGCTGCGCGCTGCCCGGGCAGCGGTGGTCCATGTGCTACGGTGTGGCGTCGAGGTATCGGTTGGCTGGGCGGAAGTCGCGATGCGTCACTTCCGTGATGCCGAAATCGCTGCCGTGGCGGCCCTGGTGGTAAGCCGTGACGAGTCGCGACAGGTTGTCTCAGCCGGACTTGGTTACCGCGCCGAAGGCGTTGCCTGGCGGCTCGACCGCGGTGCGGCGTACGACGAGCTGAGCGAATGCGAGTCGAGCCTTTGCGGGCCGGACATTTTGGCCGCGTTCTACTGCAAGTCAACGCTGGAGGCGGTCGGCGGATTCTCGGCTCATGCAGCGGACGTGGCGACGGGCGTTGATGCCGCGTTGGCAATTCGAACCGCCGGATTCCGTTGCGTCCTGGACCCCGAATGCGTGGTGCGCGTGGACGCCGCCTCGCTCGTCGAGAAGCCGGGCCTGCGGTGCGGACGCGACGCCGAGCGCCTTTTCTGGCGATGGGCATCGGCTCACGGGTTGTTCCGTTCGGTGGTGGGCCACACCGCCCTGCTCGCCGGCGAGTGCGTCATTGGACTCTGGCGTCCAGCATTGTTCACGCAACTCACTGGCCGCCTTTTCGGCGTCATTCAGGCTGCTTCCGGACGACGAAGGTCGCAGACCGAGGCCGCCAACAACTCGACGGTCATTCCGATGGCCGACTTCGCCACGACACGTCCGCCACGCCGGCAAGATCGGCAAGAATCATCGCATGCCGCGTGAGCGACTGGCCGCGTTAGCTCATTGCTTCCAGCAGTTCGCCGAACTGCCCTTCCGGCTCGAAAGCCCGTTCCATCGGACCGTCGGCGCCGCGGCGATTGCCCGGATAATAAAGCTCGACGGACGCGTAGAACTGCTGCAGGTCGGATGCGTCGTCACCGTCTCCGGCCGAGTTCGCGACCGCTCTGCCGCGGAACTTCTCCTGCAACTCGTGGACCTGATGACGCCCGGTCGGCCAGCGGACCATCATGATGTCGTTGATTTCGTTGAGTAGCTGGTAGACCCGCGCTCGGGTGAGCCCCATCAGCCGAGCGGCTTGCCGGACGCTAGTGACCGGGCCGGCCATGCCGAGTCGGTTCTCGGCGAGGGCCGCAACTTGCTGCGAGGCATCGTTCCGGATCTGGTCCAAGAGCGGCTCGACGAAACAAGTGGTAATCTCTTCCTTCGAGGGCGTATCGGCTCGCTGGACAGCTCGCCCGACCCAACGTTCGACGGCATCAATGCGGCGAGGCATGATCCGTATGGCAAGATGATCGCAGACGCCCATGCCGGCCACGAGCGTGTGGGCGGCACGGAAGACTTCCAGGATCGCGGTCACCCGCTTTTCACCGTGCGTCCGCATCGACCGGATCTCGGCGAGCGTCGAGCTAGTGTACTCGCCAAGCGGAGTGCTCCAGATTACCCGCGTCATGCCCTGCAAGCTCGGAGCCAGACGCCCCAGTGTCTCACCGGTTAGCCCGTGCCGGACGACGCTTTCTCGCCACTGCGCCCAGGTGACCTCGGAGATATTGGTCGGATCGAAGGGAGACCCGTCGCCGCTGCCTTCGTCCGAGTCGGATGGGCCCTGGACGCACGACCGGTTGAGGATCACCGTGGGGAGTTCGGCCGCATTGGTGCTGGCCGCGCGGGCCAGAAGCTGAACCAGCGAGGCCACCTTCTTCCGTCCGATGCCTGGCGTGGCCGCCAACTCGGGGAAGGGAACGTCGAGCAGATCGGCCAACGTGCGGCCCATCAGCGCCAGCGGCAGCCGGCGGTCTGCCGGCAGAGCCCAGTAGCAAAGCGGCTTATCCAAGTGACCGCCGTAGCCCGGCGAAAGCAGAATCTTCCGCAGGGCCTCGAACTGGCCAATCACCTGAAGCTCTTCCGCCGACATCGCTTTTCGAACCCTCATCGCCTGCGTTGTGCCTCCACTGGGTAGTCTCATGCATGCGAAATATTTTCGCAACCAGTACAACCCGAAGTCAAGGGTTTTTCAAACGGATACTGGAATAAAGCAAATGCACTACCGCCGATGGGTATAAAGTCGCCGTCGTTAGACTGGAAATCGCCGCCTCGCCACTAAACGGCGGCGGTAACCACACGTTGATGGCAGAACATCCACTTCGCCTCGACCGGCTTTAACGACTCGCTACAATGCCGATTAGTTGCTGCCAATATGAGGTAAGACGCACCATTCCGGAGAGGAACGCATGGACGAAGTTCAAATCACGCCGGGGATGCAGCGTTACATCGACAAGAACAACCAATATCTGGCCGACCGCGACCGGTACATCCGCGACGAGGTCAAAAAGTGGAAGTTCGACACCGTGGCCGTCCACGGACTCTACACGGTCCGCGACGCGATCGAGGACTACCAGGGGGCGATCGTCGAACCGATCTTCATGAGCACCTCCCAGGCCTATCGCGATTCGGACGAAATGGCTGCCGCGCTGGCCTACCTGATCCCGACCTGGTGCTACTCGCGAATCGCCAACCCGTCGACCTATTACTACGAATGGACACTAGCTCTCCTGGAAGGCTACGGCTTCGACGGTGAGACTAGTTGTTGCTCGACCTCGTCAGGCATGGCCGCGATCATGACCGCGGTGCAGCCGTTCTTGGTCAACCGCACACACCATAAGCTTGAGCCGCGGAACTTCGTCGCAACGGCCAGGTGCTACGGCGGCACTTTCCAGCAGTTCAGCGTCCGGCTCATGGAGGAACGCGACATCGAGTGCCGCTGGGTGCTCGACGGCGGCAATCTCGACGAATGGGCGTCGAAAATCGACGAGAACACCCGCTTTCTTTACGGCGAGTTGCCGAGCAACCCGGGCCAAGGCTTTTTCGACGTCCGCGCCGTTGCCGATCTCGCCCACGAGCACAATCTGCCGCTAATCTGCGACAGCACCGTCGCCACGCCGGCGCTGCTGCGGCCGATCTGCCACGGGGCTGACGTCGTCGTTCAATCGGTAACCAAGACGCTCTGCTCCAGCGGCTTTGGCGTCTGTGGGGCGGTCATCGCCCGAAAAAACTTGGTTACCAACATCGACAACGAGGCGATGCGCAGCGACTTCGCCTCCTACGTCAAATATCTCCCAAACCGCGACTACGGCCCAAACCTGCACCCGATGCAGGCGATCATGGCGCTAAATGACATCCGCACGCTGCGGTCGAAGGTGGACCTGATGAGCCGCAACACGATGCGGGTCGCCCGGTTCCTGGACCAGCATCCGGCCGTTGAGAGCGTCCAGTATCTCGGGCTGCCGAGCCATCCGCTCCACGAGCTGGCCAGCCGTTACCTCTGGCTGGTCGATGCCGAGTATGATGAGCTCTACGGCAAACCCGTGAACCGCTACGGCCACCTGCTGTCCTTCTGCGTTCGCGGAGGAGCGGAGGCGGCGAGGAAGGCATTCGACAAGCTCCAGCGGATTTGGCGTGCTACGGATCTCGGCCGCATCAAGAGCGTTGCCACGATTCCCGCTATTTCGACGCATCAACAGCAGGGCGAAAAGGGACGCGAACTGGCCCATATTCCACCGAACCTCATTCGGCTCTGCGTCGGCGGCGAACATCCTGACGATGTGATCGCTGACCTTGAACGAGCGCTGGGCTGATCGTCGCCACAGCGGTCCCCGCGACGGACAACAAGCCGTTCCGCATCGAACTGACGCCGACGAAATAGTCGTCAGGAGTTGCGAGGAACGGCCGAATCTGTCGGTGCAGACCGGGGGTTCCAAAGAATTTCCAACGAGTGCCGCGTGGGCAGACGTATGCCGGCCGCGCCCGGGGTTGCTGCATCGCGAATGACGGGCAGTTGCTTGGCGGCGGCAACATCCGTTGCCTCGGGCAAACGAGCGCCGGAAATGACCGGGAGCCACAACTCCGTCGTTCCTTTTGCGATGGGGCCGTCCAGCACGATCGAGATGCGTTGCCCGCCGTCAGCATTTGGCGTGATGGCGAGGTTCAGCCGCGCGCCGCCGTCGGTCGGCAAACGGAGGCCGTCGAGCTTGATGGGCTTGGCGGCCAGTCCCTTCGGCACGTGCGGAAACACCCGCAGCCGCGACTGCATGCGATCGTAGTCGACGCCGAACAGGTGCTCGATGATCGCCTGGATGTACTGCGACGCCGACCATCCGTAGCGTGCCACTCCCTGGCCTGAGCCGTCGGACGTCTTGAGATACTCGGTCCAATTGCGATTGAACTCGCGGACGGTCCGCCACGCCAGTTCGGCGGCAAGATCATGGCGGCCAATCCGCTCGAGGCCGGCGACGACCGGCATGTTTCGCATGGTCCAGACGTCACCGAACCAAGCGCGACCGTCGTAGGGGCCGGTCGCCTCCAGGTAACTCGGATCGGTCCGGGCGACCGTTGTCAGGCAGACGCCGCCCCAGTTGAACAGCGCGGGGTCGGTCAATTTGGTTAACAGCGCCGCAGTCCGTTCGGGCCGCTGCCGGTCCAACAGAAAAGCGTCGAAGGTCGTGCAGATCACGCGCGGCAGGCGTTTCCGCTGGACCACGTCGTAACCGCAATAGACGCCGCGGGCGTCGTCCCACATGCGGCGCTCGATGGCTTCTCGCAATTCGACCAACACTCGGTCGTAGCGCGTGGCGTCGTCCGCATGGCCCAGGCGGCGGGCCAGTTCGGCCACGTTGCGGCAACCGACGATCACGGCCACGTTCAGGTCCATCGGCGCAAGCTTCTGCGGCGTTTCACTCGACTCGCTGAAGGTTTCTTCGGCCACGGCAGTGATTAGCCCGGTGTTGCGGTCGCGCTTTACGGGCGACAGCCACCAGTCGAGATACGCTTGCATCGATTGGTAGATGTGCTCGCGCAAGGGCTTGTCGCCGGTGCGTCGGGCGACGTCGTAGGCAATTTCGAAGTAGCGAGGCAGACTGCTCAGGTCGGCCGGTGCGCCGCGAGCGGAGGCCCCGCCCCACAGGTCGATCCGGCCATCAGGATTTTGCCGCTGAACGCCGATAAAGCCGCGAACGGCGTTCTCGGCGAACGCCTGGTTCACCCACTTCGCGGCGGCCAGGTTCAGACTGCTGTCGAGTTGCCACCAGTTCTCGCCATACGCGCCGCCGGGGGCCATCACCGGATACTCGAAGCCGGCAACGGGCGCGTCCGCGATCAGACACTCGTCCAAAACCTTGAACGCCTCGGCGAAGTCTTTCTGCGAGACGCCGGGCAAGCTGATCGTCGGCACCACTCGCTCGCTGCACACGTCCGGACGCGGGGCGGCGGGCCGTGACGGTCCGTCCGTGATCGCGATCCGATCGATCCAGATCTCGCCGCGCCGAAACATCGTGCCGGGGCAGACGCCGATCTGATCGATGGTCCCATTCCACCGCCCGTCGATGTGACAGACCACGTCTTGCCAGTCGGCCGCATAAGGCTTCATTGTGAAGCGCAGGCCGCCGGCGTCTTTGCCAGGCGCCGCGGTGGTGCGCCAATAGACGATGCCGTCGGTTTCGCTGGAGCGATTGAGCAAACGGATGCGGACCTTTCGCGCGCGATCGGCCGCGATGTTGAGTCCCTTCGGCGAATCGATGCGCAGGGGCTTCTCGGAATACATCTGCTTGAGGACTCGTCCGACCTCTTCGGGCGGCAACGGAGTGCGCAGAGTCAACCATATCGATCCGCCATGCACGGCACCGGTCAATTCCGGCGGCACCGTCCAACCTTCTCGATCGTTCCAATGGTCAAACCGCCACTCGCGCAGAACCTTGCTCTGCGAAGGATGCTGGGCGGAAGCGGCTTGGCCGAGAACGCGATCGGCCGACGTTGCTAGAAAGATGGCCGTAAGAACAGCGACAAACCTCGGTGCATCAGCAGCAATGCGCACGGCGCGCCTCATTGCCTCGGCCACGAACGACGACAGCGCTTGCAGTGTGCTATTCATAGGCGATCGAGAGTGTGGAAGTCGGTTTTCAGATAACCCATTAACCCCGGCGGCGATTATAGCAGAACGACGGCCGAAAAGAGTGGGTGCCTTGTGCTGATCGTATAACCACGAGCCACTGGGACCCGGCGACAAGTCCAGCTGACCGTTTAACATGCATTGTGACGCGGTCTTCTGACGCGCCACGAAATGTCATCGGGAACTCCGGCCGGCGGCATACGAGACCTCTGGCAGGGTCGGGAAGACCATGCCACAACAGCGGTTGTGGCGGACCTCTTTGGGCGTTCTTTTAGCATTTCCCATCGCAGATCAATGCCGGTAGTCCACTGCCAAGGCTGCCCGTGTGCCGCCTACTGCAGCCAAGAGAGCGAGCGCACTATTGGCCGGCGTGAGCCTTGACCATGTCGTCGATCTGCTTCTTCACGGCCTCCAGGTTGAAGGATGCCGGATCCTGCATCGGTGGGAAGTCGATGGCCGTCTCGGCGAGCGTCTTCACCCGGCCCTGCACGGCGACGAACCGCCAGAACTCGCGGGCGTAGAAATCGTTCATGTAACCGCCGCCGAGATCATTCAGGCTTTGGCCTCCGATCGAGGGCGTCCGCTCGAACGGATCCTGGCGGATGTTCACGATCGTCGGCATGTCGGTGACGACCTTCGG
>JAJFUI010000214.1 GCA_021372555.1 Planctomycetaceae bacterium | reverse complement strand
AAGATACGGGAATCGTCCACCGTGCCGGTTTGCGGCAAGACGGCCGTAACCGTGAACTTCTTTCCAAGCAGGTCGAGCTTATCGGCGTCTTTGAGGCCGACCTTCGCAGCGACATCGGCACCGACGAGTACCTCGTTGTCTTCGAGCGTTTCGATGACTCGCTTCCGCGCGAGAGTCTTCTTGTCGGTCGAGCCCATCATGCCAACCGACGCCGCCCCGCAGCCAATGGGTCGGGAGAAGATGCCTGCGCCGCCCCAAGCTGCCTTCGCCTGAAACTCGCTCTTTGGCAGAATGCCTGTCAGCGTGAATGTCTTGCCACGCAAATCGACCGGGACGGACAGCTTCGGCGAGAGATTGTCCAACCCTTGTAGGTCGGACATCGCCAGTTGCGTAACGTATTCCTCCGGGATTGTCTCGCCCTGCATGTCGGCGGCGTAGTAGTCCTGCAACGTGGCCGATTTTGGCAGAACCAAGACGTTGGCACCGAGAGAATCAATCTCCCGCGCAACGGCCATCTCGGAGTAATGAGAGATGTTCTTGATCGAGACGATCACCGTAATTCCCAGCAAGATTGCCAGGAAGCTAGTGAGCAATTGGCTCTTGCGCTCGAAGATTTCGCGCAAGACGATAGTTCGCAATCGCATGGCTTCTTTCTCCTACTGATGACAACTGCAACCTGCGCCGCAACCTGATTCTGCCTCCTTGACCTTTTCGGTAATCTGCTCCTCGGTCACGGCTCCGGCGAAGCGAGCGACAGGCGCACCGGGCGGCGTTACCAGAACGGTGACCGCCGTCGTGGTCTGAGGATCAACCTGGAGATCGCCGAGGAATCGCTGTTCCGCCTTGTCGGCCGGGTCCAGCATCACAATTTCCGTCCCCTTGCCGTAACGAGAGTCGGCCATAAACGCCTTGACGCCCTTCATCGCCTCCTGGCTGAGTTTTGTCTTGCCATTCTGCACGCAAATAAGGATCATGTGCTGATCCTGGATGACCTTCATGCACTTGGCAGTGCAGGGACTGACAAAGGCGTCTTGCAGTTGGTTTTCATCGAACTGTTTGGGAAAGGCTTTCGTGGCGGCCCCAGTGGGAGCGATCGAAAGCGCCAACGGCATTGGAGCCCCGCGCACCCGGAACTTGTCCACGATTGCCTTCTCGGCCGGGTCCGCAACGTTGACGGCTATCGAATCGGCCCGCTTGGGCATTTTTGCGACCGCCGTATTCAGGACGCCCTGCATCGCCTTGGTATGAGCGTCCTGCTCGCTGAAGAAGAAGATGAACAGGTACTTGTTGTTCTTGGCAGCCTTTTCGAGGGCCGCCGTCGCAGGGCTCGGCGCTACGCCTTCTGTAGGCTCGTCTGCAAACGCAATGCCGGCCATTGCCACGGCCAGCATTGTAGCCAAGGACAGCACGACGGCGATGTGAGTTACTCTTCTGGACATGTCTTCTCTCCTACGGATATTGCGCTCTGTTAATATGCGGTGTACCGAATATAGCCTATATCGGCGTTGCCGTATATAGCGGGCGGCGCTGTTTGTCAGTTTTTTCCGCAACCCGGCCGCCTTCGTGCGAGTTGGGTGGGAGGCTTACTTTCTCGGACCGCAGCCGCCAGGGCCGCACTTGCCGCCGGGGCAACCACCTGATTGGGCAGCCTTGAGCTTCGCCACGATTTGCGCCGCAGTCACGTTGCCGACAAATGTGCCCACAACGCTACCCGGAGGCGAAAGAAGAACCGTGACCTTGCTGTTTGTCGGCGGGGCAACACGAAGGTCGTTGAGAAACCCAGCTTCAGCCGGGTCGTCGGCGTTTAGAAGCACTACCGTGCTGTGGGCCGCATACTCGCGGCTTGTGGTGAAATCCTGGACGCCCTGTTGCAGCGACACTTGCCTCACCTGCGGCGGCACGCGCTCAATGCATAGCAGCACGAGCTTGCGATTCTGAAGCCCCTTCAGGCACTCAGCCGTGCAACGGCTGACGAAGGCAGTGCGAAGTTGGTTCTCGTCGAACGTCCTCGTGAACGCCTTCGTAACAGCGCCGTTGGGCGCAACTGCCAACACGAGTGGCATTGGAGAACGTGTCACATTGTATTTGTCCACAAGCCGCTTTTCGGCCGGATTGGTGATTTGCACCGCCACGACCGAAGCCGAGGCCGCCAGTTTCGCCGCCGCCGCCTCGAACGCCCCCCACGCCCTGTCGGATTCGGCGGTCCTTTCTCGCCAGAAGAAAACGAATGCGTACTTCTGTGCCGCTGCTGCCCGGTCGATGCCAGCCTGGGCTTCGCTAACCGCCACAGCGTTCCCATTGGTTCCCGATGGTGCAAGGGGGACACGTTGCTGTGCGCTAGCCGTCACCGCAATCGCCGCAAGAGTAATCGCAGCAAGCGCGACGTGATGTGACCTCATCCTTGAGTCCTCCGACTGTAAAGGTTGGGATTTGTGGACTGGCAAATCGTGCCGCCGACTGCGCTCGCCGCGAACGTCCTGTCGCTAATGCTTTGCTCCGCAGCCTTGCGGACCGCATTTTCCGCCTGAGCAGGAACCAGATCGCGCGGCAGCGAGCTTGGCAACGAAAACGTCCTTGGGTGCATCGCCAAACGTGCCAATCAGAACGCCTGGTGGGGCGAAGAACGCCGTCATCGGTTTCGATGCGAATTTGCTTATCTTCAGCGTCTTGAGAAAATCGGCTTCGCTGTCGTCCTCCGCGTTGACGAGCACGATCTCCGTGGCCGGCCCCAAATTCTTGTCGGCCTTGAAGTCTTTCACTCCGCGCGGAGCCGTCAACGTCCCCTTGGGGCCGGCTTTTTCCACAACGCTGACAAATACCAGCTTGCCGTCTTGCAGAGCCTTCAAAGACCGTTGCGTGCATGGACTGACAAATGCGGTGCGCAACTCCTTTTCATCAAAGGTCTTCGTAAACGCTTTGGTGATCGCGCCACACGGGGCGATGGCTAGCACCAGCGGCAGCGGGGCGCGGCCAACGTGGTACTTGTCCACCACGTTTTTCTCTGCCGGATTGGTAACCCGAACCGAGACGAAGACAGCAACATCGGCCATCTTGGCAACTGCCGGCTTCAATGCGCTCCATGCCTTGTCGAGTTGCGCACTCTGTTCGCTCCAGAAGAAAACGAAGGCGTACTTGTTCGCTGCTGCCGCTCGGTCGATGGCGTCCTGGGTTTGGCTGACGTTTGCGGCGGATCGCTCTGTGCCTGATGGCGTCGTAGCGGCCCGGTCTTGCGCCGTGGCCGCCGCGCTGCTCAGCGAGCAAATGAGAATGACAGGGATCAAACGGAACAGCCGCATTCCTGAATTCTCCGGCGACCTTGCCAACGTATTGTTCATTCACACAAGCGGTGGGGGCGCTACTGCTTCGGCCCGCAGCCGCCCGGCCCACAAGAGCCGCCCGCACAACCGGAACTCGCCTTCTGAAGCGTGGCCATCAACCCTGCCTTATCGGTCGCGCCCTTGTACTCTGCAATGGCTGAACCGGGAGGAGCCATGAAGATCGTCACGGCTTCCTCCGTCTTGGAATCAATCTTCAGATCAGCCAGGAACGAGGCTTCCGCCGAATCGGCGGGATCGAGCATCACGATTTCCGTCGCACTGGCGAAGCGTGAGTCCGCTCTAAAGTCGCGGACGCCCTGCATGGCGGCGTCGTTGGATTTCGTCTTGCCATTCTGAACGCATATGAACACGAGTTTGCCATCCTGGAGGTTCTTCATCACCTTCTCTGTGACCGGAGTGGCAAAAGCGTTTACCAGTTGTTGCTCCTCACACTTCCTGGGAAAGCCGCCGGTGATAGCACCGTTTGGTGCCATAGCCAAAACGAGAGGCATAGGAGCACGATCCAACTGGAACTTGGCAACAATCGCCTTTTCTGATGAGTCGCTTATGTTCACCGCGATCGACTGCGCGCGATTGGCCACCCTCACCATCGCCTTATCAAACACCTTGCGCATGGCAAGCGATTGTTCGTCGTCGGTTTTCGAGAAGAACATGAACAGATACTTATTTGCGTCTGCCGCTTGTTTGATGGCGGCCATGCCCTTGCCCGACTCATCCAGCACGTCCCCCGCCGCTGGTCGCCGCCCCTCGAACTCACTGGCCTGAGCGTTGTCTGTACTTGCTCCACCACCGCAGCCGGGGAGGGCAAGCGACAACAGACCGCCAAGAATCACGAGAAACGCTGCACTGCCAAGAATGGAGCTTCGCACGGATTCGCCTCCTGAGCCGCTCTCCGAGCCGTAATCTGGTCGCCGCAACGGCGTTCAGCCGCCAAAATTGCTATATTCGCCAAGGTGCATATAATAACAGACATTCGTCTGACCGAATATACCAACTTGAGCCATCCACACCGTTTTCCTTCTGGGAGCTGCCTATGCACCCCTCCGCTGGGACGCGAGAAAGCGAAACTCACAAAGAGACGCAGGACTCCTTCATGGCGCGGACTTCCTTGGGGCCTTGCTCGGCTTGAGGAGACCGTCAGGCACTGCTGGGTGTTCCTTCGAGAGTTGCTGGTGGCAAGAGCTACACTGCATCTTGCCAATCGTGTCATGCAACTCGTCGCTATGGCATGACAGGCAGGACTTGGACTCGGCAGACAGTCCCGCAAACTTGCATGGCTCTCGCAGGTTCGCGTTGAGCAATTCGGCCGTCTTCGCAGCGACATCCGCAGTCAACCGGTGGCATCGGTCCTTCATCTCTTGACTGCCGATCTCGTTGCCCGACAGCTTGCACCACTTTCCGACAGACGCATGGCATAAGACCGAACCGGCGGCGCTTTTCGGAATCGGCTCCGAGTCCTTCGTCGGCCGGTAGCTCGGAAGCACGGTCGTTTCGTACCAGGAAAACAATTGAGCGATTAGGTTCTCCCGCCGCTGTTTGTCTTGCTCGAACAAACCGATGACGGCTGCGCCGCCATTGAGCGCACCACACAGCGATCCCCACCCGCCGACCCCGCCCGCCCCGTATTGCATCATGTGAAGGGGAAACGAGGAGTAAGGCTCGCCGTGTTCTGCCGCCATCGTAGCCATAAAGCCAGCACAGACTCCATACATGCAGCCGCCATCAGCGAATCGGCGGTATGCCTCGCCCGCAACGACCGCCGCCTCCCTACGAATATATCGCCATCGGTGTTCTGCATTTCCTTTCAAGGGGTCTCTCTTGCTCGGTTGGCCAGCCACAGCGGCACTCTCCAACGCCGAACCACCAGATTGTCCACAGCCAGCCAGAAGGCTCGCGCTTGCCGTCAGCCCAACGGAATGCAGGAGTCGTCGTCGAGATATGCGATTCATGTTGATGCGAAAGGTTGCCCACAAGAACTTGACATGGCGGCCTGGATCATGCCGGTTTCAAAGCGTAGACTCGCACACTCGCCGCATATTCGTTCACGTTGTAGCGTTGCAGCAGGGCGGCCAATCGACGGTGTAAATCCGCGTCCTGGGATGGTGTGGGCGAGCAACAGCTTGCCTGAACCACCGGCAGCACTGGCCCCGGCGTCGGAGAGCAGCAGCAAGATTGATTTTCGACTTTGGCATAGGCATTCAGATCGCTTCTAGTGTCAACGATGTCCACCTGAGCGAACCCGGCTGCCAGCAGTTGGCTGCGGTAGTCTTCAATAAGGACGGCTCCGGCGATGCAGCCAACGTAGGCCATCAGGTCGCCGGCGAGTTCGGGCGGTAATGGCTTTTTCAGCGCAATGTCGCTTGCAGCTAAACGCCCGCCGGGCTTCAGGACGCGAGCGATTTCACGAAAGACGGCCGGCTTATCCGGTGCGAGGTTGATGACGCAGTTGCTTATGACACAATCGACCGAGGCGTTCGGCAGAGGCGATTTGTCGATTGTCGCCTCATGGAACTCGACATTTGGCAGCGGTTGTCCGCCCCCCGCCTTGGCCGCATTGCGGCGAGCCAACGCAAGCATTTCGGGCGTCATGTCGATGCCAAGTGCCTTGCCCGTGGGACCTACTTTGGACGCGGCCAGGAAGACATCCAGCCCGCCGCCACAACCGAGGTCCACGACGGTCTCGCCCGGCTTGAGACTGGCGAACGCGGTTGGGTTGCCGCACGAGAGGCCCATGTTGGCCTCGGCCGGAATGGAGGCCAGTTGCTCGGGCGTATAGCCGAAGGCTTCGGCCACCGCATGAACACCGGAATGGCTGCTCGATAGCCCGCTCTCGGCCATTGATGCGTACTTCGCCTGGACAACCTTGGTGACATTCTTAGCCATAATCTCCGCAATGCGCGCCGCGCTTGTGCTAATGATGGATGGCCCACCTGGGGCGACGTGGTGGCGATATATTCGCCAAGGAGAATCTATCGTCGCCCTGAATAATGTCAAGGCAGGAAAACGTGCCGAGGTTGCGCTGCTGCGCTACTGCCGTCGCCAGATTAGCCCATAAAGGCAATCCAGCCACGGGTCCCAGACAAGCGGGACCTCGAAGACGTATTTTAGGCAAAAGTGGATGCCGATCGCGAGACAGATCACGCCAGTGATCTTCTGCGTCCACCAAGCGACCTGCGACATCAGATTGAAAGCCCGCCCGACCGCTCCGGCGCTCAAGGCAATCAATCCGGCGAAGGCCATGACCGGCAACGCCGTGCCGACCCCGTATACCGATGGCAACACAATCCGGGAATCGTGACTCGAAACCAGCGCCAGCACGCTAATGAAGAAACATGATGCTGAAATCGGACAGAAGGCCATCGCAAAAAGCACGCCCAGCGGTAACGCACCCCAGACTCCCAAGGCATCGACTCTCCGCTGCATCTTTTCGCTGATGCCACCACTCGGCCAAGTCAGCACAATCAGTTCCAGAAAGCACATTCCCAGCAATAGAAGCAACGGCCCGATGAATTGATGCATTCGCGTCTGCAAAAACATCTTGGTGCCGCTGGCCTGAAACCCTTCGACCAACAGGACGGTGAGGCCCACGTAGACCAGCGTGCGTCCCAATGCATACAGAAGGCCCGCCAGAAACACAAGTCGCGGCCGGTCAACGCGACGGCCAAGATAAGAGATGGCCGCCACGTTGGTGGCCATTGGGCACGGCTGGACCGCAGTCCAGATGCCCAGCCCCAGGGCGGCGAAAATCGCCGAGAGAAAGGTCATGTTCTCCTCCGATTCTACCTAACCGAAGCCGCACCAAGGGCACCGCTAACGAGCACTCACCGCTCAGCGCTGATGGCCAGTGTTCGTTGCGGCTACCGGGCTGGCTTGACGGCATCCTGCTTTGCGGCGGACTTCGTTTCGGCCTTCTTGTAGGCGGACACATTCTCTCGCACGTACTTGAAAAACTCATCCTTGTCGTTGTTCTTCGTCCACATCTCCGTTAGGCTCTTGTACTGCTTCACCTTGTTGTCAATCACTTGGGCGACGATCAGCGTTGGTCCGCTGACGCCATAGCCCTCCGCAAGCGCGGCGTTGTTCTCGTCCTGAAAATCAATGAAGTGGAACTCAACAGTCCCCTTCTTCATCTCGTTGACGAAACCCTGCTTAACGGCTTCCTCGGTATAACTTCCCATTCGCCGACAGGTCGGGCAGCGCTGAGTGCGATGGAAGTACATGACCACGACGCGATCCGCTGGAGCGGCGCTCTTGGCTTTGGTCTCGCCAGAGGTTTTCGCTTTCTCGGCAGGCTTGTCGCTCTTGGCTGAATCGGCCGCCAGCAACGCGCCGGCGCAGATAGCGGACATGCAAAACATCAAAACAACAGTGACGAAACGTCTCATCGCCTGATCTCCTTGGGCTGAAGATTGAGTTATTTCTGTGGGATGGGAATTGAAGGTGCCGCCTTCGCCGGAGTGTTCCCCGGTAAAGGCAGCGGAATTGACGGCGCTGCCTTCTTCTTAGCAGTTGCGGACGGCTTCTGCTTTTCGGGAACCAGCATGCGCTCAATCTCACCACGCACGAACTTTGCGAAGGCCGGTTTATCGCCAACAAGCCCCCAAACCTCGTCCAGGCGTTTCCAATCCTTCACCTGGCCCTCTTTCATTCGTGCGAGCACGACGACCGGCATCTGAACGTCAAACTTCGTGGCGAGCGGCTTGGCGATTGGTTGTTCATAGTTGAGAATCTTCCACGCCAGCGTGCCGTCTTCCAGTTGGGCAGCGAAGTGCTTCTTAACGGTTTCGTGCGACTGCGACTCTATCGACTGACACGTAGGACACCGAATGTTGCCGTGGAAGTAATAGACGACCAAACCGTCGTTGATCGGTTCCGTCTTCGACGAATTGCTCCCCGAGGCCGGGATTCCACCTTGACTGCGGATGGCCCGAAGCTCCTCGACAATGTTCGCCAACTGCGGCTCGATTCGGGATGCCGCTTGCGAATCAAGCGAGCGAGCGATCAGGACGACCAACGTGGCTGAAAACAACGAAATCAGACACACGGCTACCGCATTCTTGAGTTCCATGCCGCTATTCCTTTCAACTGTGCTGAACGTCTTGCCGCCGCCACGATCGCCTCAAGATCGGTCGCCCTCTTCACTACGACTCGGGATACTTGAAGTTCAGCGATATTGGAATGTCCGGGTGAAAACTGGCCGTCAGAGGGCACCCCTCAGCCGCCTCCTCCACTGCGCGGCGATCCTCTGCGGACAGCGCGTGCGGCAATTGCACTTCAATGTCAACGCCAGCGACACGCTGCGACGAGCCACAAGCCATGCGCACGGTGGCCTTAACGCTCGACCCGAGAAGATCGACTTCCCGCTGTTGGGCGAGCAGACCGATTTGCATACTCAGGAGCGTGCACCCCGCCAAGCCCGCTGCCACCAGTTCATCCGGTGCGAACTCCTCACCGCTGCTGCTGCCGCCGCACGACGCTGGGGCGTACATGACAACCGACTTCTTCCCATCGAGTTGTCGTGCCGTGCAATGCTGAAAGGCGTCGTAGACCGCTTCGACTCGTCTTGCTGACTCCATCGAGTTATCCTCCAAGATCGCATTGGGATGTTTGGCCACAGTATGTTTGGTATGCTGACGCCAGTGCGTTTCTGTACGCGGCTTCCTGCTCTGGCTCAATGGCGTGGTAGACCTTCACGTTTTGGAGCAACGTGTCTCCGCTGCCACTGCCCGGTTGCAGCCCCTTCTTCTTGAGATGGTCGAAGATCAACGGCAGTCCGCTGATTGTGACCGCCGTTCCGTTGATTTCCAGCTTTCCTCCCTGCGATGGCTTGCTGCAAGCACAACACGCACCATCCTCGGCCGAGGCGTTGCCTGGCTCCACGCGAACCGATCGTGCCAACGCATCCACTTCCGACGCGATGCGTTCGGCCACCAGCCACACAGCCTTATCGTTGGCCTGATTGGTATGACGTGTGGAACGGCAGCACCCCTTCGCCGAATCGCCTAGAATGTCACTGACGACAAGCGACGTGTTGACCTTGCCGCTGTACTTTTCTGTTCCTTGTTTTGCACAGAGCTTCAAGCAGCCATCCACCGTGATCGTTGGGTGCTCTCGGGCGAAGCGGCGCTCGCCTTCCTCTCCAGCGAGAAAAAGCGGGAGGCATAAGGTCACTGTGTCCTGCGGGCGCAGAGCTTCCAACACTCGACGAACCGCTTGCCGTGCGATGGTGCCCTCGGGGATCTCCTCGCCACTGCACGATATGATGCCAACTTTCGAGTACGTTTCGCCCATGACCGCTTCCTCAGATTAATCTGCCTGCCTTGCGACCTGTGCCGCCTCGGCCGCCAACTCCTCGACGACGGTCCAGCCTTCGTCGCTAAGCGCAGTGGCCGTGCCGAAGTTCGCACCGCGATGACGTTTCATCACGTCATAGACTCGTATCCCCTTTGCCACCTTCCCGCCCGATAGCTCGACGTTCTTGAACGCGCAGAGCTTGGGGCAACCATCCACGGTGACGCAGGGCGTCTGTTGAACCTTCCGCTTCGTCTCGTCGTCGCCTGTCACCAACAGGGCGAGGCAGGCGGTATCTGCATTCCCCGGCAACAGCTTGTCCGTGACATGGTACACGGCCTCGCGGCTAATGAGTCCATGTACTTTGCCAACGCCGCTGCACGGTATCACTAACGTCTTTTTTGCTTGACGATGGTCAGCCATCGAAGTCTTCCCTTTCCGCTGCTATCCCACGTTGGCTCGATGTCTAAGAATGCTCGGCGGCTTTCTTCTCGATGATCGCGGCGTAAGCGGGGCCGTCGATCAGCAGTTCGCAATCGGCCGCGAAGTCTCTCAGTTCGAGTTCTGCAATCCATCCCTTTTCGTAGGGCTCCTGATTGATTGTCTCGGGGGCGTCGGGCAACGCCGAATTCACGGCCACCACGCGGCCCGAGACGGGAGACACCAATTCCAGCGTGGCCTTTGCGCTTTCGACATAACCAACTTCTCCAAACTGTTCCACCTCAGCGCCCAGCGTCGGCAGGCCAACGAAGCTGATGTCGGTCAACTGCTGCTGCACGTAATCGGAA
>JAJFUI010000211.1 GCA_021372555.1 Planctomycetaceae bacterium | reverse complement strand
GCCACGTAGCCGCATCGTCCTCCCCTCGCCCGCTTGCGGGAGAGGGGCCGGGGGTGAGAGGGCGGTTCGCCGCGGCCAACTGCAACTTGGCACGGTGGCCTTCATGTTGGGTGGCAGTTGCTCGCATCGTTGGGGCGGCAGTTGCGCTTCATGTTGGGGCGGCAGTTGCACTGCCGCCCCCGCTTCCCGCGCTCACGCATCGACCTCCCCTCGCCCGCTTGCGGGAGAGGGGCCGGGGGTGAGCGACTGTGTTAAATGTCAAGCGACGGGGTTCCAGATTTCCTGATCGCGGAGCATGGCGTTGAGGATGCAGAGCAGTTTGCGCATGCAGGCGACCAACGCGACTTTCTTCTTTTTGCCGGCTCGGAGCAGGCGTTGATAATGTGTGCGAATCGGCGGATTATGACGCGTGGCAGCGAGCGTTGCCATGTAGAGGGCTTGGCGAACTTGCCCCCGTCCGCCGTGGATCGTCCGAGCGCCACGCATCGTGCCGCTGTCGCGGTTCAGGGGCGCCACGCCTACCAACATCGCGATCTGCTGCCGCGAGCAGCGCCCCAATTCCGGCAGGCTGCACAGCAGGGTGCGGGCGGTGTGCGGCCCGACGCCAGGAACGCTCTGCAAGAGGTGATCCTTGTCACGCCAGGCAGGACTCTCCTCGATCCGCCGATCAATGTCACGGTCGATGGATTCGAGCTGTTGTTCGATGATCTTCACGACGGCCTGGATGCTTCGACGAACCGGCTTCGACCGGGCTTGCGCCAAGCGATTCGTCTCGGCCGTATGCATGTGCACCAGTTGGCGATGGCGTGCCAGTCTTTCCTGCAACTCCGCGGATTTGTCGTCCGGCAGCGGACGAATCGGCGGCCGGATCGCTTCGGCAAAACGCGCCAATCCGAGGGCATCGAGCCGATCGGTTTTGGCCAAGCGTCCGGTGGCCTTGGCAAAGTCCCGCGTTTGGCGGGGATTGACGACGACGACCGGCAAGCCCGCTGCCAGCAACTCCGCGACGGCACGACGCTCGTAACCGCCAGTGGCTTCCAACACAATCCGATCCAGGGGTCGTTCCTTGCACGCGAACACCAATTCGGCCCAGCCTGCAGGCGAGTTGGGGATTTGCGAAATTGCTTCCTCCTCGCCACGTACAAAAGCAACGTCCAAGGTATCCTTGGAGACATCGATTCCAGCAAACCACAAAACGATCGACATGTTCGTCCCATCCTTGCGAATGCGGGCTTCAAAGCCCTAGCGACTGTTCGGGATCGACACGACGCTGGCCAACCGGGATCCAGCTCACCCACGGCCTCGAAGGCCCGAGGGCGGACGATCTCGCGGCCGGCCCGGTCCTCCTCCGCTTCGTTCGCTGCGCTCACTCCGCGGAGGAGGACCGACTACCATTACTTGTAGTGCTTTGAATGCACCTTGGAAAGATACAAGGGCGGTTCGCCGTGTGTCGACGACATGCTGGGGCTGTAGTCGCACTGCCGCCCCACGCCATCGCACCACCGGCGGTAGGGATTCCTCCTAAGTTGGGAGCCGAGAGTTCCGTCGCATGGCTTTGGGTCGGGCCCCTGCGTAGGATTTTCTGGGGTCCGCCGGTCGTCCCCATCTCCCTTCGGCAACCAGACACTTGCGGGCAGGTGCCTACATCATCCACGTCGACTGCGCGCGGAACGAAAGCCGTGAATAAACCCATAAGACTCCTGTACCTCGAAGACGACGAATTGGAGCGGCGCAGCTTCTGCCAGACGGTCCGCGAAAAGGGTCTGCCTTATGAACTGACCGCGGTCGGCACGCTTGCCGAGGCGCGCGCCGCGTGGGCGAAGTCGCGTTTCGACCTAATCGTCGCCGACTACCATCTGCCCGACGGCCATGCCACGGAGTTGTTCGACGAATTCAGAGACATCCCGTTCATCCTTTTGACCGGCACATTGGAAGAGCAGTTGGCGCTGCGCACGCTCGAACGCGGAGCCGACGACTATCTCGCCAAGGACCCGGACGGCCAGCACTTGCAGGCGCTGCCGTTTACAGTCGAAA
>JAJFUI010000195.1 GCA_021372555.1 Planctomycetaceae bacterium | reverse complement strand
GCGAACGTCGAAGATCGGCGTCGCCAGTCCAACCCCAGCCGACCATGCCGCCACGCGCTCGAAAAACTGCCTGCGATCCATCATGATCTCCCAGAAGCTGATTGGTGCACGTGGAGGTCATTGTCGCCGAAAGCGGCGGGCAGTGTCAATCAAGATTAACCGCGAGCATTGACGTGCATTCAAGAAACAGCAAGACCCATCCTGGTGTCAGGATGGGTCTCGTGGAGTTGTCCAAGTTGGGGACGGATTTGGAGAAATCGGTCCTTCAGTTCGACGACGTCGCTACTTGGTCTTTCGCAGCATGATGCGGCTGTCGGCGACCGAGCAGCCTTCGCCATTGGCGTGGACGATCAGCGGGTTGATGTCGCATTCCGAAATCTCGGGATGGTTGCAGACCATCGCGGACAGTCGGAGCAGCGTGTCGACGATCGCTGGGACGTCGGACGGTGGGTTGCCGCGGAAGCCGTCGAGGACCTTGAAGGAACGAATCTGGCGGACCATCCGCTCAGCCGACGTTTGCCACATTGGGGCCAGCCGGAAGGAGACGTCCTTGAGGACCTCGACGAGGGTGCCGCCCAGACCGAACATCATCAACGGTCCGAAACGCTCGTCGCGGCTGGCGCCCAAGATGACCTCGACGCCCTTGCGAGCCATTTCTTCGACGAGGATGCCTTCGATCTTTGCGCCGGGCACGGCCTTCTCGACGTTTGCCAGGATCTTGTTGTATGCCGCCCGAGCTTCTTCGCCGCCGTGGACGTTGAGGATGACTCCGCCCGCGTCGTACTTGTGGACGACATCGGCGGACATGACCTTCATGACGACCGGGGCGCCGAACGACTCGGCAGCCTTAACGGCTTCTTCGACGTTCTTCGCGATGGCGCTTTTCAGAAGCGGCAGGCCGTAGCAGCTCAGCAGCGGCCGGCAGTCGGCCTGCGTGAGATAGCGCTCGGTGTGATTGTTCAGAAGATCGGCGACAATCTTCTTCGCGCGATCGACCTCGAGGTTCTTGAACTCGGGTGTCTGCCGGCGGGGAAGATCCTGCAGCGCGACGAGCCAACTGGCCGCCGCCAGGCTCTTGATGCCATCTTCGGGGAGCGGATAGCTGGGGATCGCGGCCTCGCGAAGCAGCTTCACACCGCCGGCCACGTCCTTGGCGCCCATGAACGAGCAGACGACCGGCTTGTCGATTCCCTTGATGGCTTCCGGAATGATGGCCGCGGTTTCGGTCGGTTCGGTCGTCGACTGCGGAGTGAGGATGACGACGCCCATGTCGACGTTTTTATCGGACAGCACGGTGCGAATGGCGGCCTCGTAGCGGTCGGCCCGGGCATCGCCGACAACATCGACGGGGTTGCGGGTCGAGGCCGTCGGCGGGAGCGACTTTTTGAGCGATTCCTTGGTGGACTCGCTGAGTTCCGCCAGTTTCAGGCCGCATCGCACGGCGGCGTCGGTGGCCATAATGCCAGGACCGCCGGCGTTGGTGATGATGGCCACCCGGTTGCCCCGCGGCAACGGCTGCGCGGTGTAGATCGTCGCATAGTCGAACAACTCGGCGATGGTGTCGACACGCTGGACGCCGCTCTGGACGAGCAACGCGTCGTACACGGAATCGGAACCGGCGAGGGAACCGGTGTGGCTGCTGACGGCGCGGGCGCCCTCGGGCGACCGACCCGACTTCAGGCACAACATCGGCTTGTGCGTTTCCCAGAAGATGTCGCGGACCGTCTCCATGAATCGCCGGCCGTTGGTGATGTCTTCGAGATACATTGCGATGACCTTGGTCTTCTCGTCCTTGGCCAGGTAGTCGAGCAGGTCGATCTCGTTGACGTCGGCCTTGTTGCCGAAGCTGATGAACTTGCTAAAACCAATCTGCCGTTCCTCGGCATAGTCGAGCACCGAGGCGCACAACGCGCCACTCTGCGAGACGAACGCCAGATTGCCGACCGACGGCATCTTGCGGCCAAAGGCCGCGTTCATGCGGACCGCCGGGTCGGTGTTGATGACGCCCAGGCAGTTCGGGCCGATCAGCGGAATGCCGGCCGCGCGGACCTTGTCACGAAGCTGAGCTTCGAGTGCCGCACCCTCGGGGCCGATTTCCTTGAAGCCTGCTGTGATGACCACGAGCGCCTTGACGCCCTTGGCGATGGCCTGATCGACGACGTTCATGACGCCAGACGACGGGACGATCAGGACGGCCATGTCGACATCGTCCGGAATGTCGGTCAGCTTCGGATAGGTGCGGACGCCCAAGATCGACTTCGACTTGGGATTGACCGGGTAGACGGGTCCGTTGAACTCGGCAAAAAGCAAGTTCCGGAAAATGTCGTTGCCGACGGTTCCAGGCCGGCTGGAGGCACCAACGACGGCGATCGATTTTGGACAGAAAACGGCGTCAAGCTTGGGTGCAACGACGGAATGTTCCGACACGAGCGACTCTCCTCTATTTGTTACCAACTGGTGGGCTGCGAGACAGAAACCCTTTAATATCCCCGCAATGGCCGGCAAACACAAGGGCCGCCCCGAAGGGGGGCGATTGATGCTTCTCGGCGGTCGGGACGACCGCTTCGAGGGAACGAGGAGCTTTTGACACAATGTCGTGCGACAACCCCGCATCCCCGGCGCGATCGTTTGCTACTGCGGCGATGTCGTGCCGGAGTGAAACCGTTCGACGCCGGCAGCCGTTTCCAAGAGAATTGCGCCGTCGGCGCCAATGCCACGGCAGACGCCGGTTTTGTGTTGATTTCCCCAGTGGAGCGTCACCGTCTGGCCACGTTGGGTACAGCGGGCGTTGGCGCGGGCGGAAAGAGCCGAGGGATCGTCGCGCAGCATGGAGAACGCATCGGCCAGGTGGCGAAGCAGGTCTACGAGAACGTCGGTCTGATCGAACCGTTGTCCGGCAAGGTCGCGCAGGGTAGTTGCGGTCGCCTGAAGCTCGGCTGGCGCGTCGGCCAGCGTGTTATTAGTGTTTAGCCCAATGCCAATCACATGACGGCGATCGGCGAGCACCTCGACGAGGATGCCGGTTAGTTTTCGGCCGTTAACGAGCACGTCATTCGGCCAATGGATGCCAGGCGATTGAGCGGCAAGCAGCGGGGCGACCGTTTCCGCTACAGCCACGGCCACAGCCAGCGCTACCAACGGCGAGCGGTCCCGGTCGGCGGCGACGGTGTCCGGCTCGATCAGCAGACTGAACATCAGCGCGCCGGGGGCGCTCCACCACCGCTTTCCGCCGCGGCCGCGACCTGCGGTCTGCTGGTCGGCAACTACCAACAGCGGCAGTTGCTTTGCTCCGCGCGACGCGCACCAGGTGGCGCGGTCGTTTGTCGAACTGAGCGTCGGATGATGCTCCGCTTGTGCGACGAACGTCTCTTGAACGATGCGGGCAAGATCGATCATTGGCAGGTGACGCCGGTTTTGAACCGACTAGGGCTTGCGGTGTCTTTCAACGATATCACGCAGGCGGTGCATGTCGAAGCCATATTGCTTCCGAAGTCGTCCGAGCCGCTCGTCCGTTGGCACATCGGGCGGCAGACCTAACTCACGCAGAATGACCGCCGGAGGGACGCCCGTGCGGCGTTGGACGTCATCCAGGGTCATGGTTCCATCGATTTCGGGGGCGGAGACGCCGGGCTGCTGAACGGACCGCAACCGGTGCGGCGGTTCGCCGGCCTGCTGCACCTCGGCGAAAAATGGAGCGATGGCGAGCCCAGCGAGGGCGAGGATGCCGACGATTGCCAATGCCACGCGGAGGCCCGATCCTTCACGGGGCCGGCCTCTGATGACCGATATGATCCATCGCCAATGCAGAAGCAGGTGGACGGCCAGCACTGCCATCAAGACCGCGGCGATCCACGCATGTAGCCGGCCCCAGTCATGGCGATCCAGTCCCCATACAGCCTTGAAGTGGCCTGAGCCTGGAGGCAACACGAACTTCATGAGGACGCCGGTGGCGGTAAGCAGCGTGAAGGCTGCGAACGCGACAGTGTCGATGATTGCATTGATCGTCGACTTATTCATGGCGTTGCTCCATTGATTGGCTGGTGGATTGGCACCATTGAGCTATCCATATCCCAACTTTCGCAAATCCTCTTCCGTGAGCCCGTGGTGGTGGGCCAACTCGTGGAGGATTGTGATCCGGATCTGTTTGCGAAGTCGTTCGGTGGTGATGCGGCCATGGCGGTCGCTGGCCGCAGTGAGAATCCCTTCACGGTAGACGGTGACGACATCGGGCAGCGTTCCGGAGTGCATGACGCTCTTCTCGCCGATGGGGATGCCCGTGTAAAGACCGCAGAGATCATCAATATACTCGACGCCGGTCCGCTCCATGACGTCGTCGGAAGGATAGTCCTCGACGTGGAGCGGCACCTTCTCGATCAGTTCATGGATCATCGGCGGTAGGCGGGCCAGCACCCATTCGAGTTGCTCGTCGAATCGCTGGCGGGTTCGGGCGTTCACGCGTGTCGTCCTGGGGGTGTTGTTGAGCCCGGGCTTCCAGGTAATGATAGCTGACCGGCAAGCTGAACAGAATCGGATGGGGCGGGCGCTTGGGGCAACAAATGCCGGCGCGTGGTGGCTGGTAGTCCAGCTTGCGGGACGGTTGACAAGGGTGGCGACGGGTGGTAAAAGTTAGAGTTTCACCGGCCGCAAGGCCGATGGCTAAATATCACGCCCCCTTCGTCTAGTGGCCCAGGACATCGGGTTCTCAGTCCGAGAACAGGGGTTCGACTCCCCTAGGGGGTACTATACGCTTGCACACTACAGCAAGGATTTGCAATGTTTTACACAAGCCCTTAATTGTCAAGGGTTTGTGTCGT